>CABQMF010000012.1 GCA_902465265.1 uncultured Collinsella sp. | reverse complement strand
CTGCTACTATATTCGGCTGTTGCACTAACTGATGCATGAAGGGCAAGTAAACATGTACGCAATCGTTAACACGGGCGGCAAGCAGTACAAGGTCGCCACCGACGATGTCATCACCGTCGAGAAGATCGAGGGCAATGAGGGCGACAAGGTCACCCTGCCGGTTATCTTCCTCAACGATGGTAAGAAGATCGTCACCGATCCCGACAAGCTGGCCAAGGCCAAGGTTACCGCTCAGATCGTTGAGCAGTTCAAGGGCGAGAAGCAGCTGGTCTTCAAGTTCCACAAGCGTAAGCGCTATCGTCGTCTGAAGGGTCACCGTCAGCAGCTCACCAAGCTGAAGATCGTGAAGGTCCAGGCTACGTCCCGCGCCAAGAAGGCTGTCAAGGCAGAGGCCGAGGCTGTTGCCGAGGCTCCCGTCGCCGAGTAGATTACACTCGTAACGAAAGAGTAGGTATACACAATGGCACACAAAAAAGGACTCGGTTCCTCCCGTAATGGCCGTGACTCCCGCGGTCAGCGCCTTGGCACGAAGCGCTTCGCCGGCCAGACGGTAACCACGGGCACGATTCTCGTCCGTCAGCACGGCACGCACATCCACCCGGGTGAGAACGTTGGCCGTGGCAAGGACGATACGCTGTTCGCGCTGGTCGACGGTACCGTTGAGTTCCACAAGGGTATCAAGCACAGGGTCAGCGTACGCCCGCTCGCGAACGCGTAATTCACCCTTCATAGAGCACATATGTGGGAGGCACTTGAGTTTTAGGATTCAAGCGTCTCCCTCTTTTTTGTAGGAGGCGATTCTGTTGTCACAGTTCACCGATATCAGCCGCATTAACGTGTGCGGCGGCGACGGCGGTGCCGGATGCATGTCGTTTAGGCGCGAGGCCTTTGTTCCCAAGGGTGGCCCCGATGGCGGCGACGGCGGTCGTGGCGGCAATGTCGTCATCCAGGCCGATGCTCAGCTGTCTTCGCTGATCGATTATCGCTTTAAGCATCACTTTCGTGCCGAGCGCGGAACGCACGGTCAGGGCGCCCGCCGCAACGGCAAGAGCGGCGAGGACCTGATCCTTAAGGTTCCCATGGGTACCGTGGTGCGCGAGCTCGACCCCGAGACGCAGACCCCGATGTTCGAGATTGCCGACTTGGTGCATGATGGCGAGCGCGTTGTCGTAGCGCCCGGTGGCGCCGGCGGCCTGGGCAATACGCACTTTGTGACGTCGGTGCGCCGCGCGCCCGCGTTCGCCCAGCTGGGCGAGCCGGCCGAGGAGCACTGGATTGAGCTCGAGATGAAGCTCATGGCCGATGCCGCGCTCGTGGGCTTCCCCTCGGTGGGCAAATCCTCGCTTATCGCGCGCATGAGTGCTGCCCGACCCAAGATCGCCGATTATCCGTTTACCACGCTTGTGCCCAACCTGGGTATGGTGCGTGCCGGCGAGTACTCCTATGTCGTTGCCGACGTCCCCGGCCTTATCGAGGGTGCGAGCGAGGGCCGTGGCCTGGGTCATCAGTTCCTGCGCCACATCGAGCGCACGGCACTTATCATGCACGTCGTCGATATGACGGGCGGTTTTGAGGATCGCGATCCGGTCGAGGACTATCGCATCATCAACCGCGAGCTCGAGCAGTATGGCGCCGAGCTTTCGGAGCGCCCGCAGATCGTAGTCGCTAACAAGTGCGATGCGCCGGGCACGGCTGACAAGATTGCCGACCTCAAACGCGCCGCGCTTGACGATGGACATATGTTCTTTGCCGTGTCTGCTGTGACGGGCGCCGGCCTCAACACGTTGATGCTTGCCGTGGGCGAGCAGGTGGCTAAGCTGCGCGCCGAGTTGGCTGTCTCCGATGAGCCGGTCGATCTGCGCGACGATGAGTGGGAGCGCCGCCGCCTGCAGCGTGAGAAGCGTTTCCGCATTGTTCAGGAAGAGCCCCATGCCTTCCGCGTGGTCGGTCGCGCCATCGAGCGCATGGTCATCCAGACCGACTGGGAAAACGAGGAAGCCGTCATCTACCTGCAGCACAAGTTTGCGCGCATGGGTGTTGACGATGCGCTCGAGAAGGCCGGCTGCCGCGCGGGCGACGAGGTCCGCATTTGCCAGCGCGCCTTTGACTTCGAGGGCGCCGAGGATTTCTCGGAGTACGAGGAGGAGCTTGTGGACGAAGGCGAGGACGTTGCCGTTGAGGTCTTTGACGTAGCCGATGCTGCGGACGAGGACGTCGAGGTTGTCGATGCGGCAGAAGCCGCTGACGATGCCGAGACCCCGGAGGGCGAGTAAGTCATGTCGCTGCGCGGTGGAATTGGTTTGCCCGAGCTGCCTATCAAGGATGGGCAGGAGTTTAGGCTCGGCATTATGGGTGGCACCTTCGACCCGATTCATTACGGGCACTTGGTTACCGCCGAGCAGGCGCGCGAGTCGCTCGACTTGGATGCCGTGCTCTTTATGCCGGCCGGCTCTCCCGCCTTTAAGCTCGACAAACCGGTGACGCCTGCTGAGGATCGCTATGCCATGACGGTCCTCGCCACCGCTGCGAATCCGGCTTTTTTGGCGAGCCGTTTCGAGATCGACCGTCCGGGCGTGACCTATACGGCCGATACGCTTCATGCCCTTCGCGACTTTTACCCGCCTCAGGTAAAGCTCTACTTTATTACGGGCGCTGACGCGATTATCGATATTGTGACCTGGCATGATGCCGACCGAATCGCCGAGCTTGCCACGTTTATTGCGGCGACGCGACCGGGCTTTGATATCGATACGGCGCGTGCCCGAATCAAAGAGTCGGGCCTGCCGTTTGACGTGCGCTATATCCAGATTCCGGCGCTGGCGATTAGCTCGACCAACATTCGTAAGCGAGTTGCCCGTGGCATGAGCGTGCGCTATCTTACGAGCGAGTCCGTGCTCGGCTATATTCGCAAACGCGGGTTGTATGCCGATCTGGGTCAAGAAGATTTTGAGTGATGGGGGTCTACGTTGTCGGTAGAGGATCAGTTTGAGGGCGATGAGCGCGCGCTGCTCAAGCGCATTCAAGAGCTGCTCGATGTGCGTATGAAGGATAAGCGTAAGCGCTACGTTCATTCACTCGGGGTTGCCGAGACTGCGCTTCATCTGGCCGAGGTGTATGGCGTCGACCGCTTTGATGCCGCCGCCGCCGGCCTGATTCACGACTGGGATAAGGTACTCTCCGACGACGAGCTGGTCACGCGCGCTCTGCATTACGGCATTAAGATTGCCGGCTCTCCGTCTGCCGCGACGCCGCTTTTGCATGGTCCTGTCGCCGCCTATGAGCTTCCGCAACTCTTTCCCGAGCTGTCGCCGGCCGTTTTCCAGGCTGTCGACCGTCACACCGTGGGCGCCTGCGACATGACGCCGCTCGATATGGTGGTCTTTGTGGCCGATGCCATCGAGCCCAACCGCCATGGTGATTATGCCCACGCGCTGCGCAAGATGGTGGGGGAGTCGACGCTTGATGAGTTGTTCTTCTCCTGTTTTGCGCAGGGTCTGGTCTACGTGATCCAGTCCGGGCGCTATCTTTATCCCACTGCTATTACGATTTACAACCATTACGCCCAGCTGCGCTAGCTCGGGTGCGTCTAGAAAGAGGTATTCCATGGCCGACGAGACCATGACCGACGAGCAGATTCTTGAAGGTGTGGAGCACAAGAGCTTCGTTGCCACGTCCGACCGTACCGCCGCCTCGCTGTCCGCGAGCGGTGTCGCTGCCGAGGATGTCGCCCGCGCCGCCGCGCAGGCCGCCTACGACAAGAAGGGCGAGGACGTTCAGGTGCTCGACCTGACTGAGCTCTCCGACGTGTGCGACTACTTTGTGCTCGCCACCGGTACCAATAACCGCCAGGTCGATTCTATCGTCGATGAGATCGAGGAGAAGGTCGCCGAGGCTTGCGGTGAGCACCCGTTCTCCATCGAGGGCCGCGAGCAGAAGACCTGGATGCTCATGGACTACGGCTCGGTCGTCGTCCACGTCTTCACCCCCGAGGCCCGCGACTTCTACCGCCTCGAGAAGCTCTGGGGCGACGCTCCCCAGCTCCCCCTCAACCTCCTCTAGTAGCTCATTTGAGACGGGGCTTTTTTAGCTACCCTCTACCGTTCGCCGGGCAGTTGCACTATCTGCAGCTGCCCGGCTTTCTTTTTGCACAAAACGCAAATCATTGGGAGGAGAAGCGGGATTGGCGGCCGAAGGATAGGGCGGTGTCGCCGAATTTGTCTCGGACGGCGTCGATGGCGACGGAGAGGTCGCGGCGGTCGCTGGATTGGGCTCCGCGGTCATCGATCTCGCAGAACAGGTCGGTTTGGATACCGCCTTGGTGGTTGAAGTCGCTCATGCCGATACCCGCCAGACGCACGTGCATGCCTTCTTGCCAGATATTGTCGAGCAGCTCGAGCGCTACGGCCACAAAGATATTCTCGTCGTCGGTGGGGTGGGGCAAGCGGCGCTGTGCCGTGCGTCCGCTGCCGTAAGAGTATTTGAGCTTGAGTGTTACGGTTCCGCCCGTCAGTCCCTGACGGCGCAGGCGGCGCCCAACCGACTCGCCCAGCAGCGCGATCGCCGCCTCGATATCCCCACGCTCGGTCAAATCCTTCGCAAAGGTGCGCTCATTGCTCACCGATTTAACTTCACGTTCTTCATCCAGACTGGTGACCTCGGATACTTCGAGCCCCAAAGCACGTTGACGCATGCGCTCGCCATTCACGCCAAAGATTGCAGCCAGGGTGGACTCTGGCGCGCGTGAAAGCTCGCCGAGCGTATAGATGCGCATGCGACGCAGTCGCTCCTCGGCCGAACGCCCGATTCCGCTCATGGCGGACACGGGCAGCGCGGCCAAAAACCGCTGCTCCGTACCGGGGCGCACAATGGTCAGTCCAAACGGCTTGTCGCGCTCGCTTGCGATTTTGGCCACGGTCTTGTCGCACCCTACGCCGATGGAGCACGTCACCCCCAGCGCCGCAACGCGGTCGCTTATACGCCGCGCTACCAGCAGCGGGTCCTCGGGCTCAAAGCGGCCCGGCGTAATATCGATAAAGGCCTCGTCGATGGACACACGCTCCACGCGCGGTGTCTCGTCGGCGAGAATCGCCATGACCTGCGCGCTCACCTCACGGTAGCGATCAAAGTGTCCGTTTGTCCAAATGGCCTGCGGGCACAGGCGCCGCGCCTCGGCCGAGGCCATGGCAGAATGCACGCCAAAGCGACGCGCCTCATAAGAACACGTGGACACAACGCCGCGGGAATCGGCATCGCCACCCACGATGAGCGGCTTTCCGCGCCATTCGGGATGGTCGAGCATCTCCACGCTCGCAAAAAATGCATCGAGGTCCATCAGGCCAACCGCCGGACCCGTCCAGGGCGGCGGCGTGACGCCCGCAGCATCCTCATAACCGTATGTATGTTCGCGTCTTTCCATGTCATGAGTATACCGCGCAGCTCATGTTGGGTGCGTGGATGCGCTTGCAAATCGCGAATTCTTGTCTAAGATATGGATTTGCCCTCGACTACACCGAAGAAGTTGGTCTCACGGACTTCACCTGCCCGCGTCGATGGCGTATTATGTTCAACTGTTTGTTTGTAGTTGCAGCCTAAAGCTGCTTGGTTGGAGGAGTTTCCTTTGGCAGTCAAGATTCGCCTTGCTCGTCACGGCGCTAAGAAGCGTCCGTACTACCGTGTCGTCGTCGCCGATTCCCGCGCCCCGCGTGACGGTCGTATCATCGAGGAGGTTGGCCGCTACAACCCGATGACCGCCCCCAAGACCATCAACCTCGACCTCGAGAAGATTGCTGACTGGCAGTCCAAGGGTGCTCAGCTCACCGACGCCGTCGCCGCTCTGGTCAAGGCCGCCAACGAGGGTGAGAAGACCGAGACCGTCGTCAAGAAGTCCAAGAAGCAGCTCGCCAAAGAGGCCGAGGCCGCTAAGGCTGCCGCTGAGGCCGCTGAGGGCGCCGAGGAGTAAATCGTGCCTGAGGTTGACGCTGCACAGCTCGAGGGTGAGGCAATGCTCTCAGATCGCATCGCCGATCTCGTCGAATATCTCGTTGTTCAGATCGTCGACGACCCGGATTCCGTGAGCCTCGAGGTCATCGATGGCGACGACGCCTCCACGATTGAGGTTTCGGTTGCCGAGGATGACGTCGCTAAGGTCATCGGCCGTCGTGGCCGTACCATCAAGGCCATTCGCACGCTCGCCCGTGCACTGGCCGCTCGCCTCGACACTGCTGTCGAGGTAGAGGTTCTGGGCTAGGACCTTGAGGTCCCAGTACAAAAACATCGCCCGTGTGGTCAAGCCGCACGGAAGGAAGGGGGAGGTCCTCGCGCAGCCGCTGCGGGGGCTTCCTTCTGTATTGGAGCCGGGTATGCGTGTCGCCTTGACGCCGCCGGCGCTCAAGCGCGACCGCTTTTGCACGGTCGTGTCCGTCACCGATACGGGCGATGGCGATCTGGTCTCGTTTGAGGGCATAGACGACTTGACGGCCGCCGAGGGCATCACCGGATGCTATGTGCTGGCCAATCGTGACGACTTCGAGCTCGATTCGCTCGACGCCGCCTATACCGACCTCATGGGTCGCGAGGTGGTCGACGAGCGCTTTGGGTCGCTCGGCACGATTGTCGAGATCATGTCGACGCCCGCCAACGATGTTTGGGTTGTCGAGGGCGATCGGTACGGCGAGGTGCTGATTCCCGTGATCGAGCAGGTTGTGCTCGATCTTCCCGACACAGGAACAATTTCCGTCCACGTTATGGACGGCTTGATCGATATGGACAAGTAGGGAGGACAGCATGCTGATTGAGACCCTTTCGGTCTTTCCCGAGATGTTTGAGCCCGTCATGTCCACGTCGATTTTGGGCCGTGCCCGCAAGGCCGGCCTTTTTGATTTTAAGGCGTATAACCTGCGCGACTGGACGCACGACCGCCATCGCACCGTCGATGACGAGCCATACGGCGGCGGGCAGGGCATGCTCATGAAGGTCGAGCCTATTGCTGAGGCAATCGAGGCTATTAGCTCCGAGGGTCCCAAGCCCACCGTGGTGTTCTTCACCCCCTGCGGCGAGCCCTTTACGCAGCATGTGGCCGAGCGCCTGCTCAAAAGCGAGCGCCTTCTGTTTGTGTGCAGCCGTTACGAGGGCGTCGACGAGCGCGCATATGCGTATGCCGATGAACGTCTGTCGATCGGCGATTACGTGCTCACGGGCGGTGAGCTGCCCGCTATGGTCGTTGCCGATGCCGTCGTACGGCTCATCCCCGGAGCCTTGGGCGACGAGATGAGCAACGTGGACGAGTCCTTCTCGACCGCCGAGGACGGTGGCCTGCTTGAGTACGCGCAGTACACCCGTCCCGCCGAGTTCAATGGTGAGGGCGTACCTCCAGTACTCGTAAGCGGCGACCACGCCAAGGTCGATGCCTGGCGTCGCAAAAACGCCATCGAGCGTACCTGTCGTTGGCGTCCCGATCTTATCGAGACGGCACACCTTACGCCCGAGGAGCGCGCGTACGCGCAAGAGATTCTGGACGCATCGTATTCGCAGAGCGAGGAGTGAGAATGGTTCCATCGCAGCATTCCGTGCTAAAGGGTGCGTTTGAGTGGGTCGTGGTTGTCGCGATCGCACTGGTTGCCACCTTCTTGATTCGCTCGTTTGTGGTCGAACCCTTTGTGGTACCCACCGGTTCCATGGAGTCCACGATCGAGATCGGCGATCAGATTCTGGCGCAGAAGGTGACGCTCGAACTCGGACAGCCCGTCAAACAGGGCGATATCGTGGTGTTCCACAACCCCGACGGCACCTCTGAGCACGATGTTCTCGTCAAGCGCGTCATCGCTACGGCCGGCCAGACGGTCGACCTGCAGGACGGCAAGGTTGTCGTCGACGGCCAGGCGCTCGATGAGGACTATACGACCGGCATGAGCTGGCCGCTTTCCGTCCAGGCGCCCGCTGCCCAGGTGAGCTATCCCTACACCGTCCCTGACGACTGTGTGTGGGTGATGGGCGACAACCGCGAGAACTCTGCTGACTCCCGCTACTTTGGCCCGGTCGACCGCTCTGAATTGATCGCCGTGGCGCTTGTGCGCTACTGGCCGCTCAACCGTATCGGCGCTATCGACTAAAAACCGCTATAGTACCTAACCGTGTAATCGTTTCGACGAGGGGATATTAGAGGCATGAACGCTTCATCGCTTTCCTTCCAAGACATCATCCTGCGCCTCCAGCAGTACTGGGGCGAGCAGGGCTGCGTCATTATGCAGCCCTATGACTCCGAGGTCGGTGCCGGTACCTTCCATACCGCGACCACGCTGCGCTCGCTCGGTCCCGCCGAGTGGCGCACCTGCTATGCACAGCCCTGCCGCCGTCCCGCCGACGGCCGCTACGGCGAGAACCCCAACCGCATGCAGCACTACTATCAGTTCCAGGTGCTCATCAAGCCCTCGCCGGTCAACGCCCAGGAGCTCTACCTGGGTTCGCTGGCCGCCATTGGCCTGGACCCCAACGACCATGACGTCCGCTTTGTCGAGGACGACTGGGAGAGCCCGACGCTCGGCGCCTGGGGCCTTGGCTGGGAGGTCTGGCTCAATGGCATGGAGGTCACGCAGTTTACGTACTTCCAGCAGGTGGGCGGCATCGAGGTCGACCCCGTGCCCGTCGAGATCACCTATGGCCTGGAGCGTATCGCCATGTACGCCCAGGGCGTCAACTCGGTCTACGACCTGGTGTGGAGCTATCTGCCCGACGGCACGCCCATGACCTACGGCGACGTGTTCCTGGAGAACGAGCGCGAGTTCAGCGCTTACAACTTTGAGGTCGCCAACGTCGAGATGATGCGTCAGAAGTTTGACGACTACGAGGCCGAGTGCCACTCCTGCCTGGAGCGCAAGCTGCCGCTGCCGGCGTATGACTGCGTCATGAAGTGCAGCCATGCCTTCAACCTGCTCGATGCCCGCGGTGCGCTGTCCGCAGTCGAGCGCGCCAACTACATCCTGCGCGTCCGCGCCGTCGCCAAGGCGTGCTGCGAGGCCTATATGGCCGAGGTCGCCGGAATCAACGAGAATGCCGATCAGGAAGGCGAGGTGGCGTAAGCCATGGCAGACGCTAAGGATTTCCTGTTTGAGATCGGTACGGAGGAAATGCCCTCTGCACCGCTGAACAATGCCGTCAAGCAGCTTGGCACCATGATCGCCAAGGGTCTCGACGAGGCCGGTCTGGCCCACGGCGAGGTCCGCGTGATCTCGAGCCCGCGCCGCCTGGCTGCGCTCGTTGCCGACGTCGCCACCGCGACCGACGAGGTTCACGAGGTCAAGCGCGGCCCCGCGGCCAACATCGCCTTCGATGCCGACGGTAACGCCACCAAGGCCGCCCAGGGCTTCGCCCGCAAGTGCGGTGTGGCTGCCGAGGATCTGGTCCGTCGCGAGGACACCGACGGCCGTGAGTACGTCTTTGCCGAGAAGAACATCCCTTCCGCCCCGGCCACCCCGATCCTGACGGCCCTGTGCGAGAAGACCATCGCCGGCCTGCAGTGGCCCAACTACCGCTCTCAGCGCTGGGGTCACGAGCACGCCACGTTCGTGCGTCCGGTCCGCTGGATCTGCTGCCTTCTGGGCGAGGACGTCGTGCCCGTGTCGTTTGCCGACGTGACGAGCGGCAACACCACGCGCGGTCATCGCGTACTGGGCCCCGGTGACCATGTGGTCGCCAGCCCCGCTGTTTACGAGCAGGTGCTCGAGGACGCCGGCGTGCTTTCTGCCGAGCGCCGTCGCGAGGCCATCCTTGCCGGTATCGCCGAGGTCGAGGCTGCGCGCCCCGGCTGCCACGTCGATACGCCCAAGAAGGTCTTTGAGGAGGTCATCAATCTCTGCGAGTGGCCGACGGTGCTCGTCGGCACCTTCGATGAGGAGTTCCTCAAGGTCCCGCACGAGATCATCTGCGAGTCTATGCTCACCAACCAGCGCTACTTCCCGATCTATGACGGCGAGGGCAAGCTGACGCGTGAGTTTGTGGTCGTCTCCAACAGCAAGCCCGAGAATGCCGAGCGCGTGATTGACGGCAATGAGCGCGTCGTTCGCGCCCGCCTGGACGACGCCAAGTTCTTCTACGAGGAGGATCTGAAGATCTCCCTCGACGAGTTCCGTGAGCGTCTGGCCAAGGTCGCCTTCCAGGAGAAGCTCGGCAGCGTGCTCGCCAAGTCCGAGCGTATTGAGCAGCTCGCGCTCGCTATTGCCCGCGAGGCTCACCTGGGTGCCCACCTGGCCGCCGACGCCGCTCGCGCCGCGCACCTGTGCAAGGCCGACCTGGTGTCCAACGCCGTCGTCGAGTTCACGAGCCAGCAGGGCGTGATGGGCGGTTACTACGCCAGCGCGATGGGGGAGAACGACGAGGTCGCTCATGCTATCCGCGATCACTATCGTCCCCGCTTTGCTGGCGACGAGCTGCCCGAGGGCACCGCTGGCTGCATCGTGGCCTGCGCCGACAAGCTCGATACCATTGCCGGTATCTTTGCCATCGGGGAGCCCCCGACTGGCTCTTCGGACCCCTACGCGCTGCGTCGTGCCGCCATCGGCATCATCAACATCCTGCGCGACCGTCTGCCGATCGACCCCACGTCGCTCATCGACTTTGCGCTCGATCTCTATAGCGAGCAGGGCATTGAGTTTGACGTCGCCGAGGTCGCCCAGCAGGTTCGCGACTTCTTCCACGGCCGTCTGGTGAGCATGGCCCGCGACGAGAAGATCCCGGCCGACACCGTTGCCGCCGTTTCCGCGGTGCACATCATTGCCCCGTCGGTCTTCTTCGCCCGCTGCGCCGCCCTCGACGAGGCCCGCAAGAACAACGCCGAGACCTTCGACAACTTGGCTACTGCCTATGCCCGCGCCGCGCATATCTCCAAGCCCGAGCTGGGCGCGGAGTACGATCGTGCCCTGATGGGCGAGGTCGAGCTTGCGCTTGCCGACGCCTCCGAGGCCGCTCAGACCGCCGTCGATGCCGCGCTTGCTACCGAGGATTATCCTGCCGCGTTTGCCGCTCTGGCCGCCCTGCGCGCGCCCATCGACCGTTTCTTCGACGAGGTTATGGTCATGGACAAGGACGAGCAGCTTCGCGATAATCGCCTTAAGCTGCTCAACCGCTTCGAGGCCGTGTTCTCCGGCATCGCCAACATCGGTGAGCTTGCCCGCAAAAAGTAAGCTAGCCTGCGCATAAGCGCATAAGGAGCCCCGCATGGATTGCCCGGTCACCGCTCGTCCCACCGTTATCGTTATCTCCGACTCGCTCGGTGATACCGCTTGTGAGGTGGTGCTTGCGGCGTCCGGGCAATTTGATGAAGGGGCTTTTCGTGTTTTACGTCTGCCTAAGGTGACCTCGGTGGAGCAGGTCAAATCGTTTGTTGGTCCGCGAGTCGATGCCGACCATCGTGATATCGCCGTGTTCCACACTATTGTCGATCCGGCGCTCCGTGCTCGCGTGCTCGACTACTTGGGTATGCTGCACATTCGCTCGGTCGACCTGATTGGCCCGACGCTTGCGGTGCTGTCGTCGCTTATTGGCGTGCAGCCAAAAGGAGTGGCGGGTGTGATCCATAAGACCGATGACCGGTATTTCCACCGCATCGAGGCCATGGAGTACTTTGTCGAGCACGATGACGGACGCGGTTGCGACGATCTGTCGGCTGCCGATATCGTGCTGCTGGGCGTATCCCGCACGTCCAAGACGCCGTTGTCGATGTATTTGGCCTATCAGGGCTACAAGGTCGCCAACGTTCCGTTGGCGCACGGTATGGAGCCGCCCAAGTCGATTTACGAGGTCGATCCCATGCGGTTGTTCGGCCTGATTTCGACCGTCGATGTGATTTCCGAGATTCGCGATAGCCGCCTGGGCGACGACTATGCCCGTGCCGTTGCCGGCTCCTACGCCGAGCCCGAGAGCGTACGTAGTGAGCTCGAGGAGGCTCGCGTCCTTATGAAGCGCCTGGGCTGCTTTGTGGTGCGCACCGACGGCAAGGCGATCGAGGAGAGCGCCTCCGAGATCATCGCTCACCTTGAAGAGATTCAAGAGGCAAGAGCCCGCCGTGCCGCCCGCCGCGCCCAACAGCAGTAGCTAATTTGGGACGGGGCTTTTTTAGCTACCCCGGCTGAGGCCACCAGCTTTTTGTCCGCTTGCCGACGGGGCAGCTAAAAAAGCCCCGTCCAAATTAGCTACTTATGGTAAAGCGATTTAGCAGTTTCTACCGCTTCTGACCTGCAATTACTCTGTAGTGGTATCTTCATAAGGTAACCACCTTTACCTACCGTTTACCGCTAGTTTTAGCACGTTTACCAAACCGCGTATCCTCTGCTCAAGCCCGTTCAAATCCCGCCGTATAGTTCCCTCACGGCCCGCATCCGGCGGGTCGATTCGTTACCACGGTCGTGCGCGAGAGCGCATGGAAGGGGAAGTATCGTGAGCGATTGCAAGAGGGTTTACCGTTTTGGAACCGATGCCCAGGGCACTTGTGTCACCGAGGGCGACAAGTCCATGAACTTCGTGCTTGGCGGCAAAGGCGCTAACCTTGCCGAGATGAGCCGCATTGGCTTGCCGGTTCCCGGTGGCTTTACCATTACCTGCCAGACCTGTGTTGAGTACTCCGGCGCCGGAAACGTCTGGCCCGAAGGCGCACTCGACGAGATCGTTGCCGCCGAGGCAGACCTCGAGGCCCGCTGCGGCAAGAAGCTCGGCGACGCCTCCGACCCGCTGCTCGTCTCAGTGCGCTCGGGCGCTCCGTTCTCCATGCCCGGCATGATGGACACGGTCCTCAACCTGGGCCTCAACGACGACTCCGTTCAGGGCCTTATCGCCCAGACGCAGAACCCGCGCTTTGCCTGGGACAGCTATCGTCGCTTTATCCAGATGTTCTCCAACGTCGTCATGGGTGTCGATGCCGACTTGTTCGAGAATGCCCTGACCCAGGCCCGCCTGGTCGCCGGCGTTCGCGTCGACTCCGAGCTTTCGGCCGAGGACCTGCAGGAGCTCGTCGTGACTTTCAAGGGCATTTTCTCCGACAACGTCGAGGCCGCCGTGTACCCCGAGCTCGAGGTCGGGGACGGCAAGCCCGTCTTCCCGCACGATCCGGAGCTTCAGCTGCGCCTTACTATCCAGGCCGTCTTTGGCAGCTGGATGAACGAGCGCGCCTGCATCTACCGCAAGCAGCACGGCATTTCCGATGACCTCGGCACCGCCGTCAACGTCCAGGCCATGGCCTTTGGCAATAAGGGCGAGACCTCAGCGACCGGCGTCGCCTTTACGCGCAACCCGGCCGACGGCACCAAGGAGTTCTACGGTGACTTTCTGGTCAACGCCCAGGGCGAGGACGTCGTCGCCGGCATCCGCAACACCGAGCCCATCGCCGACCTCAAGACCACTCCGGGCCTCGAGTCCGCAGGTGAGGAGCTTGAGCGTGTCTTCCTGACACTTGAGGATCACTACCGCGACATGTGCGACATCGAGTTCACCATCGAGCAGGGTAAGCTCTGGATGCTCCAGACCCGCGTGGGCAAGCGTACCGCAACCGCCGCTCTACGCATCGCTATCGAGATGGTCGAGGAGGGCCTCATCACGCGTGAGGAGGCCGTGAGCCGCATCGACCCCGCGCAGCTCGACCAGCTCCTGCACCCGCAGTTCGACTCCTCCAAGAAGTACGAGGTCCTGGCCAGCGGTCTAAACGCCAGCCCTGGTGCCGCCGTGGGCGAGGTCGTGTTCTCGAGCGACGATGCCGTCGCGCGTTCTGCCCAGGGCCATAAGGTCATTCTGGTCCGCTGGGAGACCAACCCCGACGACCTGAAGGGTATGGTCGCCGCCGAGGGTATCTTGACGAGTCACGGTGGCAAGACGAGCCATGCCGCCGTTATCGCCCGCGGCATGGGTACACTCTGCGTCTGCGGTGTCGAGCGTTTCCACATCGACGCGGTCGAGAAGGTCGTGCGTATCGAGGGCAGCGATCGCGTGCTGCGCGAGGGCGACATCATCTCCATCGACGGCACCCAGGGTATCGTCGTCGATGGCGCTGTCGATTTGGTCTCCGCTGAGCTCACCGGCGACCTGGACACCATCCTGTCCTGGGCCGACGAGATCCGTCTGGACGAGACCGACGGTCACGCCAACCATGTGCGCGTCAACGCCGACAACCCCGAGGATGCCGAGCTCGCGCTCGAGTTTGGCGCCGAGGCCATCGGTCTGTGCCGCACCGAGCATATGTTCCTGGGCGATCGCAAGAACATTATCCAGAGCTTCATTCTGTCCGACGACGAGGCCGTGAAGCGGCAGGCCCTGGCCGATCTGCTCAAGGTCCAGGCCGAGGATTTCTTGGCGATGTTCAAGACCATGTCTGGTCGCGATGTGGTTGTTCGCCTACTCGATCCGCCGCTTCATGAGTTCCTGGATAATCCTCGCGAGCTCGAGGTCGCCATCACCAAGAAGGAGGCCGCCGGCGCTAGCGAGGAAGAGCTCGCCGCCCTGCGTGCCCGCCTGTGTCGCATCGACGGCATGGTCGAGTCCAACCCGATGCTCGGCCTGCGCGGCGTGCGCCTGTCCGTCGTCTTCGGTGACCTGCCGCTCATGCAGGTCCGTGCCGTGGCAACGGCTGCCGCCCGCCTTATCAAGGAAGGCGTCGACCCGCGTCCCGAGATTATGGTCCCGCTCGTTTCCATTACGGCCGAGCACGTTCAGACTCGCGAGGTCATCGAGCGCGTGATCGCCGAGGTTTCCGCCGAGGAGGGCGTCGAGCTCAACATTCCCGTGGGCACGATGCTCGAGCTGCCGCGCGCCTGCATGGTCGCCGACGAGATCGCCCAGCACGCCGATTTCTTCTGCTTTGGCACCAACGACCTTACCCAGACGACCTTCGGTTTCTCGCGTGACGATGCCGAGGCTAAGTTCATCCCGCTGTACATGCATAAGAAGATTTTGAAGGACAATCCCTTCGAGACCATCGACTCGGCGGTACTGGAGCTCGTGCGCATGGCCGTCGAGAAAGGTCGCGCCACCAATCCCGATATGCACTTTGGCGTGTGCGGCGAGCACGGCGGCGACCCCAAGTCCATCAAGGGCCTGTTTAACGTGGCCGACGTTGACTACGTGTCCTGTTCGCCCTACCGCGTGCCCCTCGCACGCCTGGCTGCCGCCCAGGCCAAGCTCGAGGCCAAGCGTTCCGCTTAACTGAGTCGCGTTCCATTTGCGCCTTTTACGCCCCCCTTCGCGCCGTCGCGCCCCTGTGGACGCGGCGGCGTTTTACGTTGGTTTAATACATTGCTAACTGACGGGAGGACTGCGATGAAAAACCTCACCAGGTATTTGCAACGAGCGCGTCGGGGAGCACAGATGACCCTGTGCTGGATGGTCGTTGCGGTCACGGCGCTTTGCGGGATGCCGACGGCCGGTTTTGCCCTTCAGGATGAATCGCGCGACGAGCTCTATGGCGACGTGGTCAACCCGCTCACCATTACGGTCAGCGATCGCGACTGCACGTTTGTAGATATCGATGACGGCAAGCTCGAGGGCCGTACCTCGATGTACGACAACGTCTCGTTCTACACGGCCGCCGTCAAAAAGGTGCTGCCCAACTGGGCATCGCTTGCCTATAACATCCTTGGCTATGGCGGAGGCGACGACTCCAAGGACTTTTTGTACTGGGACCACGCTGGCAAGGGCTTTGAGAAGGACTTCGGTAAGGGTCACTACATCTATCTCTATGATGCGCTTTCGGGTGGCAACGGTGAGCATTCCGATGGTGCCGACAAATCGAAGCAGAGTGGTCTGACATCTGCAAAAAGCCTCAATGCGGTCTACGAGCGCTTGACCGACGATATCGCCGGCTGTATCGGTCACAAGCTGAAGGGCTCCGATTTCCGTAAAAACGTGCCGCTCGACGGACTGTCGAAAGACACGACTGAGCAGGACGTCATCTATGCCACCATTGCTTGTGTCGACAAGCTCGGCGGCACCTATCAGTACGATTTCAATGGCTTTGGCATCGCGTTCTATAACTTTAGAGTTCAGCAGCTCAACAGCGTGAACAAGCTTAACTGTGCGCCCGAGGACGCGCCGGGCTATTCCTTTGTCGATTCTAAGACTGAGCAGGAGCTCGTTACCTCGGCACTTAACGTCGGCTATGAGGACGCCTCGCAGAGCATCACGCTCGCCCGCGGTACCGAGGAGACGGTCGGCACGAGCACTTCTGAATCCACATCGTATTCCAAAGGCGGCTCGTGGGGCGCATCGGTGAGCCTCAAGGAGTCGCTGGGCGTGCCCGCAACAGCGAGCGAGGAGATCGAGACTTCGTTTTCGGCCGAAACCACGATGTCCCAGTTGTGGGAGGCGAGCAAGACCGAGGAACAGTCGATCACCACAACGGACAATCAGTCGGTCACCGTCAATATGACGATCCCGGCGCACACGCAGGTCAATAGCAAGCAGACGAGTTCTATCACGACGCTGTCCGAGGACTATGACCAGCCGGTGGGCGTGACGTTCGACGTGATCATCTTTAACATGAACGGCGAGTGCTACGACGACAACGCCGCCGTGCAGGAGTTCCATACCGCCGGTTATGACCAGCGCTCGTTCTACACCACCTTTGGCGATCAGTCGACCGACGCCGTGCAGAACCTGTTCCTGCGCTCAATCGCCCATCGTGGCGACGACGGCTACGATACCACTGCCGGAAACGTCACGAGCTGGTCGCATCGCACCAACAACCACATGGTGCGCGCCATCGATTGGAATTCGGTCCTGGCCGATCGCGAGGTGCCTTCGCGCAACGGCGGCGCCCCGCGCACGTGCAATGTGCTCAACGACATGGCCGCGACCTATCCCATGTCCATTACGGGTTCCAATCTGTCGTTTGAGTCGGTGACGGTCGATACGCAGCTGGGTACGCCGCAGCCCATTAAGCCCATCTCCAAGATTCTCGTGTCGCTGCAGACCGATAAGACCCGAAGGCTTACGGTGGGAGACGAAGACCCCATCTCTTCCTATCGCGTGCGTGCAAGGGACGAGGACGATGTTGACTACTACGGCTTTGTGAAGTCGTCGGGCGACTGGCGCGTGGTCGATAAAAAGGGCAAGGAGTGCAAGTCTGACGTCATCGAGATCCAGACCGACCCTGTCACTCACGAGCAAGTCGTGGTGGGTAAAAAGGCCGGCACCGCCTACGTAAAGTACTTTATCCCCGAGGACACCTATGTGGACGTGAACGGGCATGTCTCGACCAATGACGAGATCGACGCCGCGGCCTACAAATATAAGGTAAGTGACGTGGCGCCCGAGCCGTTTAACGGTAGCATCAAGCTCGAGGGCTCGGCACAGACCGTCGTCGGTGTCGAGGAAAATCTCAACGGCATCGAAGGCCTGACGGCTACGGTCTATGACACGACGGGCAAGGAAGTCGATAGAGTCTGTAGCTGGGAGGCCCAGGAGCTCGAGAGCAAGGGCATTTCGGTCGCGACAGACGGCACGATGACCATCTCGCAACCGGGCACCTTCCATGTTCGCGCCTTTATTGATGGCGTGTATTCCGATTGGGCCGAGGTCGTCGCCGCGCCCGCACCGGTTGACCCGATGTCGACCGTGGTCGAGACACCGGTGAGCGTTACGTCCGTTTCTTCGGGGGATTCTTCGGCAACGACGGATAGCACGCCCCCTGCCCAGGGAGAGCAGGCCGGTTCCGATGCGAACGCGGCCGAGTCTGCTCCGGCGAGCGACGATGCCGCTGCAGTGACTGGCGACACCGCGCCCACCGCCGCGAAGGATGCCTCTCCGATTCCTACGGGCCTCGTTACCGTTTTGACCGATATCTGCCGCTACGGCATCGATCACGGCCTCATCAGCACTTCAAACAAGGAAGCGATGACTAAGCAGGACTTCGACATCTTAGGCATCCTGTACCTGATGGCGGACAGCCAGGACCTGGTGCCCCAAGACGCCGAGGACGCGATGAATGAATGGGCCCATGACAACTATAATGACGAAGAGCTTGCCACCTGGAAGCAGCATGCGCTTTCGGTGCTGCTCGAATACGGCTATATCGCGCCCGGAACGACCGTGACGACGCCGACGACTGATGCTGCGGACGGCGCATAAGTGCAGAAAGAGTGCGTGTTTTTGTCTTTTTGCGCACGGGCAAAATAGTTCTTGCAGCCAAGGTCGTGGCGTGTATACTCGAATACGTTTGTTCAACTACGTGCCGGCCAAGGTGGTACGGCACCTCTAGAAGAGTAAGGAATTGCACATGGATTACATCCGCGCAATCGAGCGTCAGCAGATCCGCGAGGACATCCCGCAGGTCCGCGTTGCCGACAACGTCAAGGTTCACTACCGCATTAAGGAAGGCGACCGCGAGCGCATCCAGGTTTTCCAGGGTGACGTCATCCGCATGGCCGGCGCCGGTGCCCGTGAGACCTTCACCGTCCGCAAGATTTCCTTCGGTGTCGGTGTTGAGCGTACCTTCCCGCTTCACAGCCCCAAGATCGCCAAGCTCGAGGTCGTCCGTCATGGTCGCGTCCGTCGCGCCAAGCTGTACTACCTCCGCGACAAGGTGGGTAAGGCTGCTCGCATCCCTGAGAAGCGCTAAGAAGATCGCAGCGTCTGTCCACTCGTTTGAACAAAAGGGTCACCTTCGGGTGGCCCTTCTTTTTATCTGATTTGCATGCAAGGAGGCCCCGATATGGCCAACATGACGAGCTCGGTTTCGGCATCGCAGGTTGCCGGCGAGCTGGCGAGCGCCACGTTTGAGGAGATTCCCGCCCTCGTGGAGCATTATCGTGAGGATCCGCGCCAGCAAGTGATCAAGGCTTGCGAGCGTGCTCTTAAGCGCCATGCCAAGGAACTTGCCGAGCGCGAGCGCGTCAACGGTATGTACGAGCTGATGCATGAGCTCGGTGGGGATGGCGTGGTCGTGGGTGTCGACGAGGTGGGTCGCGGATCGGTGGCCGGTCCTTTGACGGTATGCGCCGTCTGTCTTCCTATGGAGCCGCGCGTCTGGGGCATCAACGATTCCAAAAAGCTCACGCCGGCGCGCCGCGAGCTGCTCTCGGTGAAGATTGCCGAGGTCGCGACGGCGATTGGTTTTTGCCATATCCCGCCTGCGGATATCGATGACATGGGCATGGCCCGCGCCATCCGCGCTGCCGTCGCGGGCGCCGTGGCCGATACGGGGCTCGAGCCCGATTGCGTGCTTATGGACGGCAACCCCTTGGGCGCCGTTCCCAACGAGCGCGACGTGGTGAAGGGCGATGCCAAAATCGCCTGTATCGCCGCGGCGTCCATCATGGCAAAGGTCACGCGTGACGAGATGATGGTCGAGTACGACGCCGAGTACCCCGAGTATCATTTGGCCGAGTCGAAGGGCTACGCAAGCCCCGAGCACATCGAGGCGATTCGCAAACATGGACTTTGTCCGCTGCATCGTGTGAGCTTTTGCGGAAACTTTCTGCAGACTGAGCGCCTTTTCTAGGTCAATTGTGGAGACAGGGACCTCTGGCGTTTTATAAACCTGCTGGTAGCGGGCCGTGTGCAACGTGATTGTTGCGTACGGCCCGTTTTTTGTCGGCATTTGGTCAGCTTTTGGTTTGCTTCCGGTACTTACCCGCATGAAAGGTGCCCTCATTATCGGGGCAATGCAGTGTGCGGGAAAGGAGACCCCATGTGTGCCGCAAGCAAAAAGAGCAAGACGCAGCAACTCAAGGAACGCTGGGAAGACGGCGAGCTCGACTGCGGGGCGATGACGCCCGAGTTTATCAAGGGGCTCAGTCCCCGCGAGCTCGGCATGCTGGGCGAGCTGATCACCATCGATTACTTTAACGAGCGTGGATACATCTTGTTGGAGCAGGGCTATCGTTGCATTGAGGGCGAAGCCGATCTGGTGCTGCTCGACGAGCTCGACGATGTCGTGGTGATGGCCGAGGTCAAGACGAGACGCGTCGCCCTGGATTGCGCCACGCGGGTCTTTCCCGAGGAGGCCGTGGACGCCCAAAAGCAGCGTCGGTATCGCCGTATCGCAAGTTGCTATCTCATGGAGCACTATCCGCTCAGGTCGATTCGCTTCGATGCCGTGGGCGTCACCATCCGCGGCGGGCATATCGCCGAGATTGAGCACCAGTACAATGCGTTCGATTGGCAGGTGTCGTGATGGCGTTTGAGACGTTTGCCGTACACGCGGCCTGCATCCGCGGCGTCGAGGCAATTCCCGTCACTGTCGAGGTCTCGCTTGCCGGTGGCGTTCCGGGCATCCAGATGCTCGGCATTCCGAGTATGGAGGTGATGGAGTCGCGCGGGCGTATCCGGTGCGCCATGCGCTCGGCCGGCTTCGAGATCCCTCGATCTGGCATTACCGTCAACCTGGCACCCGGCGATATCCGTAAAACTGGCAGCGGTTTTGACCTGCCGATTGCCATCGCGGTTCTGGCGGCCGATGGGCAGATTCCCCGTGACAACCTCGATCGTTGCCTTATCGCAGGAGAGCTTGGTCTGGACGGCACGGTGCTACCCGTCAAGGGCGAGGTGGCGTTTCAGCTGTTGGCGCGCGATATGGGGCTTTCCTTTATCGCCGGTAAGTCCGATCAGCATGTCCCGCTTGCGGGCGTTGACTGCGGGTTTATCGACCATCTATCTCAGCTTGCCCATGGCATGGGGGATGCCGCGCGGCATTATCTGGATTCTGAAGTGCTCGAGGCGACCTTTGAGCCCGAGCTCGATTATGCCGACGTGCTGGGGCAGGAGGTCGCCAAGCGCGGCATGGCGCTTGCGGCCGCCGGCGAGCTCGGCCTGCTCATGATCGGCTCGCCCGGTTCGGGCAAGACCATGCTTGCGCGGCGCATGACGGGCATTTTGCCCGAGCTTTCTCTCGAGGATCAGCAAGAGGCGCTGTGCATCCATTCGGTCTTGGGCGAGAACATCGATGGACTGCTTGCGGGGCATCGCCCCTTCCGCAGCCCGCATCACAGCATTTCGACCGCGGGACTCATCGGCGGCGGGCGTCCGGTGCATCCGGGCGAAATTAGCCTAGCTCATGGCGGCGTGCTCTTTTTGGATGAGCTCGCCGAATTTCCCACCGGCGTGCTTCAGACGCTGCGTCAGCCCATCGAGCGCGGTTACGTAAGGATCGTGCGCGTTGACGGGGCCTTTACGTTCCCGTCGCGCTTTCAGCTGCTAGCGGCGAGCAATCCCTGCCCCTGCGGGTTTTTGGGAGATCGCGAAGTGCCGTGTCGCTGTTCCGCTTCGATGGTCGAGCGCTACCGGGGCAAGTTGCGCGGTCCTTTGGCCGATCGTATCGACATGATGATCGATGTGACCCGCCCCGATCCTCAGGTGATCATTGAGGGCGCGGAGGGTATGTCATCGGCCGAGCTGCGCGATTACGTCGTGCGTGGGCGCGCCTTTCGCGCCTGGCGTGAATCCCGTATGGACGATGCGGACACCGAGGCCGAGGAAGATGAGTCGCGGTCCATTGACGGCGTCGTTTCGACCTTTGGGCTTGATGAGGCTGCCGAGAAATGCGTGCTCGGCCTGTCGAAGCGCACACATCTCACGGGGCGCGGCATCGTGCGCCTGGTACGCATCGCACGCACGATCGCCGATGTTGCCGAAAGCGAACGGGTATCGCAGGATCACGTGCTCGAGGCGGCGATGTACCAAGGAAGGAGGGACCAGTAATGCCCGGTGAGGCTTTTGAGTTGCATCCAGGTGATGCGTTGTATCCAGATACGGTTTTGGAGCTCTCTGATGTACCCCAGACACTCTATGTGCGTGGCGACCCCGCCGTGCTATCGACGCCTGCGCTATCCATCATCGGTGCACGCAAGGCATCGCCGTACGGTCTCGCCGTGGCAGAGCTTGCGGCAAAGGTGGCGGTCGAGGCGGGAGTGACGGTGGTCTCGGGCGGTGCGGTCGGCTGCGACCAGGCGTCGGGTTGGGCTGCGGTCAACGCCGGGGGCAAACACGTCGTGGTACTGGGGACCGGCGCCGATGTTGTCTATCCGCGCTCGAGCGCCGGCCTCATCACGCGCACACTCGATACGGGTGGCGCGGTCGTGTCCATTTCGCCGTGGGGTATGGGACCGCGTAAGTTCGCCTTTCCGCGGCGCAATCGTGTAATCGCTGCCTTGTCGCAGGCGCTCTTTGTTTCCGAGGCGGGCATGCCCTCGGGTACGTTCTCCACGGCGGAGGCCGCTATGGACTTGGGACGAGAGCTCCTTGCGGTGCCGGGCTCCATCCTTTCGCCCGAGTCGCGCGGGACCAACTATCTCATCGCTAACGGAGCCTGCTGCATCATCGACGAGGAATCAATCGAGATGGCCATCTCACGCATCTACGGCACGCTGCGCTACTCGCGCCCCGATGCACCTGGCATCGCCGATCTGGACCCCACGCAGCAGGCCGTGATGCACGCGCTTATCGCCTCGCCGCTCAAGGTCGACGATATTGCCTCGCTCGTCTCGCTTGATGCTGTCGGCGTGCTCAAGCTCTTGGGCTCGCTCGAGCTCGAGGGACTTATCGAGCGCATGATGGATGGAAGGTATGCGCCCTCAAAGTTTGCGCTTCACGCCCAGACGCCCTTCGGTCACAATGGAAAGCGTGTCAATTAGAAAGGTGTTTGCAGATGCAGTTCGATCAGGTGACGGTTATCGGTGGCGGTCTGGCGGGTTCGGAATGTGCGATCCAGCTGGCAGATCGCGGGTTTGCCGTAAAGCTGTGCGAGATGCGCCCCCAGGTGAGCTCTCCGGCCCACCATACCGACCACCTGGCCGAGCTCGTCTGCTCAAATTCGTTTAAGTCAACCCGTCCGGATTCCGCTGCTGGCCTGCTTAAGGCCGAGCTCGAGCGCATGGGCTCGGTCTTGCTCGATTGCGCCCATCGCGCGGCCGTTCCCGCTGGCGGTGCCCTGGCGGTCGACCGCGTCAAGTTTTCCGAGCTTGTCGAGGCCGAGGTTGCCGCCCGACCCAATATCGAGGTCGTGCATGGCGAGGTCACGCAGATTCCCGAGGGCCACGTGGTCATTGCCGCGGGCCCGCTGTGTTCTCCGGCATTGAGCGAAGAGGTCATGAAGCTCGTCGGTGGCGACGCCTTGGCGTTCTTTGACGCTGCCGCGCCAATCGTCGATGCCTCCACGCTCGATATGGACGTGCTGTTCTCGCAGTCGCGCTACGAGGAGCAGGGGAGCGGCGACTATCTCAATGCTCCGCTCAACAAGGAGGAGTACGAGGCCTTTATTGAGGCACTCACCACCGCCGATCGCGTGGTGCTTAAGGACTTTGAGGGTGGCGACCTGTTCCAGGCCTGTCAGCCTGCCGAGGAAGTCGCCCGTACCGGCAAGGATGCTATCCGCTTTGGCGCCATGAAGCCCGTCGGCCTCACCGACCCGCGAACCGGACGTCGTCCCTGGGCGGCGATTCAGCTGCGAGCCGAGAACAAGGAAAAGACCGCCTATAACCTGGTGGGCTTCCAGACGAATCTGACCTTTGGCGAGCAAAAGCGTGTCTTCCATATGGTTCCCGGTCTGGAGAATGCCGAGTTCTTCCGTTATGGCGTCATGCACCGCAATACCTTTGTCGATGCGCCGCACGTTCTTGACGGCACCTTTGCCGTGCCCGGCACGGGTGTGCGCCTCGCCGGTCAGATCACCGGCACCGAAGGCTATATGGAGGCCGTGGCGACCGGTCTGCTTGCTGCACTTAACACATACGCCGAGGCTATCGGTGCGGCTCCTGTGGAGCTTCCTCGCGTGGGCGCCCTGGGTGCGCTCGTGGGCTATGCGACCGATCCGGCAACCGTGGGCTATCAGCCCATGCACGTTAACTTTGGCTTGGTGCCGCCGCTCGAGGACGGCAAGCGCCGCAGTAAACGCGACCGCTACCAGGCTTATGCGGATCGCGCCCTCGAGGCCCTCGATGCCTACTTGGCCACGCGTTCCGACTTGTTTGGAGGCGATCGGTCATAGCCTTTGACCTGTACGATACCGTCGACTCGTTTATCGCCTACATCGCACGTGTCGAGGGGCTCTCTCCCAATACGGTGACTGCCTATGGATCGCGGTTGGAGCGCTTTGCTGCCTGGTGCGAGCGTACAGGTGTCGATGCGCGTGTGGCCGACGTGCGTACCGTCCGCGCGTATTTGGCCGAGCTTTCGCGCGAGCAGGTGGCGCCTCGCACCCTTGCGGCACATTTGTCGGCTATTCGGTCGCTCTATCGTTGGATGGCTGCCGAGGGGATTGTCGAGGGCGATGCGGTCTCGGCGATCGCGTCGCCCAAGCTGCCGCGCGACCTGCCCGGTGTGCTGACGACCCAACAGGTCGAGGCGCTGCTCAAGACGCCTGATACCTCGACGCCCGCGGGACTGCGCGATGCGGCGATGCTCGAGCTGCTCTATGCCTCGGGCGCCCGCATCTCGGAGCTTTCGGCGCTCAATGTGGGATCCATCTCATGGTCCGAGCGTACACTGCGGTTATGGGGCAAGGGGAGCAAGGAGCGTATCGTTCCTCTGTATCGACGCGCGCTCGAGGCGACGCGCACTTATGTCGAGGAGGGGAGACCGGAGTTGCTCGCGCAGGCTAAGCGTCGCGATACCGTAAACGGTCCCCATCCGCTGTATATTTCTGCGCGCGGTAATCGCATGAGTGCCGCTATGCTCAGACGACGGTTCCATATGCTGGCGACGCTCGCTGGCATCCCTGCCGACATTGCCCCGCATGCGATGCGCCACACGTTTGCGACCGATTTGCTCGAGGGCGGCGCGGATCTGCGTTCGGTTCAAGAGCTGCTGGGACATGCGAGCCTGTCCACGACGCAGATTTACACGCATCTTACGCCCGATCGGCTTAAGCGCGCCGTGACCCAGGCCCATCCCCGGGGCGAGTAGGCTGGGCGGCTCGCGTTGCGCTTAGGTGTGTGGTTTTGATTGCGGGTTGGCAGGAAGAGGCAATCCTGCTATCATTCATCGGGTTGCTTCACGGCAACAGGTTTTTATCACGCACGCGCGGCTACTTCATACCGTGGTGCCCGGGCTTTGGTAGCACATGTCCGGGTTGGTTTTGGAGGATGACCCCGCGCGGAGGCAAACCACAGGAGGTTTAACATGGCTACCAAGATTAATATCCGCACCCTGCTCGAGGCCGGCTGCCACTTCGGTCACCAGACCCGTCGCTGGAACCCCAAGATGAAGCCGTTCATCTTCGGTGAGCGCAACGGCATCTACATCCTCGACCTCAAGCAGACCATCCTCGACGCCGACCAGGCCTACACCTTCGTCAAGAACGTCGCCAAGGGTGGCAACGTGCTGTTCGTCGGCACCAAGAAGCAGGCTCAGGAGGCCGTCAAGAACGCCGCTGAGCGCGCCAATATGCCTTACATCAACCAGCGTTGGCTCGGCGGCATGCTGACCAACTTTGTCACCATCCGCTCCCGCATCAACCGCATGGAGGAGCTCGAGGCCATGGTCGAGGACGGCCGTATGGCAGTGCTCCCCAAGAAGGAGCAGGCTGTGCTCGGTAAGGAGCTCACCAAGCTCCAGACCAACCTCGGTGGCGCCCGCGACATGAAGGGTCTGCCCCAGGCTCTCTTCGTTATCGACACCAAGCGCGAGGAGAACGCCATCAAGGAGGCTCAGCGCCTGAACATCCCCGTCGTCGCTCTGATCGACACCAACTCCGATCCCGACGAGGTCGAGTACGGCATTCCCTGCAACGATGACGCTATCTCCGCTGTCACCCTTATGTGCGAGCTCATGGCTGACGCCTGCCTCGCAGGCTCCGGCAAGGAGCAGGTCTCCGAGGCCGAGATGGCCGCTGAGCCCAAGGCCGAGTAAATCAGTCTTAGTAAATTCTTTTTCATCTCTTTGAAAGGAACCACAATGGCCCAGATTACCGCCGCTATGGTCAAGCAGCTCCGCGAGATGACCGACTCTCCGATGATGGAGTGCAAGAAGGCTCTCGTCGAGGCTGACGGCGACATGGACGCCGCTGTCGACGTTCTGCGCAAGAACGGCCTCGCCAAGGCTGCCAAGAAGGCTGGCCGTGAGACCAACGAGGGCGCTGTCGCCGCGTTCGTCTCCGAGGACGGCAAGACCGGCGCTCTGCTCGAGCTCTCCTGCGAGACCGACTTCGTCGGCTCCAACGCCAAGTTCACCGGCTTTGCTTCCAAGGTCGCTGAGGTTGTCGCTACCACCGAGCCTGCTGACGTCGACGCTCTGCTCGAGAAGCCGATGGGCGAGGAGACCGTTTCCTCCGAGCTCACCGAGATGATTCACATCATGGGCGAGAACATGAAGATCTCCCGTTTCGCCGCCCGCAAGGCTGAGAACGGCGCTCTCGCTTCTTACATCCACATGGGTGGTAAGATCGGCGTTCTCGTCGAGTTCGCTTTCGAGAAGGCCGAGACCGCTCAGGCTGAGTCCTTCAAGACCTTTGCTCACGACGTTGCCCTTCAGGTTGCCGCCGTCGCCCCGATCTGCGCTACCCGCGATCAGGTTCCGGCTGAGACCGTCGAGCACGAGAAGCAGATCTACATGGCTCAGGCTGCCGAGTCCGGCAAGCCCGAGGCTATCCAGGAGAAGATGGCTGTTGGCCGTCTGGAGAAGTTCTACAAGCAGTCCGTGCTCACCGAGCAGGAGTTCATCAAGGACAGCTCCCTCACCATCAAGAAGTACGCTGAGCAGGTCTCCAAGGAGCTCGGCGACACCATTACCGTCGTTGCCTTTGACCGTCTGGTCCGTGGCGAGTAAATAAGCTCTTGTAGCTGGTAATGAGCAGGCTGTGGGTTTTACTCACAGCCTGCTTTTTCATGGCTCCCCGTTAAGCCTTTGATATTATGTTATGAGTCTAATTAAAGGAGGATCGCTTTGTCCGACATCCGATATAAACGCGTGCTTCTGAAGCTCTCCGGTGAAGCGCTGATGGGCGATGGCAACTACGGCATCGACCCCAAGGTTACCGATCATCTTGCCAAGCAGGTCAAGGAGCTGCTCGCCGTTGGTCATGAGGTTGGCGTCGTTGTCGGCGGCGGCAATATTTTCCGCGGCATGGCCGGCGCCGCCGGTGGTATGGACCGCGCCCAGGCCGATTACATGGGCATGCTCGCTACCGTTATGAACGCGCTTGCCCTGCAGGATGCCTTCGAGCACAACGATGTTCCCTGCCGCGTGATGAGCGCTATCCAGATGAACGAGATCTGCGAGCCCTATATTCGCCGTCGCGCCATCAACCACCTGTCCAAGGGCAACGTCGTTATCTTTGCCGCCGGATCGGGTAATCCGTACTTTACGACTGACACCGCCGCGGCCCTTCGCGCCTGTGAGATCGGTGCCGAGATTCTGATTAAAGCCACCAAGGTTGATGGCATCTACGACAAGGATCCCGTCAAGTGCGCTGACGCCGTCCGCTTTGACAAGATCACCTATCACGAGGTGCTCGTTCGCGGCCTGCAGGTTATGGATTCCACGGCTACGGCTCTTTGCCAGGACAACCGTATGCCCATTTTGGTCCTCAACATCGATGGCGAGGACACCGTCAAGCGCGCGCTCGCGGGTGAGCCCGTCGGCACGCTCGTCTATCAGGAGGATTAAGCATGGCAGAGAACATCACCGCCCACATGGACAAGTCACTCGAGTCCCTCAAGCATAACTTCTCCAAGGTCCGCACTGGCCGCGCTAACGCCAACATCCTGTCCGACATCACTGTCGACTACTACGGTGTTCCCACGCCCGTCACGCAGGTTGCCGCCGTTAAGACCCCCGAGGCCCACATGCTGCTTATCGAGCCGTGGGATAAGGCGCTCATCAATGCCATCGTCAAGGCCATCAGTGCCTCCGACCTGGGCATTACCCCCAACTCCGATGGTACTGTCGTGCGTCTGCCGTTCCCGGCTCCCACCGAGGAGCGTCGTCGCGAGCTCGTTAAGGAGTGCCGCGAGTACGCCGAGCAGGCCAAGGTCTCCATCCGCAACATCCGCCGCGACTTTAACAACAAGCTCGAGCGCGACGAGGAGCTCACCGAGGACGATGTCCGTCGCGAGCAGGCCAAGGTCCAGAAGCATACCGACGAGTATGTCGCCAAGGTCGAGGAGCTTCTGAAGGAAAAAGAAGCCGAGGTCATGGAGATCTAAGGTGCAATACGACGAGCATAAACTGGTCGAGTACTTTGCCGACGCCCCTGCGGGCGTCGGTTTTTCCGACCTTGACCTCAATAACATTCCGCACCATATTTCGTGCATCATGGACGGCAACGGCCGTTGGGCCACGGCGCGCGGTCTTGCCCGCACCGAAGGCCATAAGGCCGGCATCGTCTCGCTGCGCGAGATCATTACCGCCTGCGTGCGCCTGGGCGTCGACGTGCTTTCGGCCTATGCATTTTCGACCGAAAACTGGAATCGCCCGCAGCACGAAGTCAACGTTCTGATGCACCTGTTTGCCAAGACGTTTATCGATGAGCTACCGCTGCTTAAGCGCGAGAACGTTCGCGTTGTCTTTTTGGGCGATATTTCCGCGCTGCCCAAGAAGACCCGCGACGTCTTTGAGCGCGGCCTTGTCGAGTGCGCCGACCATACCGGTATGACGCTGGCGCTGGCCGTTAACTACGGTGCCCGTGCTGAGATTACCCGCGCTGTCCGCCAGATCGCACTTGATGCGGCTGCCGGCAAGATTGATCCCGCCGCGGTTGACGACAATATGGTGGCGTCGCACCTGTACACCGCCGGTCTTCCCGATCCGGAGCTCGTGATTCGCACTTCTGGCGAGTTGCGTCTTTCGAACTATCTGCTGTGGCAGGTTGCTTATTCCGAGTTCTATGTCACCGATACCTATTGGCCCGACTTTGATCGTTGGGGCCTTGTCGACGCCATTTTGGCCTTCCAGGGTCGCGACCGTAGGTTTGGTGGACTGAGCAAGACCGAGGAGGCTTAATCGTGTCCGAACGTCCCAAGGCATCCGCTCCCAAGGCACCTACTTCCGCGACGCCCGCGCGTAAGGCTGCCACTGCGGGAGCGCCTGCGGCGAAGAGCAGCTCCGGTTCGTGGCTGGCGGGCTTTATCACCCGTGCCGCCGCCGGTATCGTCTATGCCGTTGTCTTTATCCTGTGCCTGGTTTTGGGTATTGTGCCCACGGCCATCTTCGTGTCCGTCATGAGCGGTCTGTGCTGCTACGAGTTCTTCCGCATGACGAGGCTCGACGGCAAGGTTGCCAACGAGCGCCTTGGAATCGCTGCCGCCGTGCTCTTTCCGCTCTCGGCTCTGGGCGATTCGCTGCTGTTGAACGCTCTGCTGTTCGCTTTGATGCTTGCGGTTGGTATCTGGTATGTCTGGTCTCCGCGCACTCGCATCTCTGACGTTGCCGTGACGCTCATGGGTCCCATCTACACCGGTTTTATGCTGTCGGCTATCGTGCTGCTGCGCGATGCCGTGCCTGGTTTTGCCGGCGCCCTGCTTTCGGTGGGTGTTTGCGCGTCTCTTTGGGTATCTGATTCGTTCGCCTATATCGTGGGTAGCCGCATCGGCAAGCATAAGATGGTCCCTAAGATTTCTCCCAAAAAGAGCTGGGAAGGCTTTTTCGGCGGCATCTTGGGCTCGGTGCTCATCTGGCTCATTTTGTGGGCGACGCATTTCTATAAGCTGAGCTTGCCCTATGCGCTGCTGTGTGGCTTGGTCGTGTCCATCCTGGGCGTTATCGGCGACCTCATTGAGTCGCGCATCAAGCGTGGCGTGGGCGTCAAGGATTCCGGCAACCTTATCCCGGGCCATGGCGGCATGCTCGACCGTAGCGACTCGCTTATCTTTGGCTGCATTACCGCGCAGCTGCTTTTGATGATCGGGGGCGTGCTGTAATGTCATTCCAGACGACGTGTGGCCCCGATGGACGCCTTCGTGTTGCCATCCTGGGATGTACGGGCTCTATCGGCACGCAGGCACTCGATGTGTGCCGTCAGTATGCCGATCGGCTGCAGGTGACGGCGCTGTCTGTCAATTCCAGTACCTCGGAGCTCGTTGCCGCCGCCCGCGAGTTCTCGGTTTCGGCCGTTGCCGTGGCCGATGTCGCTCATGGCGATGACGCCGTGCTTCAGGAGTTGCCCGAGGGGACGAAGCTCGGCGTTGGCGCGCAGGCGGTTTGTGAGCTCGCGCGTCGCGACGATGTCGACTGCGTGCTTGTTGCCATTGTGGGCGCTGCCGGGCTCGAAGCGAGCCATGCGGCCCTGACCTCGAACAAGCGCCTTGCTCTTGCCAACAAGGAGTCCCTCGTTGTCGGTGGCGACCTGCTGATGCCGCTGGCCCAGCCGGGTCAGCTCATCCCGGTCGACTCCGAGCACTCTGCCATCTATCAGTGCTATCTGGGGGAGAATCCGCGCGAGGCCCACTGCATTTGGCTCACCTGCTCGGGTGGTCCGTTCTTTGGCCGTACGCGCGATGAGCTGGATCGCGTGACACGCGCCGATGCGCTGGCACATCCCACGTGGTCCATGGGCGCTAAGATCACGATCGACTCCGCTACCCTCATGAACAAGGGCTTGGAGCGTATCGAGGCGATGCACCTGTTCGGTTGCGACCTCGACTTTATCAACGTGGTCGTGCAGCGCCAGTCAAAGATTCACTCGATGGTCGAGTATGCCGACGGCTCCGTGATGGCACACCTTGGCGCCTCCGATATGCGCATTCCCATCCAGTTTGCCTTCTCGTATCCCGAGCGTTGGGATACGCCGGCGCCTCGTCTCGATTTTCGTGAGCTGGGGCAGCTTACCTTTGATGCCGCCGATATGGACACGTTCCGCTGCCTGGCGCTGGCCGAGCGTGCCGGCAAGACGGGCGGCACCATGCCGTGCGTGCTTAATGCGGCCAATGAGGTCGCGGTCGTTGCGTTCTTACACGACGGCTGCAGCTTTACCGATATCGACCGCGTTGTGGAATCCTGCATGGATGCGCATGACGCGCAGGCGGTTACCTCGTTTGAGCAGCTTCGCGACATCGATGCCTGGGCGCGCGAAAAGGCCTCGCTGGTGCTTGCCGCAACCCATTCCTAACCATAAGGATTGCTTTTTCGATTTATGGATACTGTTCTGAGCGTTCTTTCATCGGTCTTCTGGGGCCTTCTGATGCTTTCCGTCCTCGTGTTTTTGCACGAGGGCGGCCACTTTTTGGTCGCGCGTGTCTGCGGCGTCCGTGTGACCGAGTTCTTTTTGGGTCTGCCGTGCCGTTTTGACATTCATCACACGTCGCGTCGCATCGGAACCAAGTTTGGCGTGACGCCGCTGCTGCTGGGCGGCTATGCTGCCATTTGCGGCATGGATCCCACGGACGTCTCGTGTGCCGATCGTGTGCTCGCGGCTATCTATCGTCACGGTCGTGTGTCCGTTGCCGACCTTGCCGCCGAGCTCGAGCTGCCCGAGGAGGACGTGCTCGAGGCCTGTGCCTTGCTGCTGGGGTGGGGCTCCATCGCTCCTTGGTACGAGGAGGGGGAGAAGCCCTCGCCGAGCTATTATCCAACCAAGTATCAGACGCTGCCGCGCGATGAGGCGGGCTACACCACCTTTGACGGGCGTCGGTTTGATCGCGAGCATGCGACCGCCGAGGGCGACGTATGGGAGCTGCCGTGCGATAAGGCCGAGTTCCTTGCGCAAGAGCGCTCGCACACCTATCTTGGCCAGGGCTTTCTCAAACGCGCCTTTATGTTGCTCGCGGGCATTGTCGTTAATATCCTGACGGGCTTTTTGCTGTTGATGAGCATCTACTCTATCGCCGGTGTTTCGGTGCCGGTCGATAGCAATGTGATCGGTCAGGTCGACGAGGGCTCCATTGCTGCCAAGGCGGGCATCGAGGCCGGCGACGCGATTCTTAGTGTCGATGGCGTGTCGTGCTCTTCCTGGATGGACGTGTACGATGCGATCGGAGCGGCCGCCGGCAAGGACGATATCGCCATTGAGTATCAGCGCGACGGCAAGAATCTTTCGACCTCGGTCGCGCTCAAGGAGGACGAGCGTTTGGGCGTTTATGCCTCTACGCAGGTGGTTCATTTGGATCCCATCACTTCGGCGCGCCTGTCGTTCTCCTATGTTCAGCAGACTGCTGAGGGCGTGATGCGCTTGCTGCAGCCGCAACATACGATGGAGGTTCTCGATCAGTCAACCTCGATTGTGGGCATAAGCGTCATGTCATCCCAGGCTGCAGCCGCCGGTCCTGCAACGTTTTTGACGTTTGCCGCGCTCATCTCGTTCTCGCTCGGCTTTATGAACCTGCTGCCCATCCCGCCGCTCGATGGCGGCAAGTTGGTTATCGAGATTATTCAGAAGATTGCGGGCCGCGAGCTGCCGCTCAAGGTTCAGACGATCGTGAGCTATGTGGGCATCGCGCTCTTTGCGCTGCTGTTTGTCTATATGCTTCGTTCCGACATCCTTCGATTCATTCTGTAGGGGAGTGTTTGGATTGTCTTTATCCCATCCTTTGCCGCGTGAGCTGACGCGCCCCGTATATGTGGGCGGCGTGCAGATCGGCGGTGGCGCTCCGGTCGTGGTTCAGTCCATGACCTGCACCGATACCGCTGATGCCCAGGCAACGCTTGCGCAAGTGTGCGCGTTGGCGCAGGCTGGCTGCGATATCGTGCGCGTGAGCGTGCCCACCGAGGTCGCGCTTGAGGGTTTCCGCACCATCTGCGCCGAGTCTCCGGTGCCGATCGTTGCCGATATCCACTTTAACCACAAGCTGGCCATTGGCGCCGTTGAGGCGGGTGCCGCCAAGCTCCGCATTAATCCCGGCAATATCGGCGATTGGGCCAAGGTCGATGCTGTGATCGATGCTGCGGGCGCTGCCGGGTGCGCGATTCGCATCGGCGTGAACGCCGGTTCGCTTGAGCAGGATATTGCCGAGCGCGACGATCTTTCGCAGCCCGAAAAGCTCGTGATGTCGAGCGAGCGTTTCGTCAAGCATTTTGAAGACCGCGGTTTCACCAACATCGTGCTTTCGGCCAAGGCCCATAGCGTGCAAACGACGCTCGATACCTATCGAGCCCTGTCGCGTGAGATTCCCCATGTTCCGCTTCACCTGGGCGTAACCGAGGCGGGTACCAAGCTGCAGGGCACCATCAAGAGCTCGGTGGGCCTGGGTGTCCTGCTGTCTGAGGGTATCGGTGACACCATGCGCGTCTCGCTCACGGCCGATCCGGTTGAGGAGCCGCCGGTCGCCTGGGGAATTTTGCAGTCGCTGGGCCTGCGTCGCCGCGGTCCCGAGATTGTCTCGTGCCCCACGTGCGCCCGCTGTCAGGTTAACCTGATTCCTATCGCCGAGGAAGTAACCGAGCGGCTTAAGAACTATACCGCGCCGCTTTCCATCGCCGTGATGGGATGTGCCGTTAATGGCCCCGGTGAGGCTTCCGATGCCGACCTGGGAGTTGCCTGCGGACGAGGTCAGGGCCTACTCTTTTCGCATGGCCAGATCATTGGTAAAGTAGCTGAGGATCAAATTGTCGACGCGCTCATGGCCGAGGTCGACAAGCTTATTGAGGAGAAATAAATGACTCGAGCAATGTATATGTCTAAGCTTTACGCGCCGACGCTCAAAGAGGATCCGGCGGACGCCGAGCTTGCGAGCCACCGTCTGCTGCTTCGCGCCGGCATGATCCGCAAGGAGGCCGCCGGCCTGTATTCCTATTTGCCGCTCGCATGGCGCTCGATCCGCAAGATCGAGAACATCGTGCGCGACGAGATGGACGCTGCCGGTGCCCAGGAGCTTATGATGCCCATTATGGTCGACGCTGAGCTATGGCGCGAGTCCGGCCGCATCGACGCCTATGGCAAGGAGCTCGTGCGCTTTGATGACCGTCACGGCCGTGAGTTCGTGCTGGGCCCCACCCACGAGGAGACTGTCACCGCCCTGGTGCGCAATGAGCTGCGCTCCTATAAGCAGCTGCCCGTCAACCTCTACCACATCCAGGATAAGTTCCGCGACGAGTTCCGTCCCCGCTTTGGTCTGATGCGCGGTCGTGAGTTCATCATGAAGGACGCCTACAGCTTCTCCGCCACGCAGGAGAGCCTGCAGGAGGAGTACGACAAGATGAAGCAGGCCTACGCTAACATCTGCGAGCGCTGCTACATCAAGGCCCTGCCCGTCGTTGCCGACTCCGGCGAGATCGGTGGCGATACCTCCGTCGAGTACATGGCTTTGGCCGACGCCGGCGAGGCTTCGCTGGTCTACTGCGACGATTGCGGCTTTGCTGCCGATGACGAGGCGGCAAGCACCAAGGTCGTTGTGACTGAGGGCCCCGGCGACGGTACGCTCACCAAGGTCGAGACTCCGGGCATGGGCACCATCGAGGCTGTTGCTAAGTTCTTCAACTTCCCCGAGAACGGCACGCGCAAGTCCCTGGCTCTCATCGATGCCGAGGGTAAGCCGGTTGTGGCCATCGTTCCGGGCGATCATGAGCTCAACGACTGCAAGGCCGAGCACGTCTTTGGCAAGGGCTATCGCATGATGACCGACGAGGAGCTCCAGACCTACGGGCTGCATAAGGGCTTTATCGGACCGGTTAACCTGCCCGAGGGCATCCGTCTGGTCTGCGACGAGAGCCTGCGCGAGTCCAAGCAGTGGGCTTGCGGTGCCAACGAGGTCGATTATCACTTTACCGGCGCCTGCCCCGAGCGCGACTTTACCGTCGATGAGTGGGCTGACCTGGTCACCGTCGTTGCCGGCGATCCCTGCCCGCACTGCGGCAAGCCGCTCTCTGCTGCCCGCGGCATCGAGGTCTCCCAGGTCTTCCAACTGGGTACCAAGTATTCCGAGGCCATGGGTGCCACCTTTATGGACGAGGACGGCAAGGAGAAGCCGCTCATCATGGGTTGCTACGGCGTGGGCGTGTCCCGCTCGCTCGCTGCCGTCGTGGAGCAGCACAATGATGAGCACGGCATCGTCTGGCCGGTCTCTGTCGCTCCGTACGAGGTCGCGGTGATTCCGCTCGACCCCAAGAAGGAGGAGTGCACGACCGTCTGCGACCAAATCGTCGAGGGCTTGTGTGCCGAGGGCATCGAGGTCGTCGTCGACGATCGCGACGAGCGTCCCGGCTTTAAGTTTGCCGACAACGACCTTATGGGCTTCCCGTATCAGGTCGTTCTGGGTAAGCGTGGCCTCAAGAATGGCACGGTGGAGCTCAAGGACCGTTCTACCGGCGAGCGTGAGGACGTGGCGATTGATGAGATTGTCACTAAGGTCGCTGAGCTTGTTAAGGCTGCCCGTCGCTAATCGACGTTTCTGCTATTAGATGCAATTACAGGACTGCCCCGTATCTCTCTTAGGATGAGATGCGGGGCAGTCCTTTTTGTTGCGTGAATCAGCTCGACGGGTAACAGGAAACCCCACAGCCCAAATGAGCTGCGGGGTTTCCTTTGTGCCTCCGATGCGAAACGAATCGCTCAGATATTACTGATAATCGACGACATCGATCCAGTTCTTCAGGAACTCATCGTTCACGTTGCGCTTACGAGCGAGCTCGGAAGCGGCGACGATGCTCGTCCACTGACGCACGACCTGCATGGGCATGTCGGCGCGGTCGCAGTAGAGCTCCAGATAGGCCTCGGCCTGATCCTTGCTGTTGAGGGCAAAGAGCAGGTAGGTGGTGGCAACGTCGGCAGCAGGGGAGCCCTGGGTAGCGTGTGCCCAGTCGCACACATAGAGCTGGCCGTCGTCGCCGACGATGACGTTGGAGGGGTTGAAGTCGCCGTGGCAGACCTTGAACTCCTTGGTCATGCCGTCCAGACGCTCCTGAAGGTTGTAGCGCGTGGTGGCATTGAGCTGATCAAGGCTGTCGATCATGCGGGCGAACTTGTCGCGCTGACGGTTGAGCAGCGGGGAGGTGTAGCCGTGGATCTCGATCTGGAGGTCGACGAACATCTCGAGGTACTCACCAAAGCGCTGAGGCTCGGCAGTCATCTTCTCGGCAAGGGTGGTGCCCGGAACCTTCTCGGTCACGAGCGCCCAGCCGTTGGCGTTCTCGAGCTGGGAAACCTCGAGAGCCTTAGGGCTGCGGATGCCGCACTCATTGATGCGGGCAAGATTCAAAGCCTCGTTGAACACGTCGGAGACGGGCTTGGTCTCGTTAAAGACCTTGACGATCTTGTCGCCCAGGTCGTAAACGACCTTGTTGCCACGGCGGACGAGCTCGGTCTTGGAATCGGGTAGCAGCATGGTTGCATCCTTTCAACGATGCGATAGAAGCGACGGCGGGGGTGTGTGAAACACCCGTGCACCCCCGCCGTTAAAAACCGTGCTAAAACTAGCAGACGGCGTAGTCCTGAGGCTCGCGGCCGTAGTAGGCGTCCAGGTAGAGCTCCTTGATCTCGCTCATGAGCGGGTAGCGCGGGTTAGCGCCGGTGCACTGGTCGTTGAATGCCTGCTCGGTCATCTCGTCGAGGGTGTCGAGGAAGTACTGCTCGTCAACACCGTAGTCGGCGATGGTCTTCTTGACGCCGATGAAGTCCTTGAGCTCCTCGAGCTTCGTGATGAAGTTCTCGAAGACCTCCTTGTCGTCCTTGCCCTCGATGCCGCAGTACTTGGCCATCTCGGCGTAGTTGTGCAGTGCGTTGGGGTAAGGATACTGGGAGAAGGTACCCATCTTGACGGGAGCCTCGGCGGCGTTGTAGCGCATAACGCGAGTCAGGATGACGGCGTTTGCGAGGCCGTGGGGCAGGTGATGGAAAGCGCCGAGCTTGTGGGCCATGGAGTGGTTGAGGCCCAGGAAGGCGTTGGCGAAGGCCATACCGGCCATGCAGGAGGCGTTGTGCATCTCCTCGCGGGCGTGCGGGTCCTTGGCGCCGTTCGTGAAGCTGGAGGGCAGGTTCTCAAAGACGAGCTTGGCAGCGCGCTCGGAGAGGCCCTTGGTGTAGTCGGAAGCCATGATGGAGACGTAGGACTCGATGGCGTGGGTCATGACGTCGATGCCGGAGGCAGCGGTCAGGCCGCGCGGGGCGGTCATGCAGTTGTCGGCGTCGACGATAGCCATGTTGGGGAGCAGCGCGTAGTCGGCGAGCGGCCACTTGATGCCGGTTTCCTTGTCGGTGATGATGGCGAACGGCGTGCACTCGGAGCCGGTACCCGAGGAGGTCGGGACGGCGACGAAGTAGGCCTTCTTGCCCATCTCGGGGAAGGTGAAGATGCGCTTGCGGATGTCCATGAAGTCCATGGCCATGTCCTCGAACTTGCACTCGGGGTGCTCGTACATCATCCACATGATCTTGCCGGCGTCCATAGCGGAGCCACCGCCGACGGCGATGATCACGTCAGGCTCAAAGAGAGTCATCTGCTTAGCGCCGCGACGTGCGCACTGCAGCGACGGATCGGGCTCGACGTCATAGAAGCAGTCGTGGGCGATGCCCATCTCGTCGAGCTTGGCCTCGATGGCGCGGGTGTTGCCATTCTTGAAGAGGAACTGGTCGGTGACGATGAAGGCACGCTTCTTGCCCATGACGTTGCCCAGCTCGTCGAGGGCGACGGGCGTGGAGCCCTTCTTGAAGTAGACCTTCTCGGGAGCGCGGAACCACAGCATGTTCTCACGGCGCTCGGCCACAGTCTTAACGTTGATCAAGTGCTTCACCCCAACGTTCTCGGAGACGGAGTTGCCGCCCCAGGAGCCGCAGCCCAGGGTCAGAGACGGCTTCATGCCAAAGTTGTACAGGTCACCGATGCCACCGTGCGAAGACGGGGTGTTGATGACGATACGGCAGGCCTTCATGACGTGCTCGAACAGGCTGATCTTCTCGGCCTGGGCGGGGTGCACGTACAGAGAGGCGGTGTGGCCCGGGCCACCGGCGAGCACCAGGTGCTCGGCCTTGTCGACGGCCTCCTGGAAGTCCTTGGCGTGATACATGGCCAGGACCGGGGAGAGCTTCTCGTGGGAGAACTCCTCCTTGGCGGGGTCGGTGGAGGTGACCTCGGCGATCAGGATCTTGGTCTTGGCGGGAACCTCGATGCCGGCGAGCTCGGCGATCTTAGCGGCAGCCATGCCGGGGATGCGGTGATCGAGAGCGCCGTTCTTGAACATGGCGGCACGCAGAGCCTCCATCTCGGCACCCTGCTTGACGAAGTAGCAGCCGCGCTTCTGGAACTCGGCCTTGACCTGGTCATAGATGGTGTCGATGACGGTCACGGACTGCTCGGAAGCGCAGATCATGCCGTTGTCGAAGGTCTTGGAGTGGATGATGGAGTTGACGGCGAGCAGCACGTCGGCGGTGTCGTCGATGACGACCGGGGTGTTACCGGCGCCAACGCCCAGGGCAGGCTTGCCCGAGGAGTAGGCGGCCTTGACCATGCCCGGGCCACCGGTGGCGAGGATGATGTCGACGTCGCGCATGACCATGTTGGTCAGCTCGATGGAGGGGACATCGACCCAGCCGATGATGCCCTCGGGGGCGCCGGCCTTGACGGCGGCGTCAAGCACGAGCTTGGCGGCGGCGATGGTGCACTTGGCGGCAGCCGGGTGCGGGGAGATGATGATGGCGTTGCGGGTCTTCAGGCTGATCAGCGTCTTGAAGATCGCGGTGGAGGTGGGGTTGGTCGTCGGGATGACGGCGCCCACGATGCCGATGGGCTCGGCGATCTTGGTGATGCCGTAGGCCTCGTCGCGCTCAAGGACACCACAGGTCTTGGTGTTCTTGTAAGCGTTGTAGATGTACTCTGCGGCGTAGTGGTTCTTGATGACCTTGTCCTCAAGAACGCCGCGGCCGGTCTCCTCGATGGCCATCTTCGCCAACGGGATACGAGCCTTGTTGGCGGCCATGGCGGCCTCATAGAAGATCTTGTCGACCTGCTCCTGCGTGTACGTAGCAAAAAGCGCCTGGGCCTCTCGCATCTGAGCGAGCTTAGCCTCAAGCGCCTCTACGTTGTCCACAATTGCGGGAGTAGTGTTTTCCGGTGACTTTTTC
>CABQMF010000011.1 GCA_902465265.1 uncultured Collinsella sp. | reverse complement strand
TCGGTATTGTCCGGTAAACGGCAAATTTGAAAACCGAGCAGGTAGTGTATGCTAGAACGCAAAGAACGATCGATAGGGAACCGACTGGAGAAGCAGTGGCAACGATGGACAAGAAAAGCGTCTCAATGAACGATGTGGCGGTTGCCGCGGGTGTTTCCCTCAAGACGGTGTCGCGTGTGATCAACGAGCCCGATAGCGTGCGAGAGTCGACGCGCGATAGGGTCCATGCTGCCATGGAAGCGCTTGGGTTCCGGGCGAACTTTGCCGCGCGTTCACTCAAGTTGGGCCGTTACGGGTGCATCGGCGTGGTGCTGTTTCACTTGTCGGGCGGCAACGTGGACATGATTGACGGTATCGCCGATGCCGCCGCAGAGCGAGGCTTTGCGCTCACGATGATTAAAAAGCGGGCGGGGGAGAAGATGACCCTTGCCGAAGCGGCACGTAGGATGTCGCAGCTTCCCGTCGACGGCATGATTTTCAACCTGCGCCAGATGGTCGATGACTTTGATACCTTTGAGGCGCCGAAGGACCTCAAGACGGTGATTATTACCTCGATGGAACATCCTACCTGCTCTACCGTCAGTGACGACCAAGAGGGCGGCGCGCGCATGGCATGCGAGTACTTCTTGAATCGCGGACACAAGAACGTGTACTTCGTCTCTGGTAAGAAAGAGTCGCTGTCGAGCCAGTGCCGTATGAAAGGTTGGCGTGCGGCACTCGAGACGCGTGGCATTGAGCCGCCCGAGCCTCTGCAAGGCGATTGGAATGCGGATAGTGGCTATGCCGCGGGCCTTGTGCTTGCCGATAAGCCCGATTGCACGGCGGTCCTCGCTGCTAACGACTGCATGGCAAACGGCGTGATGATGGCTCTACGTGACAAGGGGCTCAGTGTGCCCGACGACGTGTCCGTGATCGGCTTCGACGATGAGCTCTACAAGACGATTCCCAACTCGATTTTGACGTCGGTGAAGTTTCGCCACCGCGAGCTGGGCGTTCGTGCGCTTAACGAGGTCGTCGCCGGTCTGGAAGCCCCGAGCTCCAGAAGCCGTACGCTCGTCTCGGGCGTGCTGGTCGAGCGTTCCAGCGTGAAGGACCTGCGGGCGTAGACGTGCTCGGCTCGTTCATCTCAATCTGTAACAGTTAGGACCGAAAAACTCGGCTAGATGTTACAGATTCAGATGAACAGGAGGACGGGTGCGGTCTAAACAAAATGGCCCGCGCATCACACATTGATGCACGGGCCATTATTTTCTGCGAGCGGCAGGTGGCGTCAGCGTCTTATGCCTCGAGGTTTTCCTCGATCCAGTTGACGGCACCCTTGGGATCCTTAGTGAGGTCGATGTACTGTTTGCCCTTGGGCGACAGCAGCGTGATGCCCAGGCGGTCGGTGTCGGCCTTCATCTCGTTGTAATAGGTGCGAACCTGCGGAGCCAGGACGATGACGTTGTACTGGTCCATGATGGCGTAGTGGCTGCCGTAGGCACCGGCGTTGGCGGTAATGTCGATGCCCAGCTCGTCGGCGCCTTCCTTAAGCGCGTTGGCGAGCAGTGCAGAGGTGCCGGCGCCAGCGCACAGAACCAGAACCCTCAGGTCCTTGCCCCTAAGGGCGGACGGAGCTGCGGAGGCCTCAGTGGCAGAAGCGGTCTCGACAACGGGAGCCTCAACGGCGGGGGCGGCAGCGGTCTTGACGGCCTTGGTCTCCTCGGCCTCTTCTTCGGCCAGGGTCTCGGCCTCCTGCTTGCACAGGACGTTGTCGTAGGCCTTGCAGAACGGGTAGTAGATCAAGAAGTCAACGACCAGCAGGACGACAACCAGGACCAGAGAGATCGGCTGGAAGTTGGTGTCGATGAAGGTGCCGATCGGTCCGGGGAGTGCCCACGGCATGGCATAGATAAAGCCGTTCATGCCCAAAAAGTCGATGAAGAACTTACCAATGAGGACGTTGGCCACGGGGGCAAACAGGAACGGGATCAGGAAGTACGGGTTGAGGATGATGGGCGCGGCGAACAGCAGCGGCTCGTTGACGGCGAACATCACGGGTACGACAGAGGCTTTGCCGACGGCCTTGAGCTGCTTGGAGCGCATAAAGAGCAGGAAGATGATCGGGACAATGAACGTGGCGCCGGTGCCGCCGAGTTCGCCGATGTAGTTACCGAAGTTCTCGGTCAGGGCGAGGGCGGGGTGACCGCCGGCCTGCAGCGTGGCGAGGTTGGTAGTGATGTTGCCAAACAGCGCGGCGTTGAGGGCAGGCTTAACGACCGAGGGGCCGTGGATGCCCATGAACCAGAACAGCGGGATCATGAACCAGATGAGGGCGAGGCCGGCGTAGGAATCGGCAGCGGCGAACAGCGGGCTCACCAGCGTGGAGATGACGTTGGCAAACGGGACGGCCAAGCAGGTGCGGCAGATAATGTCGATGACGGCGACAAACAGGATGGAGAAGCTGAAGGCGAAGATGTCGCGGAAGTTCTGGGCGATGGCGCCGGGGACTTCTTTGGGCAGCTTGATGGTGATGTCTCGCTTAATGCAGAAGGCATAGATGTTGACCGTGGCAAATGCGGCGACAAAGGAGCTCAGCAGGCCCTTGGTGCCCATGTTGTCGGTAAAGAACACCGAGACATCGGCGCCGTCGATCTTGGCACTCGTCTGGGTGACGGCCAAGATGAGCATAGCGCACATGGCGGCGACCATGGTGCTCGTGGCGTTGATGGCCTTGCCGGCAGGCATGCGGCGGTTCTTGGAGCCGGTCAGCGCGCTTGCGGTGGTGCCGGCGACCATGATGCCCACGACGCCCATCGTGAAGTTGTAAACCTTGTTGCAGAAGTTCACGACGTCGACGTTCCACCAGTCGGGCAGCGTAAAGCCGCCGACCGTGGCGACAACGCCCGGCAGGGTTGAAATAAGCAGGAAGACAGAAGAAGACAGGATGATGGGCATTGCTGCCAAAAAGCCGTCTTTAATGGCCTGAAGGTAGATGTTCTTAGAGACCTTGTCGAAGTACGGCTGACCTTTCTCCAAGAACTTAACGATCGATTCCATAGTTCACGCTCCTCTTTGCATGAAATCTTAATGGCATGGACGTTGAAAACCTATATGGTCTCCCGCTTGCTAAAAGCCCGGGTGCAGGCGGGGTCGGTCCCAGGGGGAGAGAGGGGAGCGGCTGGGTTTGTATCGCATAGGGCCGCTCCCTTCTCGGGAGAAAGCGAGGCGATGCGCTACTGCGCGTCCGCCATGGTGTCGGCGAGCTCCTTATACCAGAGTGCCGACTGCTTGATGTAGCGTTTTTGCGTGTCGAAGTCGATGTAGAACAGGCCGTAGCGCTTGTTATAGCCATTGGCCCACGAGAACTGGTCCTGCAGGCTCCAGATAAAGTAGCCCTGGACGTCGACGCCCTCGGCGCGCGCCTGGAGCACCTTCTCCATGTGCTGGTCGACAAAGTCGATGCGCTCGGGATCGGCGACGATGCCGTTTGCGTCGGGCTCGGGGTCCTTGTGGCCCAGGCCGTTTTCGGTGATATAGATGACGGGGAGGTTGGGATAGGTGGCGCTGATGTGCTTGAGCGTGTCGTAGAGGCCTTGCGGGTAGATGAGCCAATCCCAGTCGGTGGTGGGGATACCCGGCATATCGACCTGCTGCCCGACGCCCTTAAATTTAAAGCACGAGGTGCCCTTGTCTCCGGTGCCGTTAAAGCTGTTGGTGGACTCGCCATCGTAGGCGGCGATAAACGCCGACTGATAGTAGTTGAGGCCGAACATATCGTTGCGGGGCGCCGCCTTGGCGAGCTCCTCCATGTCGCTGTCCTCAACCGTAAGTGTGGCGTTGTTGGCACGCAGAATCTCGTTGATGAGTGAGAGGGTGCGCGCGGAGTAGTGACCCAGGAAGGCGCCGTCCATGATGAAGTCGGTGTAGAAGGCGTTGTACAGGTCGGCGGCGTGCTGGTCGGCGGGCGAGTCGGTGGCAGGATATGCCGGCGTCAGGACGTTGACCATGCCAATGCGTCCGCCCAGGTGCTCGGTCTCGTCAAGATCCTTATACAGGTTGACGGCGCGGGCGTGGGCAACGAGCTCGTTGTGCTGGCTCTGGATGCCGCTCGTCACATCAAAGTGATGGTTGGGCGGGAAGTTGCCTTGGATGTATTGGGAGTGCGAGAGGCTGATGAGCTCGTTGATGGTGAACCAATTCTTGACCTCGCGGAACTCGCGGAAGCAGAACTCGGCATAGCGCACATAGGCGTCGACGGTCTTGCGGTTGAGCCAGTCGCCCTGGTTGAACAGGGCGGCGGGGGAGTCAAAGTGATGCAGGGACACATAGGGCTCGACGCCATACTTTTTGCAGCAGGCGAACAGCTCGTGGTAGTGCTTAACGCCCTCGGCGAGGGGCTCGGCATCGTCGCCGTTGGGGAAGATGCGGGTCCAGGCGATGGACACACGGATGGCGTTGAGTCCATGCTCGGCAGAAAGGCGGATATCCTCCTCGTAGCGGTTGTAGAAATCACTGGCCGGGTCGGGCAAAAAGCGACCCTGGGCGACAAGGTAATCGTCCCACATGGTCTTACCCTTGCCTGCCACCTTCGTGGAACCTTCCGTTTGGTACGCGGCGGTTGCGGCGCCCCAAACAAAGCCCTTCGGCAGCTGCTGTACGCGGTTTAGCAAAGACATATGCATACACCCTCTCGTCTCGCTGTTCGATATTGTGCGTTTGCGCTCAGGAGGCTCCCTGGTTAGCGTTCAGCGGTGAAAAAGCCCGATAAACACTATCTTAAAATGATTAGAACCAAAATGAGCACGTGAACATTTGACAATGAGCACGTTAACATCCGGCTGGGATGTATAGAAACAAAACAACTTCAAACAGCCGCGAACGGTTGTATTTGTTCGGTAAGCGGTTTTGATTGACAGAAGTTTTCATGTTGTGGTAAATGGCTCGGGTATCATGAGCACGTTATCAATGTATGTACGATGCGCCATGGGCGCGGGGAATAGTTGGGAAGCAGGTTAGCGTGGAAGGCATGGCTCAGCAGACAAGGAATGGTCGTTCGGCGAGCGCGGCAGAGGTTGCGGCGCTCGCTGGCGTGAGCCGCCAGACTGTGTCTCGCGTGGTCAACGGTATGCCCAACGTGACGGAAAAGACGCGCAAGCGTGTGCTGGCCGCCATGGAAGAGCTGGGCTTTCGTCCCAATTTTGCTGGAGCGGCGTTGCGCGGCGGGTCGTATCGTTCTATTGGCCTGTGCATGTACAACATCACACGTGTCGGTAACCTGGCGACGCTCGAGGGTATCATGCAAGCGGCGCGCGAGCACGATTTTGCCGTCACTATGATCGAGATGGGCGGCGACAAGCCCTATGCACTTGCCGATGCCTCGCGCCGCATGGTCGAGCGACCCGTTGACGGCATGATTCTCAACATGAACCGCATGGCTCCCGATTTTGAGGAGTTTGTTCCCCAGCCGGGAGTGCGAACGGTCATCCTGTCCATGTATGCGCATCCGCGCTGCACGACGATCGACTCCGACCAGTATGGTTCGTGCGAGCTGTTGACCAATTATCTGCTGGAACATGGTCACTCGAATATGCGGTTTGTGGCGGGTCCGGAAAGCTCGATTTCCTCGCGTTTTCGTGAGGCCGGTTGGCGCGATACGCTGGGTCGTGCTCATGTCGATGCCGCTCCGATGCTGCGTGGCGATTGGAGTGCGGACAGTGGGTACGCCATGGGCGAGCGGATTGCGGCCGAGGTGCTTGCCGGCGGGTCGCAGGCGCCGACTGCCGTGCTTGCGGCAAATGACCAGATGGCGCTGGGCGTTATCGCCGCGCTCGAGAACGCGGGCCTGTCCGTGCCCGACGACGTGAGCGTGGTTGGTATCGACGACGCACTCGAGGGACTTGTTCCTCACAATCGGCTGACGACGCTGCGATTTGATTTGCGCGGTGTCGGTAAGCTTGCGTTTGAGGCGGCGATTGGAGAGAACTCGTCTATCGAGGCGATTCATGTGCCGAGTACGTTGGTCGAACGCTCGACTGTTAGGGACATACGGGGTTAGGTCCTACTCCGTTTGTCTCGGTCTGTAACAGGTAGACGGTCAAAAGCGGGCTACGTGTTACAGATTTAGATTCTTCGGAAAGAGCAATCCTGTTCATCTCAATCTGTAACAGTTAGGACCGAAAAACTCGGCTAGATGTTACAGATCGAGACAAACGGCCCCCAGGTCGAACAAAAACAAAAGGCCGGGGGCGGCGCGCTGTGTGACGTGCCGCCCCCGGCTGAGAAATGGGGACAGGTTGTGTGGGCGGGCAGCCCCGCCAGCCGCTAGTCCAGACGACGGGTCTGCGCCACGTGCTTATACCAGTAGGCGCTTGCCTTGGGCGTGCGCTTCTGGGTTTCAAAGTCTACGTAGAAGAAGCCATAGCGCTTGTTGTAGCCATTGGTCCAGGAGAACTGATCCTGCAGGCTCCACAGGAAGTAGCCGCCCACGTTGACGCCTACCTCCATGGCCTTGAGCAACCAGCGCAGGTGCTGCTCGATATAGTCGATGCGCGGCTGGTCGTCCACAAAACCGTCCTTGTAGGGGTCCTTGTAGCCCATGCCGTTTTCGGTAATGAAGATCTGCTTGTAGTTGGGATAGCGCTGCTTAATGTAGACGAGCAGATCGAACAGGCCCTCGGGATAGATGATCCAGTCCCAGTCGGTGGTGGGGATACCAGGCTTGTTTACGTGCTCGCCAATGCCCTTGACGCGCCAGCGGCCGGTGCCCTTCTCGCCCGTACCGTTGTGGTGCAGGTCGTTCTCGCCATCGTAAGCCTTGAGGAAGCGGCACTGGTAGTTGTTAACGCCCAGGTAGTCGTTGTAGAGCGCGGCCTCGCGCATGATTTCCAGATCCTCGTCCAGGATCTCGATGGTGCCGCCCGAGACGGCAGCCAGGCGGTTGGCGCACTCGAGGGTGTCGGGGGCATAGTCGCCGCGGAAGGTGGCGTCGAGCAGAAACTGGTTCTGCAGCACGTGCTCGTTGTTGGCGGCTTTGATGTCGGCGGGGTCGTTCTCGTTGAGCGGGTACTTAAACTCCAACGACTGAATGACGCCGATCTTGCCCTTAAAACCGCCGTTGTGGAAGGCCAGTACTGCCTTGGCGTGGGCGAGCATCATGTTGTGCTCGCACTGGAAAGCCTCGGCCAGATGCGCCTTGACACCACCGGGGAAGGTGCCCTCGATGTACGTGTTGGAGGCGTCGGCCCAGATCTCGTTAAAGGTGAACCAGTAGGTCACCTGGTCGGCGTACTCCTTAAAGCAGAAGGTGGCAAAGTCCACAAAGGCATCGATGGTCTCGCGGTTGAGGAAGTCGCCCTTCTCAAAGAGGGCAAGCGGCGTATCGAAGTGATGCAGCGTGACGAACGGCTCAACGTGGTGCTTATGGCACTCGGCGAAGAGATCGTGGTAGAACTGTACGCCCTCGGGGTTGATCTCGCCGGTGCCGTTGGGGAAGATGCGGCTCCAGGCAATGGAGAGGCGAATGCCGTTGATGCCGAACTCCTCGCACAGCTCCAGGTCGACGGGGTACTGGTTGTAGAAGTCCGAAGCGGGATCGGGGGAAAAGCGCCCCTGGGCCTCCAAGAAGTCGTCCCAGGCGACTTTGCCCTTACCGTGGGTGCGGGTCTCGCCCTCTACCTGGTAAGCAGCGGTAGCGCCGCCAAAGACAAAGTCCTCGGGAAACTGCGCAGGCGGGTTGGTGACGCTAGCAGGGTTAACGGACATGATGATCCAATCGTCTAAATCGAAGGGCCAGCCGGCTGTGGATGGTCGGCTGGCCTTGGGCGTTACTTACTTCGAAAGTTGCTCGCTTACGAAGGCGAGAGACTTATCGCCGTTCTGGGAGAGCTCGATGTACTGCTTACCGCGACAGGCGACGCACTTGTTGCCCACGCGCTCGCAGTCCTTCTGCAGGTCGGCCAAGTAGCTGGCAGCCTGCGGGGCTAGGACGACCAGGTCAAAGTCGGGGAGCATGTCGACGTGGTTACCATATGCCTCGGCAGCGGTCTCAAGATTGATGCCGCGCTCCTTGGCGGCCTTGGCCAGCGCGTTGGCGAGCAGGCCCGAGGTTCCGCCACCCTGGCAGAGCACGAGTACGCGCTTGCCGTTGAGGTCGCTGGCGGTCGTTGCCTCAGTGGGGACAGCGGCGGGGGCGTCGGCCTTCACGGCCTCGGCAGCGGCGCCGGCGGCAACGCTCTTGGCATCGGCCTTGCCCTGGAAAGCGTCGTTGAGCTTGGCGGCCTTCTCGGCGTTCTTGGCGGCGAGCTCCTCCTCGGAAATCTCGGCCTCCTCGGCGCACTTCTGGGCGTCATAGGCACGGAAGAACGGATAGTACAGCACAAAGTCGACGACCAGGATAAGGGCGAGCATCACAAAGGCGAGCGGCTGGAAGCCCAGGCCCATGATGGTGCCGATGGGGCCGGGGACGGTCCAAGGCAGCGTGTACATAAAGCCGTTCATGCCCAAGAAGTCGATAAAGATCTTGAGGATCCAGATGTTGGCGATCGGGGCAAAGACAAACGGGACAAAGAAGACGGGGTTGAGCACGATGGGCGCAGCGAACAGCAGCGGCTCGTTGACGGCAAAGCAGACAGGGACGATGGCGGCCTTACCGACGGCGCGCATCTCCTGGGACTTAGCCAGGAAGCAGAACATAAAGACCAGGACGAGCGTGGCGCCGGTGCCGCCCATGCAGACGACGAAGTACTGGGCACCCTGGGTCAGGACAGCGGAAGCGTGCTGGCCAGCCTGGAACGCAGCCAGGTTGTCGGTCATGTTGGCAACGAGAGCGGCGGCGATGGCGGGCTCGACGATCGAGGGGCCGTGGACGCCGACGAACCAGAAGAGGCTCATGGCGCCGTAAATCACAGCGAGGCCGATATAGCCGTCGGCAGCGGTGAACAGGGGCTGGAACACCTGGATGACGCCCTGGGCAAAGCAGAAGCCAAAAGCAGCGCGGAAGACGATGTCAAAGACCCAAAAGACGGTGATGCAGACGGAGAAGGGGATGATGTCCTTAAAGGTCTGCGAGATGTTGGGCGGAACCTGCTCGGGCATCTTGACGGTGATGTTGCGCTTGATAAAGAACTTGTAGATGATGCCGGTCACAAACGCAGCGATGAAGGCGGTCAGCAGGCCTTTGGAACCAAGGTAGGTGGTGTTGAAACCGCTGGCGGCGTCCGTGGCGATCGTGTCGCTCGAAAGGAGCAAGAAGCCGATGATGGCCGCGCACATGCATGAGATAAAGTTGATCTGGTTGTTCTTGGGCAGGTCGCGGTTCTGAGCGTCGGCGAAGTGCTTGGCGGTGGTGGCGGCGCAGGCGATGGCCAGGATGCCCATGGAGTAGTTGTAGCACTTCCACAGAGCGTTGTTGATGTCATCGGGCCAGTAGAAACCCCAGATGTTGGGGACCGAGGCTACCAGGCAGAAGATGGACGAGAAGATGATGATGGGGATGACGGAGATAAAGCCGTCGCGGATCGCCTTGAGGTACTTGTTGCGGGCGATCGCGTTGAAAAAGGGCTGGCCCTTTTCGATAGTGGCGATGAGTTGCTCCATGCAATGCTCCTAAGAGTCGGTGGGTTAGCAACGATGGTAGCTTTTGACGTTCGGTTGCCAAAATGTTGACGTTGCCATTTTGTGACACAAAAAAAGACGCGAACCGGTGGTTCCTGTGCCTGCGAACCGTCGATTCCTTACGCGTAAACGTTTGAGCCGCCCGGTGGCTCTGTGTTTGCACAATGGCAACGTTAACATTTTGGCGACAAAAGCCGTTCGGGGAAGCAAAAATGTCGGTGAACGGTAGGTTTTGGGTGGTGAGCGTATGGTGGGGGAGGCGTTAGATATACTTGAAGACGTTTCATTTGACTGCGTAGGGTGCCACCAATGGCATCGTTGACATAGAAAGATCGACCTATGGCCGCTGTTAAAAAATCGGTATCCGTCAAAGACGTGGCGCGCCTCGCGGGCGTCTCGGAGCAGACGGTCTCGCGCACCGTGCACGATTCGCCCAGCGTGCGCCTCGAGACCAAGGAGCGCGTGCGTGCCGCCATGCGCGAGTTGGGGTATCGCCCCAATTTTGCCGGTCGATCGTTGCGCCGTGGCAAGTTTAAGACCGTTGGCGTCGCCATGTTCAACATTACCGGTACCGGCAACCTCGACCGTATGGAGGGCTTTGCCGCCGCGGCCGACAAACATGGCTATGCCATCACCCTCACTAAAGTAGACGGGCATCCGTATACCCTCGAGAGCGCATCATCGCGTATGAGCGCGCTGCCGGTAGACGGCATGGTCGTGATCATGAATCGCATGCCGGCGGACTTTGGCACCTTCGAGCCGCTGCCCGGCATGCAGACGGTGCTCGTTACGATGTTGGAGCACCCGCTCTGTTCAACGGTCGATAACGACCAGTTCGATTGTTCGCGTCAGGTGGTCGAGTACTTGCTGGGGCGGGGGCACAAAACCGTGCACTTTATCTCGTGTCCCGAGCGCTCGCTTTCGGGCATGCGGCGCGAGGAAGGCTGGCGCGAGACATTGCGCGCGCATGGTATTGAGCCACCGCGACTCGTTCGTGGCGATTGGACGGCACAGAGCGGGTATGCTGCCGGTCAGGCTCTGGCGGACGATCCGACCTGTACGGCCATTTATGCTTCCAACGACGCCATGGCCTACGGCTGCATTCGCGGGCTCGAGTCGCGCGGAAAGCGCGTGCCCCAGGACGTGAGCGTGGTGGGTGTTGACGATAGTCTGGGCGATATCGTGCCCGATTGTCGCCTGACCACCGTGCGCTTCGACAACAAGCGCGTCGGCATGTGGGCGGTTGACAAGATTGCCGGCGCCGAGGGGGTTGCGTCTGGCGTGGAGCACATGCTGATCCCCGGCGTGCTCGTAGAGGGCGATACGGTGCGCGATTTGCGTTAGGGTGCGGTCCTGTTTAGGTTTCCGCTAATCATGTTTGATATTGTTCGAAATGGTTTGAAAACCGTTCACGGGTGATAATAGACCGTTCACGGCTCGAAATAACGGTTTGTATTGTTCTTTTTTGTTTGAATGTTATTGTTTCTGTCATACAGAACGCAGCGCGTATGCCCGGACGCGATGCTCTCCATTGGTTCATATGTGAAAGGAACGCAATATGGCAACCAAAGAAGAAATCTCGATGGTTGGATTCGAGATTGTCGCATACGCAGGTGACGCCCAGACCGATCTGCTTGCAGCGCTCGATGCTGCTCGCGAGGGTGATTTTGAGAAGGCCGAACAGCTGCACAAGGATGCCAGCGATGCACTTATCGGCGCCCACGACACGCAGACCAAGCTGCTTTCGCAGGAGGCCGGCGGTGGCGAGATGGAGATGACCTTCATCATGGCCCATGCTCAGGACACTCTCATGACCACCATGATCCTGGAGAAGCAGGCCCGCTTTACCATCGATGCCTACAAGCGCATTGCCGAGCTCGAGGCCAAGCTCGCCTAACGAGCCCTCACAACCAAGTCCCCTTCCAAAAGCTCTGCCGCTACCCGCGGCAGGGCTTTTTCTGTTCTCCTCCCCGCAACTCATCCCGAGATAGTCATTGGGGACGTTCTTAAACGACTAGTCGTTGGGGACAGTCTTGGGGCTTCTGTTCGTCTTCCCGTTCGGTTTTTCGCAGGGTGGGTATACTTCCATCCGCAATACAGGCCGGAATGAGGAGGTATCCAAATGCCGGACAATGGATCGATTCAAAAAAGAGACGCGCACGAGATGGCTCATGGGCGTCCTGTCCAGATAACCGAGCACACGACGGTAACCGAGCTGCAGCCCAGCCTGTCCGATGTCGTGTGCGCAAACAAAAAGCTGCAGATCGGTATCATCGTTGCGCTCGTGGTGCTGGCGTTGCTGTCGGGCTTTGTAGCTCGTCCGCATTTCGCCGATACCAAAACTTGGGACTCCACCATCGAGGTTATCGACCAAAAGAAAGGCAACGTTTTGGCGCTCACGGCTTCATGCGTTGCTCTATCTGCGGGCATTACCGCGCTGCCTGGTGATACGGGAACGCCGGTTGCCGAGCAGCTCGCACAGCTTTCAGGCAACCTTGGTATCGTGCTTGCCGTGCTATACCTAGAGAAATATTTGCTCACGATTTTGTGGTCGGTTGGCCTGGGCATCTTAATCCCGTCTGCGTTGGTGCTCTTTGCGGTGTCGCTCGGCATTCACGGGCGCTGGAGCACGAGCACTGTCCTGCGCCGTGTGGCGACACGCGTACTGGTGGTTGCCGTGATCGGCATGGCGCTCGTGCCCGCGAGCGTATGGGTGTCGCAGAAGGTCGATGAAACGTATCGCGTAAGTATTGAGCAAGCTGAGCAAAAGACTGCGGACGCGGCCGACACCACGGACAAGTCAGCCGAGACCAGCTCAAAATCGAACAAGAAAAAATCCGAGGCCACGGAGTCCAAAAACGTGCTCGAGCAGTTGACTGATGGGGCATCGAGCCTTGTTACGTCGGTGACCAGCGGCGCCAAGCAGATGACCGATGAGATCGTGCGGCAGGTGACCGATTTGATTGAAGGCGTCATCGTGATGATCGTGACTTCGTGCGTTATCCCGCTGCTGGTGCTCGTGGCGTTCCTGTGGCTGGGACACGTACTGCTGGGGATCGATATTTCCGGCCCGGCGAACTATTTGACGGGCCGCTTTCTGGGTGCTCCGTCCAAGCACGCCAAAAAGGGTGGGCAGTCCGAGTAGCTAAAACAGCTGTATATACCGGGGAATACCGCCGAAGGGCGGCCGAGACGCGTTCTCGGTCGCCCTTTTGTTTGTTGAACACATGGTCGCTACGTCCGTGCCCGGTCCAAACGGTCAGCAATCATCCGTGAACGGTATTTGTTCAAAAAAGAACAAAGATAAACAAATAGTTGTTGCAGTTACTGTTCGAATGTGTTCAAATAAACATGAACAGTGAAGAACCGCACATTCAGATGCCCGGACCTGAACGCGATTCAACACTTCCAAACAGAAACTACGCACCTGCGTATCTCTCAAGGAGGATGTCATGAGGGTTGTAATCGCTTCCGATGCCGACGGTATGTCGATGAAGGAGTCCATCAAGGAGATGCTCATCGCCGACGGTCACGAGGTCGTCGACTATTCCGAGACCCCTGCCGCGGACTTTGTCGATTCCGCGACCGCCGTTGCCAAGGACCTGCTGGAGCACAAGGATTCCCAGGGCTTCGCATTCGATAAGTACGGCGTCGGCTCCTATATGGCCGCCGTCAAGATTAAGGGCATGGTCGTCGCCAACATTTCCGACGAGCGTTCCGCCTACATGACCCGCGAGCACAACGGCTCGCGCATGGTCACCATGGGCCCGGGCGTTGTGGGCACCGAGGTCGCCAAGAAGATCGCCCGCGAGTTCCTGCGCGCGCAGTACGCCGGCGGCCGTCACCAGATCCGTGTCGACATGCTCAACAAGATGGCCTAACGAGAGCCACCGAGAACTCGAACTTCTACCTCAACTTGTGAATTCAGACGAAAGGACGTTCTGATGAAGAAGACCATCGCAATCGGTTGCGACCATATCGTTACGGACGAGAAGATCTATCTGGCCGACCGCCTGGAGCAGGCTGGCTACAAGGTGCTCGACTGCGGCACCTACAGCCACACCCGTACGCACTATCCCATCTACGGTAAGGCCGTGGGCGAGGCTGTTGCCAGCGGCAAGGCCGACTTTGGCGTGGCCCTGTGCGGCACCGGCATCGGCATCACCAACGCCGTCAACAAGGTTCCCGGCGCCCGTTGCGCCCTGGTTCGCGACATGACCTCTGCCCTGTATGCCCGTCGCGAGCTCAACGCCAACATCGTGGGCTTTGGCGGCAAGATTACCGGCGAGTTCCTGATGGCCGACATCATGCTTGCCTTCCTGGAGGAGCCCTACGAGAAGACCCCCGAGCACGATGCCCTGATCGCCAAGATCGATGCCTGCAATAAGGCCGACGCCGAGGCTCAGGCTGACCCGCACTTCTTTGACGAGTTCCTCGAGAAGTGGGACCGCGGCGAGTATCACGACTAAGGAGGTTACGCGGTTTACCAAACCGCGTAACCGGCCGACGCTGCGAAGCCATCTGGTGGGCAATCTGCCGTTCAGCTTCGACGGCATGACCAGAAGGTCAATGCCGCCTCGCTTCACGGCACCTTGCCTCACCAGCTGGCTTCTCGCTGACGTTGAGGGTACCTGTGGGTTTGCCCCTGTTGTTGCGAAGTGTTCTGGTACGGCGAGCTGCTCCGATAACACGTTTGCTTGCTTGGCTTGAGTGCTTCGCTCTTGGCTGTACTTGGCGATTTGCAGCTTTTCAATTGACGGCTCGCGTTTCTGTGAGGGGGCGCGGGCCGGTTTGCTATCAGCCCCACTGACTTGGCAGGCTGTCGTAAGAAAGGGAAGGCTCCTATGGAGTTTGTTCTTGATAACGGTTCTATCCGCGTGGCACTGAGCACGGCTGGCGGATCGTTCACTTCTATTGCGGCCAACGGCCGTGAGTACCTGTGGCAGGGCGACCCGGCGGTGTGGTCGGGCCAGGCACCCATTTGTTTCCCGATCTGCGGCGGCCTTCGAGACGGTCACGCAATGACCATGGGCGGCCGCGAGGTCAAGCTTGCCCGTCACGGCTTTGCTCGCAAACAAGAGTGGAAGCTCGAGGAGCAGAGCGACAACATGGTTGCGCTGAGCCTAAGCTCCGCCGACCATGCCGAGTTGCTCGAGCAGTACCCGTATCCGTTTAAGATCGTTGCTCGTTACACGATTGATTCGGAAAAGGTGGCCGTGTCGTACGAGGTGACCAATGAGGGCACCGAGGACATGCCGTTCTTTGTGGGCGGTCACCCCGGCTTTAAGTGCCCGCTTGACGAGGGCGAGTCCTATGACGACTACGAGCTCCGTTTTGAGCAGCGCGAGGCCGCCGAGCTCTGTACTGCCGTTCCCTCGACGGGCCTGATTGATGTTGAGCATCGCGGCAAGAACCCGATGGTTGGCCATGACCTGCCGCTGACCCACGAACTCTTTGACTTCGCGGAGACCATCTTTGACGTGCTCGAGAGCCGCGTGGTTACGCTGACCAAGAAGACCGAGGACAAGGGCGTGCGCCTGACGTTTCCCGATATGCCGTACCTGATTGTGTGGAGCAAGCCCGAGGGTGACTTTGTGGCCGTGGAACCGTGGGGCGGCCTGTCCACCTGCTCCGACGAGGACGATATTCTGGAGCACAAGCGCGGCTGCCTGGTGGCCAAGCCGGGGGAGACCGTTACCCGCGGCTTTGAGATCGAGATCCTTTAACGAGCTATCGTATGTTTGGGGCTGCGCGTGCCGTGCCCCGGAAACAGGAGTTCAATATGATTCTGACCGTTACCATGAACCCGTCGATTGATACGCGCTATCAGCTCGACAAGTTGATCATCGACGACGTGAACCGCGTGACGCCCGAAAAGACTGCTGGCGGTAAGGGCCTCAACGTGAGCCGTGTACTGCTGCAGTTGGGCGACGATGTGCTCGCGACCGGTCTGCTCGGCGGCCACATGGGTGCCTATATGGCCGAGCTTATGGATGCCGACGGCGTCAAGAACGACTTTGTGCCTATTGCCGGTGAGACGCGCATTTGCCTGAATATTCTGCACGAGGGTAATCAGACCGAGCTGCTGGAGAGCGGCCCGCAGATCGCCCCGGCCGAGCTCGAGGCCTTTACGGCCAAGTTTGCCGAGCTTGCAGCGAAGGCGGACGTTGTGACGCTTTCGGGCTCGCTGCCGCGTGGCGTCGATGCCGGCTACTATGCCGAGCTCGTCAAGATCGCCGAGGAGGCGGGCGCCAAGGTGCTGCTCGACACTTCGGGTGCATCGCTGGAGGCCGCGCTGGAGTCCGACGCTAAGCCTGAGCTCGTAAAGCCCAACCTGACCGAGATTAACGGCCTGCTGGGTACGTCCTTTACGACCGATGATGTCGATGCCCTGCGCGAGGCGCTTGCCGCCGATGACCGTTTTGCCGGTATTCCCTGGGTTGTCGTTTCGATGGGCGCTGCCGGTTCGGTGGGCTTCCATGAGGGCCGCGCGTTCCGCGCCAAGACGCCCGCGATTGCGGCTGTGAACGCGACGGGTTCCGGTGACTCGACCATCGCCGGCTTTGCGCATGCCATTGCTGCCGGCGCCGACGACGTCACGGTGCTCAAGACCGCCAATACCTGCGGCAAGCTTAACGCCATGGATCCCAAGACCGGCCACCTGGTCATGGATCGCTGGGACGAGATCTACAACAACGTTGAAGTAACGGAGCTTTAGAGTTACGGCGTCGAGTTACGGCGTTTTACCAAACGCCGTAATCTGCCGACGCTGCGCGGACCGCATTTGGACAATCTGACGTTCAACTTCAAGGGCGCGACCAGAAGGTCAGCGCCCTTTCGTTTCACGTCACCTTGTCTCAAATGCGGCCCGCTCGCTGTCGTTTCCAAGACATCGGCGTTGCCTTGCTTCGGGAATGCGGCAGATAGGGACGTTCCTTTTCTGCCGGCAGTTTGGGACACTCCTTACGGGGCACCCCCTCCACAGCGCCTATGCCAGCTTGTCGATTTGCCCAATCTCCCAGAGCGGAATGTTGACGAGCGTGCCCTCGTCTCTATATGCCGCTAACGATGTTCTCACGCAGCGCTCGAGCTTGAACTTCTCGCAGGCAATCCTCAGGCTCTTTGCTTTGAGGTTCTCTGCCGCCTTGACCTCGAGCGGAAGCACGGTCCCCGCATGGTCGATGGCAAAGTCAGTCTCTGCATTGCCGGAGGAGGATGACCAATACGCGGGAGTTTTGCCTTGGAGCAAAAGCTCCTGTGCGACGTATTGCTCGGTCAGCGAGCCTTTGAACTCCGTAAAAACAGCGGGCCCGTTCAGAACAATGGCTGGCGAGAGGCCGGAGAGTGCTCCGAGGATGCCGGTGTCGATGCAGAACAGCTTGAAGCCCGAGAGATCCTCGTAGCTTGTGAGCGGTGCTCTTAGGGCGGAAACACGTGGTACCTTATGAACGATTCCATAGTCCATGAGCCACTGGAGGCTTTCCTCAAAATCGCGTGCGCGCGCCCCGGGACGGAGCGCACCGTAGACGAACTTCTTGTTTTCCTTTGCGAGCTGGCCGGGAAGGGATTTCCAAACCAGCCTCATGCGCTCGACGATGCGGGCTGGCGCATGCTTGCCAAAATCGGATTCGTAAGCTTCGATGATTTGCTGCTGAAGCCTGCGGGCCTCGATGAAATCGTGGGAGGCGGCGAAAGCGGAGACAACTTCTGGCATGCCACCGACAACGAGGTATTCCTTGAGCAGGCACTCGAGCTTTTCGGAAACGTTTGCCAGCAGGTCCATGTCTGCGGCAAGGATGGCATCTGCGAGCGGATTGCCATCGACGGCACGAACGAACTCGACAAACCCCATGGGGCGCATGGTAAGCTGCTCAATCTTGCCGACGGGGAACGACTCGTTTTCGCGTCGGAGCGCGAGCCCCATATAGGAGCCGGCTGCCACGATATGGTATTCCGGCGCCAGCTCGTTGAAGTATTTGAGCGAGGTGATGCCACGCGGTGCCTCTTGGATTTCGTCGAAGATGATGAGTGTGTCTGTCGGCGTTATGGTCTGGCCGCGCAGGAGCTCTATCTGGGAGATGATGCGTTTGGGGTCAAGGCTTCCGTCGAACAGCGAACGTACGCCCGGTTCGAGCATAAAGTCAAAACGGATGACGTTTTGATACTGCTGGCCTGCGAATTCGTTGAGAAGCCAGGTTTTTCCCGTCTGGCGGGCCCCCTTAAGCAGGAGGGGCTTGCGGTTTGCCCTAGATTTCCAAGCGATGAGTTCGTCCATTAGCTGTCGCTGCATACTGCCTCCTAACGATCATGGTTAGTATAAGACCGTTTCGATCTTTCCATCGAAAAATGTGGGAGTAAACCACGTTTTTCCATCGAATAATGTGTGAGGCAATCACGTTTTTCCATCGAATAATGTGGTGGTTTAGGTCGGCACCTGGGGACGTTCCTTCTCTGCCGGCAGTTTGGAACACTCCTTGTTTTGGTGCAAATTAGCTACCCTTGCATCAGAAAACGGCGCCCGTCGGCGATGTTGCCGGCGGGCGCCGTGGTCGTGTAGGCGCTATTTGTTAAGTGCGTGCGTTCGAGCTCGCGTGCTACAGCGAGTCGATAAAGCGCTGCTGGGCGGCGCGGCCGGCTTCGTCCCACTTAAAGACGCCGGCGTTGTCGAGCACGTGGCCAAACACCACGCCGACCTCCTCGTGCAGGATATCGATGGCGTTATCCGCCGTAAGCTCGTCGGCGCGGCGAGCAAAGACGTCCTCGGCCCACGCGGCGTGGCTGCGGCAAAGGTCGTCGCCCTCGAGCGCGCTGGCAAGGTCGTAGCTGGCATCGGCTTTGGCCGCCAGCAGGTGCTCGCGGACAGCACCGAGCTCGGGGACCAAGCGCGGCGGCAAAATGGCCAAGCCCATGACCTCGATCAGGCCGATGTTCTCCTTCTTAATATGGTGATACTCGGCATGCGGGTGGAACACACCCAGCGGATGCTCGTCGGTCGTGATGTTGCAGCGAAGCGCCAGGTAGGCCTCGTAGGCCTCGCCGCCGGCATTGCCGCGGGAGTCGACGCGGCGGATGACGGGCGTCACGGTGTTGTGGGCCACGCCGTCGGCCGTGTGCGCGATAACGCCCACGGACTCGTCGGTCCACTCGCGCCAAGCGAGGATAATCTTCTCGGCAGCGTCGAGCAGCTGAGCGCGGTCGTGCGAGCGCAGTCGCAGCACCGAAAGTGGCCACTGCAGCACGGTGCCGCTGACCTGGTCAAATCCGGGCACGCTAAACTGCGAGACTTCGGTGGCATGCATCATGGGGAACTCGTGCGCGCCACCCTGGAAGTGGTCGTGCGACAGAATCGAGCCGCCCACGATGGGCAGGTCGGCGTTGGAGCCAATAAAGTAGTGCGGGAACAGGTCGACAAAGTCGAGCAGGCAGGTCAGTCCCTTACGGTCGACGTGCATCGGGCGATGCTCGGAGCTCATGGCAATGCAGTGCTCGTTAAAATACGCATACGGGCTGTACTGGAAGCCCCAGCGCTCGCCGTCGAGTTGAATGGGGATAACGCGCAGGTTCTGGCGAGCGGGATGGGCGCCGCCGTCGGCTGCGGCGGAACGTCCAGGGTAGCCCTCGTTCTCGATGCACAGCTGGCAGGCGGGATACTTCTCGCCCGTGTTCTTTGCGGCGCCGGCTGCGGCAATGTCGCGCGGGTCCTTCTCGGGCTTCGACAGATTGATAGTGATCTCCAGGTCGCCCCAGTTGGTGGGAGTGCTCCATTTGATGTTGCGCGCGATGGCGGCACGGCGCACGTAGCCAGCGTCGCAGCACAGGCCGTAGAACCAGTCGGTCGCGGCGCGGGGCTCGTTGACGCCCATGCGGCCGTTGAATTCCTCGTTTACAACCGAAGGCCTCGGCATGAGCGCGCCCATGATGCGCATGGCGATGCGGTCGCGGCCCGACGCCGTGTCCTCGGCGGCGCCGTTGGCAACGGCGGCCTCGGCAAGCGCGGCGAGCGTGCCCTCCAGGTCAAAGTCGGGCAGGGTATCGGGGTGCAAGAGCGAAATCTTCTCGGTCTTGAGCGCCCAAGCCATGTCGAGTGCGGGGCCCGTGGCGCCGATGCACTCCAAAATGGTGTTATATGCCCAGATGCGATCGTCCTGGCCGATCATCGATCGGTGGATAGCGTACTCGATCAGGTTCTGCGCGGCCTCGCGCACGTCAGTCATTACAGCCATGCCGCGTAAGCCCCCTTGTCAGAGATAGCGTAATGACGGGCAGAGCCATCGCCCAGCCAGCCGTTCATCTTGGCAATGAAGGTGTCGACCAGGTCGAGCGGCACGAAGGCCTGGATAGTGCCACCAAAGCCGCCACCGTGGATACGGACGGCGCCGCGGCCGTCGAGCACGTGCTCGGCCAGCGCCAGGGCATACATCGAGGGCTGCTCGGAACCCAGTTTGGCAACAACATTCTGCAGGTACATGGCGGAGCTGGCGCCAGACTCGCGCGTCAGGACCAGGAACTGGTCGATGTCGCCGGCGTTCAGAGCTGCCCAGCGTTTGTCGACCAGGCCGTTCTCGTACCAGTAATGAACGGCGCGCAGGCAGGCGCGGTCGCCCAGCTTGGCGCGCAGCTCGGGGAGCTTGGCGTCAAAGTCGGCAACGTTGACCTCGCACAGGCGTGCCTTGCCAAACTCGGCGGCGACGTCCTGCATCTCGCGCGGAACGGCTGCGTAGTCGTCGGTGGCGGCCACGTGGTCGGCACCGACCTTAACGAGCACGAGCGCATAACCGTGATCCTCAAAGTTGAGCTCGAGCTTCTGGGTTTTAGGCTGAGCCTGGTCCTCAAAGTCCATGTAGGCGAGGCCGCCCAGACATACGGCGGCCTGGTCCATCAGGCCGCAGGGCTTGCCGTAGTAGTTGTTCTCGGTGCGCTGGCTCATCTGAGCGAGCGCGACGGGCTCGATGGCGGGCGCGCCCCAGAGCGTCTCCATGGCACGGCCGTACGCGGCCTCGACGGCGGCAGAGCTGGAAAGGCCACCGCCCGAGGGGACAGAGCAGGTGAAGGCGAAGTCGAAGCCCTGGGGCTCAACGCCCAGAGCAGCGATTTCGTGGGCCATGCCGCGGACGAGGCTCGCAGACGTGCCCTTCTCGGACTCTTGAATACCCAGCGTGTCGAGCGTGATCTCAAACGTGGGATAGCCCTCGTCGGCGACGCGAATCTTGTTGGTGTCGGTTGCCACGGCGATGCCGTCGACGGCGACATCGAGCGAGCCGGCGATGACGTGGCCGCCCTCGTGGTCGGTGTGGTTGCCACTGATCTCGGAGCGGCCGGGCGCGTGCACATAGAGCACCTGGCGATCGCCGATGGGCCCAAACTCCTCCTCAAACAGCTTGGTGAGCGTGGCGAGTGTCTTTTCGTCGGGGGTGGTCATCGGAGTCCTTTCCTTGGCGCGTACGGGTAAGTTTTGCGCCGTTATGAGTACGTTAACAACTTGAAGCGGCATGAACCAAGTGTTCACGATGCCGCACGTTACGGGCTATGTTAACGTACTCATAACACATCGCTTGTCACTTTTTGAGAATCTGGTAATCGGTAGAAATTCAGCCGTGAACGGTATTGCCGTATGGACTTATAAAGCAGAAGAGATGCGGATTGAAAAAGTAGAGTACGTTAACATGCGTCCGACGATAGCGGGCCTCGGCGCGGGCTAAACTCCTGCCCGGGCCGGCATTCACGCTATTCAGATCTCGCAAGGGTGAAGGTGATCCTGTGGCAAGGCGCCCGTCCAACGATACAGGTACGCGTCCGGTCTCCATGGCCGACGTTGCCCGCGCTGCTGGCGTTTCGCAGCAGACGGTTTCGCGCGTCGCCAACGGTTTGCCCAACGTTAACGAGCAGACGCGCCAGCGCGTGCAGGCCGCTATGCAAGAGCTCGGCTTTCGCCCGAGTTATGCCGGTCGCTCGCTGCGCGACGGCCGTTACCATTCGGTCGGCCTGTGCGTCAACGATGTCACCAAGTTTGGCAACCTCTCAATGATCGACGGCATCGCCAGCGCTGCTCGCGAGCATAATTGCGCTATCACGCTGGTCGAGATGTCCAAGACCGAGGAGTTTTCGCTTGCCGAGGCCACGCGTCGTATGGCCGCATTGCCGGTGGACGGCATCATCATCGGCATGAGCCGCATGGCGCCCGATTTTGAGACGTTTGATCCACTGCCGGGCATTGGCACGGTTATCGTCACCATGTACGCGCACCCGCGGGTGACCACGGTCGACTCCGATCATTACGGCTGCTCGCTCTTGCTTATGGATCACCTGTTTGAGCTGGGGCACGAGCAGATTCGCTATATTGGCGGCCCGTCGTTCTCGGTCGACGAACAATTTCGTCGCGCCGGTTGGCAGGATGCGCTCGAGCGTAAACACATCGAGCCGGCAGAGCCGCTCGAGGGCGACTGGTCTGCCAACAGCGGCTACGAGGCCGGCAGGCACCTGGCCGAGCACGATCACACCATGACGGCGATTTACGCGGCAAACGACCAGATGGCAAACGGCGCAATTGCGGCGCTGCGCGATAGCGGCCTGCGTGTGCCCGAGGACGTAAGCGTGGTGGGCGTCGACGATTCGCTCGATGATTTTGTGGCACACAACGAGCTCACGACCGTGCGATTCGATCTACATCAGCGCGGACGCGAGGTATTCGAGCATGCGGTTCCCGAGGCGGGTACGGCGGGCAAAACCGTTGCCATTCGTATTCCCGGCCAGCTCATTATTCGACATAGCACGGCGATACCACGCTCATAGTTTGCGCAGGTAAACGGCGGTATATTCTGCCTCAATAACAATCGGTAAGGATGCTGACGGATAGCCGTGGCTATGAAGGTGAGTGTTATGATAGACGGGTTCTTTTGTCTATCTAGGAGGCTTTGCCTGATGGAGATCACCAAGGATATCCGCTACATTGGCGTCGACGATCACGACATTGACCTGTTCGAGGGCCAGTACGACGTGTCCGAGAACGGTATGGCATACAACAGCTACGTTATCTTGGGCGACAAGATCGCCGTCGCCGATTCGGTTGACGCTGGCTTTGTCGACGAGTGGTTCGGCAACCTCGAGGCCGTGCTCGATGGTCGTACGCCCGATTACCTGGTCGTCCATCACATGGAGCCCGATCACTCTGCCGGTATCGCTGCCTTTATGGAGCGCTATCCCCAGGCCCAGATTGTGGCTAGCATGGGCGCCTTCCGCATGATGGTCAACTACTTTGGCACCGACTACCCCGAGCGCAAGATGGTCGTCAAAGAGGGCGATGTGCTCGACCTGGGCGGCCACAGCCTGACCTTTATCGGCGCCCCCAACGTTCACTGGCCCGAGGTGATCTTCTCCTACGAGTCCACCGACAAGGTGCTCTTTAGTGCCGACGGCTTTGGCAAGTTTGGCGCCAACGACATCGAGGATCCGGAAGGGTGGGCTTGCGAGGCTCGCCGCTACTACTTTGGCATCGTCGGTAAGTTCGGCAAGTTCGTGCAGGCCGTCCTCAAGAAGGCCGCCGACCTGGACATTCAGATTATCTGCCCGCTCCACGGCCCCGTGCTGACCGAGAACCTGGGCTACTACCTCGACACCTACAACACCTGGTCGAGCTATCAGCCCGAGGACGAGGGCATCACCATTGCCTACGCGAGCGTCTACGGCCATCTGAAGGCTGCCGTTGAGGAGCTTGCATCTGCGCTCGAGGCCCGCGGCCAGAAGGTTTCCGTCTTTGACCTGACTCGCGACGACATGGCCGAGGCCGTTGAGGACGCGTTCCGCTATGACCGTCTGGTGCTCGCCTCCATCACCTATCAGGGCGAGATTTTCCCGTGCATGAGCACCTTCATCCACACGCTCGCCGAGCATGCCTACCAGAACCGCACCGTGGCGCTCGTCGAGGGCGGCTCCTGGGCGCCCGCAGCTGCCAAGGTTATGACCAAGGAGCTCGAGGGCATGAAGGACATTACCCTGGCGCAGAACAAGGTGACCGTGCTGGGTTCGCTCAACGACGCCTCGCGCGCCCAGATCGAGGCCCTCGCCGACGAGCTTTCCAAGTAGCGACACGTTCACGTTTAGCGCTCAAACCACCACAAAGGGGACAGGCACCTTTGTGGTGGTTTTTGTTTTTAGATGCGGGCGATGACGAGGGCTGGGGCGGTTCCATCGGTGGCCTCGGCGATTGAGGTGGCGACGGCGCCTTCGGGGTCGCGGTCCATCACGATGGTGTTGACATCGGTCAGTGCGGCAAAGCGGTACATGCCGCGTCCGTTAACCTTGCTGGCGTCCATGAGGGCGACGCTTTGATGGGCTGCGGCGATCATGGCCGTTTTGGTCTCGGCCATCTGCGGAAAGTCGGTCGTAAAGCCACAGCCGGGAACAAAAGCGCCGGGGCACATGATGGCCAGATCGGCATGGACCATTTGGAGCGCCTGCATAGTGAGCGGTCCATACAGATAACGATGGCCTTTGCGCAGCGCCCCGCCCAGCATGACGACATCGACCGAGGGCATGCTCTCGTCGATGTAATCGGCAATGGTAATGTCGGCGGTGATGACGGTGATGCCATCGCGCTGGTCGAGCAGGCGGACAAACTCGAGAGCGGTGGTGCCCGAGTCGACGAGCAGGGTGTCGCCGTCATTGACGAGCTCGATGGCGCTTTGTGCGATGGCCTGCTTGGCGGCGACATTGACGTTGATGCGGCGATCCTGGGTGGATACGGTCAGTCGCTTCTGGAGCGACACAGCACCACCATGCGTGCGGCGCAGCTTGCCGGATTCGGCGAGAGCGTCCAGGTCGGCGCGGGCCGTGACGGAGGACACGCCAAAGGTTTGGGCGATTTCTGCCACCTGCACGGAGGCGTTATGTTCGAGCATCTCCATGATGGCGGCGCGACGTTCGTCGGCAAAAGCTCGGGTTGTTGCATGGGCCATATCCGCTCCATCATCGTCTGAAATTTGCAGGAATTGTGTTGACTCTATTTTCGTTCATTTTCTTTTTAAGTAAGAAAACGCCTTTCGAATACTTATCTTTTCTATAAAAGAAAGACGATCAAGGCGCAAAACTCAATATCGAACACGCGCGCTCGGGTTCGATCTCTTCCGTTTGCTTTTCAAAAATGAAGGTTGAACCTCGCGCGATGACAATATCTCGCACGTGCAAAGCCGCTGAATTTCATACAATGAGCGCAGCAAAACGCAAGGTAAAACGCCTTGCGGACACGTACGCCCGATGTCCAGATGCGGGCGAGGGAGAGGAGCAAACGCTCATGGCACTTGTTACCACCGAAAAGATGCTCAAGGACGCTCAGGCCGGCCACTACGCCGTCGGCGCGTTCAACGTCGAGAACCTCGAGTTTGTTATGGCCGTTCTGGCCGCTGCCGAGGAGACCAAGTCCCCCGTCATCATGCAGACCACCCCGGGCACCATTAAGACCGCTGGCCTGGATTACTTCTATGGCATGGTCAAGGCTGCCGCCGAGCGCGCTTCCGTGCCCGTTGCCCTGCACCTCGATCACGGCGATGGCTATGACCGCTGCATGCAGGCCTTCCGCACTGGCTACACCTCCGTCATGATCGACGGTTCGCACGAGTCCTTCGAGGACAACATCGCTCTGACCAAGTCCGTCGCCGATGCTGGCCGCGCCATGGGCGTGCCCGTCGAGGCTGAGCTCGGCAAGGTCGGCGGCAAGGAGGACGACGGTCCCGCGGTTGAGGGCGAGAGCCCCTACACCGATCCGGCCGAGGCCAAGGAGTTCGTCGAGCGCACCGGCTGCACCTCGCTGGCCATTGGCGTTGGCACCAGCCACGGCGTGTACACGAGCGATCCGCACATCGAGCAGTCCGTGGTCAAGGCCATTCGCGACGCCGTCGACGTGCCGCTGGTCCTGCACGGCACTTCCGGTGTGCCCGATGAGCAGGTTGCCGAGGCTGTGAAGAACGGCATCTGCAAGGTCAACTACGCCACCGAGCTGCGTCAGGCCTACACCAAGGGCTTCATGGCCTACATGGCCGAGAACCCCGCCTGCTTCGATCCCAAGAAGCCGGCCAAGGAGGGCATGCGCGAGATCACCGAGCTGGTTAAGATCCGCATGACCAACCTCAACTCTGTGGGTAAAGCTGAGTAACATTTATGTACCAGGGGGCGCCTGCGATGTGTGTCACAGGCGCCCCTTTTTTGTGCGGCGGCGCTTTGTCAAAATCCTGTATGCCTTGCTGCCGAGGATTGGGCTGTTTGCGGCAAAACGGCGCGATTACCTTATGTGATGCAGCTATTCCATAAGGATAAGGAGCAATAACATGAATTACACGCTCGATAATGGTGAGCTTTCGATTGGCCTTACCACCGCCGGCGGCTCGTTTACCAGCATCAAAGCTCAGGGCCGCGAATACCTGTGGCAGGGCGACCCGGCTGTGTGGTCGGGGCAGGCTCCCATCTGCTTTCCCATTTGCGGCGGCCTGCGCGACGGTCGCGCAATGACCCGCAGCGGCCACGAGGTTAGGCTCGCCCGTCATGGCTTTGCGCGCAAACAAGAGTGGAAGCTCGTGGAGCAGACGGATACTATGATCGCGCTCAAGCTCGAGAGCTCTTCTCGTGCCGAGCTGCTGGAGCAGTACCCCTTCCCGTTTAAGATCGTCGCGCGCTACAGCCTCGAGGGCAAACGCGTGCACGTGACCTACGAGGTCACCAATGAGGGCACCGAGGACATGCCGTTCTTTGTGGGCGGTCATCCGGCTTTTGCCTGCCCGCTTGACGAGGGCGAGAGCTACAGCGACTACAAGCTGCGCTTTGAGGCCGAAGAGGCCGCCAAGCTTTGCACTGCCGTTCCCTCCACGGGTCTCATCGACGTGGAGAACCGCAGCGCCAACCCCATGCAGGGCTGCGACCTGCCGCTCACGCACGAGCTCTTTGATTTTGCCGAGACCATCTTTGATGTGCTTAACAGCCACGTGGTTGACTATGTCAAGAAGGACGAGGAGAAGGGCCTGCGCCTGACGTTTTCCGACATGCCTTACCTTATCGTATGGGGCAAGCCCGAGGGCGATTTTGTGGCCGTGGAGCCGTGGGGTGGTCTTTCGACCTGTTCTGACGAGGACGATGTGTTCGAGCACAAGCGCGGGTGCCTTGTTGCCAAGCCGGGTGAGACCATCGCGCGCGGCTTCTCGATTGAGATTCTCTAGAGCCCTGAGCAACAAAACGGGGCAGTTCCGAGAGGCCCCAGAAACGGAGCCGTTCGAGAGGCCCCAGAATAGGAGTCATCATGATCCTTACCGTAACCATGAACCCGTCTGTCGATACCCGCTACCAGCTCGATAAACTCACCATCGACGACGTCAACCGTGTAACGCCCGAAAAGACCGCCGGCGGCAAGGGTCTCAACGTGAGCCGCGTTTTGCTGCAGCTGGGCGATGATGTGGTGGCCACGGGCCTCCTCGGCGGCCACATGGGTGCCTACATGGTCGAGCTCATGGATGCCGATGGCGTCAAGAACGACTTTGTGCCCATCAAGGGCGAGACTCGCATCTGTCTCAATATCCTTCACGAGGGCAACCAGACCGAGCTGCTTGAGAGCGGCCCTCAGATTACGCCCGAGGAGCTCGAGGCTTTTACGGCCAAGTTCCGCGAGCTCGCTGCCCAGGCTAGCGTTGTGACGCTCTCTGGTTCCCTGCCGCGTGGCGTTGAGGCTGGCTACTATGCCGAGCTCGTTAAGATTGCGGCCGAGTCCGGCGCCAAGGTGCTGCTCGACACCTCGGGAGCCTCGCTCGACGCGGCGCTTGAGAGCGATGTTAAGCCCGAGCTCGTCAAGCCCAACCTTACCGAGATCAACGGCCTTTTGGGCACGAGCTTTACTACCGAGGACGTTGACGCCCTGCGCGAGGCTCTTGCTGCCGATAAGCGCTTTGCTGACATTCCCTGGGTCGTTGTGTCCATGGGCGCAGCGGGTTCCGTGGGCTTCCATAATGGCCGTGCCTTTCGTGCCAAGACGCCCAACATCCCCGCGGTCAATGCTACCGGCTCGGGTGACTCGACCATCGCTGGTTTTGCGCATGCCATCGCCGCGGGTGCGGATGACGTGACGGTCCTCAAGACCGCCAACACCTGCGGTAAGCTCAACGCCATGGATCCCAAGACCGGCCACCTCGTCATCGAAAAGTGGGGCGAGGTCTACACCGCGGTTGAGGTTACCGAGCTCTAAGGTTACGCGGGTTTACCAGCCCGCGTAACGACTCGACGCTGCAAGTCTGCCAAAGCGGCAACTTGATGTTCAATCGTCGGTCGCGTACCAAATAGAGGGGCGAACCCGGATTTAGCCTTTTATTGAGGGGTAAAACTGTATCCGTCCCAAGCTGCAACTGTAGTGGCCCCGGAGCGTTCGTCGCTTCGGGGCCACTTTGCGTCGCTGTATTGTGCACAATTCCCGCCAACGGCGGTTACACGCATTGGACTGTTGCTTCTACCTGCACAAACGTAATCTGTCCTTGTCAAGCAAAGACCAGCTGGCGCGGAGCCGGCGGCAAGGCAAGGAGGTTCAATCGTGTGCGAACAGTGCCAAAAAATGTGGGCCGGCGTGGTTCACGCAAAGGACGACATCCGTTTTGAGGAGATCGAAAAGCCCGCGCCCAAAGCGGGTGAGGTCCTCGTCAAGGTCAAATACTCGGGCATTTGCGGCTCGGATGTTCCGCGCGTCCTGGGTGATGCCTGCCATTACTATCCCAACGTGCTGGGCCATGAGTTCTCGGGCACCATCGCCGAGGTCGGCGAGGGCGTCGAGAAGCTCAAGGTCGGCGATCGCGTAGCAGGCGCGCCGCTGGTCCCTTGCATGGAGTGCGAGGATTGCCAGCGTGGTGATTATTCGCTTTGCAAGCATTACAGCTTTATCGGTACCCGCCAGTTTGGCAGCTTTGCCGAGTACGTGTGCATCCCTGCTGTCTGCGCCGTTAAGTTCGATGACTCGGTGAGCTTTGAGCAGGCAGCGTTGATTGAGCCTACCACCATCGCTCTTCACGGCCTTGAGCGTCTTGACTTCAAGGGCGGTAAGACCGTGGCAGTGCTTGGCGGCGGCACCATTGGAATCATTACGGCACAGTGGGCCCGTGCCTTTGGCGCGCGTGAAGTCACGGTGTTTGATGTGATACCCGAGCGTCTTGAGTTCGCGTGCCACATGGGCGCCACGAGTACCGTCAATTCTATGGATGACGATTGGCGCGACCAGGTTGCTGCTATCACAGATGGTCGCGGTTACGACTACGTCTACGAGACGGCCGGTGCTAACGCCACCATGCATATGGTCTTTGAAGTCGTGGGCAATAAGGGCGAGGCGTGCCTCATCGGTAAGCCCACACGCGAGCTCACATTTACTGTTGGCGAGTGGGAAAAGCTCAATCGCAAGGAATTTAAACTCACCGGATCGTGGCTCGGCTACACCGCTCCCTTCCCGGGGCATGAATGGACGCTCACAGCCGAGGCTTACAAGAACGGCATGATTCCCTATGACGAGGGGCACATTTTTGCCAAGTATCCGCTCGAGAAGATCTCCGAGGCGTTTGATCAATACCGTACCCCCGGTCTTGTCAAAGGCAAGATCCTCATCGACTGCGAGCGCTAAAGATGCTCGAGAACGAGTGGGGGAGCAGGGGCTTTGTAACGTATGGCAGCTTGGTCGCCCTCTCGTCTCCTAAAGAAGGCCATTGGCGCGTGCTGAGCCCAAAGGAGAGCCGGCCGCGAAGCAGCAAAAAGCAATCCAACAAGAAAGGAAGCAATCATGGAGCCTAAGGATTGGAAAGACGGAGAGAAGATTATCGGCGCTTGCATGAATTGCGCAGATTACAAGAATCTGAGCGCGCTCGTCAAAGAGCTTGATGAGGCAGGCGTGGACCTGTATCACCTCGACATCATGGACGGCACGTTTGTTCCTAACATCGCGCTGGGTCCGCAGGACGTCAAGGCGATCAAGGAACTCACCGGCAAGGTCTGCGATGTACACCTGATGGTTCAGGATGCTCCCAAGTACATCGATATGTTTGTTGGGCTGGGCGCACAGATTGTGCATGTCCATGGCGAAAACGACACCCAGATCACCCGTACCCTTCAGCACATTCGTGACCTCGGTGCCAAGTCGAGCTTGGCTATCAGCCCTTGCACTTCGTTCGAGACCATTCAGGAGTCTCTCAACGTCTGCGATTACGTCCTTGTGATGCGCGTGAACCCCGGCTTTGCGGGCCAGAAGGCGCTTCCTTTTGTCGACGAGAAGATCAAGAAACTCGTTGAGCACAAGGATGAGTATGGCTACAAAATCCTGGTCGATGGCGGCGTGTCCATGGAGAGCGTGCGCGATCTGTGGAAGGCGGGCGTCGATGGCTTCTGCCTGGGAAACGCCGGCCTCTTTGGTAAGGACCGCAGCTACAAGGACATTATCGACGAGCTGCGTTCCTATCCTAAGTAACGTGATACGGGCATCTATGTGAATTATGGTCAAAACGTCGGGACCCATTCGCCCATGCACTAGTGCGGGCCCCTGCGTTTCGATAACCCCCCCCTGTAATCGAGCGAGCCGCCGATTAGTCAAAAACCGGTCGGCGGCTACTCGGTATGATTGGGCTAAACCGCTCGCAGCCTTCGCCGTATGCTTCAGTCAGCAGATGGGGAGGCGGCCGAGCCCCACAACAAACCACACCGCGCGAGCTGCGCTCGTGCAAACGCAAGAGGAGAACATCATGGCTAAGAACACGGTTAAGGTACTGGTTGCCTGCGGAAGCGGCGTCGCAACCTCTACGGTTGCTCAGGCAGAGGTCAAGCAGATTGCCGAGGCTGCCGGCGTTCCGGTCCAGATTTTCAAGGGTACGATCGGCGAGGTGGGTGTCAAACAGTACGATGTCGATATCGTCTGCACTACCACCAACTACCGCAAGCCGCTTGAGCGCCCCTTCCTGAGCGTCTTTCCGCTCATTAGCGGCATCAACAAGGACAAGTGCGTCGCTGATCTGACTGCATTGCTCAAAAAGGTCCAGGCCGAGTAAACGCGCCTGCCAATAGCCGGCACCGCGGGCTGTGTCGCGGTGCCAAGGCAATCCCCCCCCCTACCATTAACCCCTTAGGAGAATCTCATGGATATCGCGCTCTCCTTTTTTAAGGAGTTCATCAATCTGGGCGCTTCGGTTATGCTGCCCGTCGTTATCGCCCTTCTGGGCCTGTTCTTTAGGATGAAGCCTAGCCAAGCCGTCCGCGCTGGCCTTTTGGTTGGTATCGGCTTTCAGGGCGTGGTGCTCACCATCAACTTTCTGCTGAGCACCATCCAGCCTGCGCTCGATTACTATACGGCCATGGGATCGGGCTACGATGTGGCCGAAATCGGCTTTGCCGCTCTGGGCGGTGCGAGCTGGACCACGCCGTTTGCCGTGTTTGCCATTCCCGCCATCGTGATCATTAACATTATCTTGCTGCGCCTCAAGGTGACCAAGGTGCTCAATGTCGACATCTGGAACTTTATGCACTTCTTGGTGCCGGGCGCCCTTGCCTACGTGCTTTTTGGCAATGCGATAATTGGCTTTCTCGTCGCGGTCGCCCTTTCTGTTGTGACGCTCTTTGCGGCCGAAAAGGTTGCGCCCAAGTGGGGCGAGTTCTTTGGCCTTGACGGTACGGCTTGTACCTGCCTGGGCTACATCGTTTACGAGTATCCCATGGCTGCTGCCATCAACTGGGTTATCGATCATATTCCCGGTCTAAATAAGATTGACCTCGACTTAGACACCCTTTCCCAAAAGATCGGTATCTTGGGCGACCCCGCGATTATCGGCCTGTTTGTGGGCGGCTTTCTGGGTCTTATGACGCAGCAGGATGCGGCCACCATCATCAAGATGTGCGCAGGCATGGCAGCCGTTATGGTGCTGCTCCCGCGTATGGTTGCCATCATGATGGAGGGCCTCGCTCCCATCGGCGCCGGCGCTAACGAGTTTGTGAAGAATCATATCGACCCCGATGCGAACATTTATGTGGGCATGGATATTGCGCTTGCTCTGGGCGACCCGTGCTGCATTACCTGCACGGCTATCATGATTCCCGTGACGGTGGGCCTGGCCTTCCTTGTCCCTGATATGCGCTTCTTCCCGGCGGCGATTTTGGCCGAGGTCTGCTACGTTGCGCCTATGGCCGTGCTCGCCAGCAAGGGCAACGTCTTCCGTACACTTGTCTGCATGGCCGTGTTCATGTATCTCATGCTCTTCTTTGCTAATATGTTTGCGCCTTACGCGACGCAGATGCTTACGGCTTGTGGCATCGATGCCGGCGGCCACATGGTTACCGCGTCGCACTTTGGTTATAACCCCGGCAATCTGATCGTGTCCTTTATCGCTAAGGCCATGGGCATCTAGGGAGGTGCGCAATGAGTGAGAACATCTCTGCTTCTGCGCAACATGCCGGGTCGTCTGAGCAAACCAAGGGCTTCATCGCTATCGAGGGGGCATCGACGACGGCCGTCGAGGCAATCCGTCTCTGTGGCGCTGCGCTCGAAAGTGCCGGCTATGTGACCGATGCGTTTGCCCAGGGTTGCATCGATCGCGAGGCCAACTATCCTACGGGCATTTGCACCCAGATCCCCGTGGCGCTCCCGCATTGCAAGTCCGAGGCTATTCTCAAGAGCGCCCTATGCTATGCGCGCTTGGCCGAGCCAGTGGAGTTCAGGCGTATGGATGATGACGAGGAGACGGTCAAGACCCGCCATATCTTCAATCTTGCCATAGCCCCAGGCGACCATCTGGAGTTTTTGGCAAAGACCATGCAGCTTCTGGCGGATGATCAGGTGCTATGCAAATTTGATCAGATGCCGATTGACCAGGTCGCAGCCTATCTGCAAGAAAAACTCGGCTAAGCTGTAATCGTTGATTTTCGCACGGGCCCTCGGCCCGTGCGAGTTTGTGTGCGGGGAGGCACGTGAGATGAAAAAGCGCAGCGCGGAGATTCTCCGTCGCCTGATTGAGTCGCCGAGCCACCGTTTGAGGCTTTCTGCGCTTATGGATGACTACCGCATATCCGAGAAAACGTTGCGGGCAGATATTGCCGCTGCCGCCGCGTTTGCACAGGACCCGCGCGGCAACTCGATGGTCGAGGTGTCCTCTGAGCATGTTCGCCTTGCGATGGGTTCGGATGTTGCCGGTTTGGACGAGCTGCTCGACTCCATGGATCTGTATGACTATCGCCTTTCGTTTGACGAGCGTAAGTATTTTATTGCATGCACCTTGCTTGCCCTTCCTGACGGCGCTTTTTGCTCGATGCAAAGCCTGGCGGACGCCATGTACGTGACACGCAATACCGTTATCGCCGATATGAAGACCGTCGAGGATTATCTTGCTGGGTACGGCATCGCGCTGCTGAGCAAGAGCAAGCGCGGTATGTGCGTGCTGGCAACGACCGAACAGCGGCGCGATCTTCTTATCGATGTTCATGTTGCTCTTTTGGAAGACCGCTTTGCTCGGCACGATTACTTCTCACATCTGGTGGCCGGAGTGCTCGAATCCCCGGTCGATATCGATAGCGTGCTGGATGCGGTCCACCTGTTTCTCAAGACCCATAACATCTTCTTAGCGCTTGAGGTCGAGCGCGAGATTGTTGCCTGTCTTGCCACGCTTTCGCTCTATCTTAACAAAATGCCTGTTCAGACTTGTGATAACGATAGGGGCAGCCGCTCCGAAGCGTTGGCCCAGCCGCTCGATACCATCGGTGAGCTGATTCGTTTTGTGATGGCGCGTATTGGTTTTGACAACCTTGCAAATCCTCAGATTGTTCAAGCGGAGCGCGTCGTGCTCGCACGTGACCTCTCTCCGCAGATCAAACGCTTTGATGATTTTGACCTGTACTTTGTGGTCACGCGCTTCTTGTTCCTGGTGGGCCGAGGACTCGATATCGACATTCAAAACGACAACCTGCTGGTTGAGTCTCTGCTCTCGCATCTCAAATCTATGAGCAACTGGAGCTCGGATGCATTTGAGGTTGAGGTTGCCGGACCCTCGGGCATGACGGTTTCGATGGTGCAAAATGCCGCGGCCCCACATTTTCATGTTCTCGAGGATTATCTGCGCCGTTCTATGGACGACTCAATGCGCTCGTCGGTGGTGATTCACATCTGTGCAGCGCTCTACCGCAGCGAGAGCGGTATGCGCGAGTGCAATGTTTTGGTGGCGTGCCCGAGCTCGGTTGCCACCAGCAAGTACCTTGAGGCCCAGATTAAGACGTACTTTAAGCTGTCGGTGGTGGGGGCTGTCTCCACGCGCGCAATCGATGCGGGCGAGGTCTCGCTTGACGGCGTGGACTTTGTTGTGTCGACCGTTGCACTTGAGCTCGCCGATGTTCCTGTGGTTGTGGTAAGCCCGGTCCTTTCTGTTGAGGATATCAATAAAATTCAGGCCCAGGCATTTAAGTCAAGTAAGACCGATCCGCTCCTTTCGCAAGGGCAAGGCTCGATGCTCGGAAAGCTCTATGAGATCTATGCGCAGGGAAACCCTCGTAAGACGGCGTATCTCAATAGGGCTCTCTCGCACGCTCTCGAAGAAGTCGAGCGAATCGAGCGGGAGGTTACGAGCACCTCGCCGCTTCTCCGTATGCTTGAGCGCCGATTTATTTGCGTGGATCCTAAGGAGCGCACCTGGCGTGACGGCATGAACAGGGCCTCCGAGGGCCTGCTGCAAGAGGGATACTTTACGCGTGGGTACGTGGACCGTGCCATTGGTAACGTTGAGGAATACGGGAGCTACATCATCCTTAATCAGGGGATTGCGCTCGGACATGCCGGGAGCAAAGACGGCGTCTTTAAGAGCGGCCTTGGGCTTTTGGTTTCGCGTGAGGGTATCGTGTTTGACGAGGGCGAGCGCGTACACCTGATGTTCTTCTTTTCGCAGGTGGGCGATGGTGACTACCTTGAGTTGTTCCGCGAGATCATCAAGCTGGGCAACGACCGCGAGGGCCTTGCCCGCGTGTGCGATGCGAGCGATGCCGACGAGGCCTATCAGGCCTTGGTCGAGATGCTCACCGAGTACGCCTAGCCAAGTAGCGCGCCTCACTTGTTTCATGTTGTCGGGCTAGGGTTGTTTCAGCTGAGTTTCTCGCTCGGGAACTTGCTTTTGCGTGGGCCAAGATTACCGAGACGCCTGTTCCTATGAGGGAGTCTTTCTACATCAGGGTATAGGCTCCATGAAAAAAAAGAGGGTCGGGTCCGGACTTCATCTCTGTCTTGAGGGGTGAAAATCCGGGCCCGACCCAAACTGTAGCTGCAGCTGGAGTGCTGCTAAAAGGCTTCTGCCTGCTTGAGCGGTTTTACGCTCAGCGCGTCGAGGAGCCGTTCATATGACGCTCTCAGGTTGAGTCGCTGGTCCTGCGAGCGGGTCTTGCTTGCGATGGGGGAGTCGAGGAGGCCGTTTCTCTGTGTCGGGGGGAAGGAGAAAAGGTCTGCATGATTTAGGGATGGCTGCTGTGCTGCGTCATTGGAAGAATGCATGCTTGTGCGGCCTCCTCGATGTCCACCAAAAGGTCGCGCACGGGGTGTGCTGCTAGGCCCCGTGCGTTGGCAGTATTATGCCGCGAGTGCAGATAAGGAAGCGCTAAAGAAAGGCTTAATCAGGTTTGATGTAACCATGAAACCGCAGGTCAAAGCTATTGCATAACACTCTTGAAAGGTTTTGAGCTTAAGGGCTTTCTAAGGTTTGTGACGTGGATGTGGCGCGGACGTGCGGAGCGTGTGAATGCTCGCTGTTAGCGCTGCGGTTCTGCGGCGCGCACCTGCTCGATGACCTTTTCCATCGTGGCGTCGATGCGGTCTTTTTTGAGTTCGCATTCCCAGATGGTTATGGGCGTCCAGCCCATTTGAGTGAGTGCCGCCACGGCAGCGCGGTCGCGCTCGACGTTGCGACGGAACTTTGCCTCCCAAAACTCAACATTGCGCTTTGGCTGGCTCGGATTGCACTTAGGGCAGCGATGCCAAAAGCAACCGTTGACAAAGATGGCGATCTTGCGGCCGGGGAAGGCGATGTCGGGCTTGCCGGGAACCTTCCATTCTAAGCGATAACCCGTAAGGCCCGCGGCCCGTAGGCGCTGGCGTACGAGCAACTCGGGCTTGGTATTGGCGCGCTTGTTGCCCTTCATGGACTTTTTGATGGCGGCGCGACGGCGGACCAGTTCGCGCTCGTCAGCGGAGAGGTCCGAGGTATCGATGCCGTCGAGCAGGCCGGGCTTGGGACGCTTTTTGCTGCGGCGCTTAGGTGCGCGCTTGGGTTTGGTGGCGGGTTTGTCGGCTGTGTTGGGCGCGGCGTCATCGGCGGAGCTTGCCTCGAGCCGGTCTTCCTTCAGCTCAATCAGAGCATCAATGAGCCCCTTGTCGGCGGGCATCCATTCCACCGTGGCAAGCGAGGTACGCGGAATCCAGCGGATATCGAGCTGGCGGTCGTGCTTCTGGGGTTCATCGGATTCATCGGCGAGCGAGCAGTAGTAGCACTCCATGGAGAGATGAAAATCGGGGTAGTCGTACTCAACGGTGTAAAAATCGCGCAGGTTGGTGACTTTGACCTGCAGCTCTTCCATGAGCTCGCGGCGTACGGCGTCCTCGGGCGTCTCGCCGCGCATGAGTTTGCCGCCCGGGAACTCCCAAAGTCCCTGCATGTCGCCGTAGCCGCGCTGCACGGCAAGCAGCTCATCGGATCCTTCCTTGCGAATGATCCCAGCGGCAACATGAACAGTCTTCAACAGGAGTCCTCTCTCAACATCAACACGTGACAGGGTAGCTACCCGTACCTTACACAACGGTAAGGCAAGCGTAAGCCATATCGATGGTAGCCGACTCGGCTTCTTGCGACTATAGATGCCGTAGACTAATCGCAAGAAAGGACTCGGTATGCAAACCACGCACATGGCGACCCCGGTACTGGAGGTCGCGCATCTCGAAAAGGTATATGGAGCGCTGGGCAACGTGACCCGTGCGCTCAACGACGTCAGCTTTACCGTCAACCGCGGCGAATTTGTTGGCATCATGGGCGCTTCGGGCTCGGGCAAGTCGACGTTGCTCAACTGCGTGTCGACCATCGATAGCGCCACGAGCGGCACGATCCGCATCAACGGCCAGGACGTGACGCGCATGAAGCAGGCTAAGCTTTCGCAGTTCCGCCGCGAAGAGCTCGGCTTTATCTTCCAGGACTCCAACCTGCTCGATACGCTCACGGCACGCGAGAACATCGCCCTGCCGCTCACCATTGCCCGCACAAACTCGGCAGAGATCTCGACCCGCGTGCAGGATGTGGCCGCGCGTCTGTCTATCAGTCAGGTGCTCGACAAGTATCCCTACCAGATGTCCGGCGGTCAGCAGCAGCGCGTTGCCGCGGCCCGCGCGCTCGTCACCGACCCCACCATGATCATGGCCGACGAGCCCACCGGCGCCCTCGATTCCAAGAGTGCCCGCCTGCTGCTCGAGAGCCTGGAGGCCCTCAATCGCCGCCTGCGCGCCACGGTGCTTATGGTCACGCACGACAGCTTTGCCGCCAGCTACACGAGCCGTGTGCTGTTTATTCGCGACGGCAAGATCTTCACCGAGCTGCGCCGCGGCGACACCGACCGCCGAGAGTTCTTCGACCGCATTATGGAGGTCGTTGCCATGATGGGCGGTGAGGGCTCCGATGCTCTGTAAACTCGCTTGGGGCAACGTCCGCCGCGCCGGCCGCGACTACCTCGTCTACTTGCTGACGCTCACCCTGGGCGTCACGGTCTTCTATGCCTTTAACACCATCTCGATGCAGGTCGACATCGCCGGAATCGATGAAGAGGGCTTGGCACAGGTTATGGGTAGCATGCTCGGCGACCTGACGTACTTTTTGGCCGGTGTCATGGCTTTTTTGATGGTGTACGCCAATAACTTCATCATGAAACGCCGCAAAAAGGAGTTTGGCCTGTACCAGGTGCTCGGCATGGGGCGCGGGCGCGTCGCCACGATCATGGCGCTCGAGACGGTGATTGTCTCGGTGGTGGCCTTTGTCGCCGGCATTGTGCTGGGTGTGGGACTCTCCCAGCTCATGACGTTCTTTACGGCCTCGCTCTTTAAGACACAGATCGCCAATTTCCACTTCTTTTTCTCGATGCATGCGTTCAATCTGACCCTTGCCTGCATGCTCGTAATGTTTGTGCTCACGCTACTGCTGAACCTCCGCGCCGTGCGTCGTACCAAACTCATCGAGCTTATGGGTGCCGAGCGTCGCAACGAGAGCATCAAGACACGCAACCCCTGGATCGCGATTGCCATCTTTGCCGTGGGTGCGGTGCTTGTGGGCGTGGCCTATTACCGTCTGCTACGTGATGGGTTCCCGCTAACCGCGACGGACAGCAAGCTGCAAGAGGCCATGAACCAGTTTGGTATTACGACCGCTATGGTTACCGTGGGCACCTTTGCCCTGTTCTGGGGACTCTCGGGCATGCTCATCAAGCTGCTGCAGAGCCTGCGCGGCGTGTATTGGCGCGGCCTCAACATGTTTACCGTGCGCCAGCTTGCGGCCAAGGTCAACACGGTGTGCTTTTCGATGGGCGTCATCGCGATGCTCCTGTTTTTGGCCATCACCTCGGTGACGTGCGGTATGTCGATTGCCAATGTGATGAACGAAAACCTGGAGCGCTATAACCCTGTTGACGTGTCTCAGACGTATGTCTATTACACGCCCGATACGCTCGACTACTACAAAGGGTACAAAGGGTATGTCAATCCGTCTGAGGCCGATCGCATGGTGTTGGCCGATACAACGGTCGATTTGTACCCTGCATGGCACGGCAGGGGCAAGTCGGCGGACAACAACGACGAGACCGGCAAGAAGGTCAATATCGCCGATGTTGCCGGTGAGCATGTGCAGATCGATTCGTATCTGAGTTACCCATTTGGCGGCTCGAATCCTTCGGTGACCCCAAGTGAGATGTGCAAGATCATGGGCGAAAAGCTTCCCAAGGCGTTCGGGGGTAGCAATGCCGATACGATGGGTCTGTTTGTGACGCCGGCGAGCCAGTACAACAAACTGCGTCAGATGATGGGCGAGGAGCCGGTGCACATCGGTCACGACCAGTACTTGCTCACGTGTGATATGGGCGGCGAGCTGGTCGACCTGTACACCAAATACATGGCCGGCGGCCATACCCTCACCTTGGGTGGGCATGAGCTCAAGCCCGCAACCGATAAGTCGGACGAAGATACGGCGGCCATCGCCAACTCGGCGATGGGCAGTAATCCGGGTACCGTCGTCGTTGCCGACGAGCTGTTGTCCCAACTTAATCTGCAGCCGTATTCCAGTAGCCTGCTCGTTAACTACAAACAGGGGATGGATACGACTGAGGCAGACGAGAGCATTAAATACACTGTGCTCGACAATCTGCTCGTTGACGGCAAGGAGCCGGGGTCGTGGGGAATCTTCATCACACGCTCCGAGATGTACACGCAAGCAGCGCAAATGAACGGTCTTATTAGCTACCTAGCCATCTACATCGGCTTTGTATTGGTCGTTGCATGCGCGGCGATTCTGTCGATCCAGCAACTCTCCAACGTGGCCGACGGCAGCCGCAGCTATCGTGTGCTGGCACAGATCGGCTGTGAGGACCGCCAGATTCGCCATTCGGTGATGGCGCAGCAAGCGGTGTTCTTCCTGTTCCCGCTGGCGGTGGGCTTGGCGCACTCCTTTGTGGCACTTAAGGTGATCATCGAGCTGGTGAGCATATTCGGAAATATGAGCATCGGCGGCACCGTGGGCCTCACCTGTGCAATCTTCCTGGCGGCCTATGGCGGCTACTTCCTGGTGACCTATCTCATGAGCGCCGGCATGGTACAAGCTGCTATCGCCACCCGCTACAGCGAATAACAAGCGGGCAAAACGGTCGCAAAACCAGAGGCGTATAACCGCCGCGAAGGGACCAGGGGCCCTTTCGCGGCAGTTTTTGCCAATCTGGTGCGTCTCAGATACAAGTGAGTAGACTTTTTTGAACCTGCCGAGCACATCGCGACCAATGATCTATAAAACTGCAGGTCAGAGCTGTGGCGTTTTGGGGCGTGCTTGGCCTCCTGCAAAAAGCCTACTCACTTGGTTTTCTGCTAGAAGACCGCCACGAGGTAAGGCAACTCCCCCGGGTAGTCGTTGGGGACGTTCTTAAACGACTAGTCAAACAAGAACGTCCCCAATGACTAGAAAAGGAACGTCCCTAACTGCCGCATCCGGAGCAAGACAACGCCGCAGGTAGAGGACGGATAGCGAGCGGGTCGCATTTGAGACAAGGTGACGTGAAACGAAAGGGCGCTGACCTTCTGGTCGCGCCCTTGAAGTTGAACGTCAGATTGTACAGGTGCGGTCCGCGCAGCGTCGAGCCGTTACAGCGTTTGGTAAAACGCCGTAACTCTAAATCCGCTCCGCGATCTCGTGGATGAGGTAGTCGGTCTTTTCCCAGCCCAGGCACGGGTCGGTGATCGACTTGCCAAAGACGCCGCCATCGACCGGCTGGTTGCCGTCCTCAAGGTAAGACTCGATCATAAAGCCCTTGACCAGCTTGGAGATGGACTCGTTGCGGCGGCAGCTGTCGAGCACCTCCTTGCAAATGCGATACTGCTCCAGCGGACGCTTGCCCGAGTTGTCGTGGTTGCAGTCGATGACCGCTGCGGGATTGGCATAGCCGGCGTGCTCGGTATAGCGCTCGGCCAGGCGCTCCAGATGCTCGTAGTGGTAATTGGGGTAGGTGCGCCCATCGAGGCCGATGTAGCCACGCATAACGGCGTGCGCGAGCGGATTGCCGTCGCACTCGACCTCCCAGTTGCGGAAGATGAAGCTCTGGTGCGCCTGCGCGGCGTAAATGGAGTTGAGCATAACGGTGGTGGAGCCGGCGGTGGGGTTCTTCATACCCACGGGTACCGAAATGCCGCTCGACACCAGGCGATGCTCCTGGTTCTCGACCGAGCGTGCACCCACGGCAACATAGCTCAGCAGGTCAACGAGGTACTGGTAATTGGACGGATAGAGCATCTCGTCGGCGGTGAAGAAGCCCGTTTCCTTAATAACGCGCAGGTGCATATGGCGGATGGCCTTGACGCCCTCGAGCAGGTCGTCGGGAGCCTCGGGGTTGGGGTTGTGCAGCAGACCCTTGTAACCGGTGCCCTTGGTACGCGGCTTATTTGTGTAGACGCGCGGAATGATAATGAGCTTGTCCTTGACCTCCTCGGCGGTCTTGGCCAGTCGGTTCATGTACTCAAGCACCGAATCCTCGCGATCGGCAGAGCACGGGCCGATGATGAGCACCTTGCGTGCGTCCTCGCCGGTAAAGACTTTGGCGACCTCGGCGTCAAATGCCTGCTTTTTGGCGGTAAGCTCGGCAGAAAGCGGCATTTCCTCGCGGATCTCCATGGGGATCGGCAACTTGCGTTTGAATTCCATGGCCATAGGGGCCTCCTCAATCTATAGAAAGAGCAATAAGCGTATTGTTGAGTGTTCGGCATTATCCGCTGTCGCACGCTAAAGTGCAAGTCCTTGTCACCCTGAAACCTTCCAAAAAGGGACAGGTTTATTTTGGTAGGTTTTATCTGGGGAAACGTCGGAGGATGTCGGGAGGGAGTGGCGCCACACGGGACCCTAAGGCTGTTGTCGGTTCCCCAGGAAACACTCCGTGGGCAAAAAATGCCAAATAT
>CABQMF010000010.1 GCA_902465265.1 uncultured Collinsella sp. | reverse complement strand
AAGACGGAAAGCACATTAAGTGCTTTCCTTTGCGTGCGGAACTCGCGACAAACTTAACCCGCGCCAGCCGGCCCCGGAGACCCTCCCTGCCGTCACATTGTTCGAGCCGTTGTTGCTCGCCGCTTCGCGGCTCGGCGGCCCCGTTCTCCGCGGCGGGGTTGTCTAAGGATCTTGTTGAACTTCCGCCTTTGGCTCAAATGGAAACGGGGGATGCATTGTGCATCCCCCGTTTTTGTTGCGGTTAGTCCAAGTCAATAAACTTGGTGCTTATGACATGGCCGTCTTTTACGAGCATTCTGGCCATGGTGGGGCCTCGGGTGCCTCTGGGATAGCTGGCGCTGCCTGGGTTGAGAACCAGGCAGCGGCCCACTTGGGCTTCTTTGGTTACGTGAGTATGACCGTTGATGGCTACGTCCACGGATCCCACCGGAAGGTCTTCGCGGTAGTGCGCTACGGCGAACTTGAGTCCCTCGTAGGTAAAGAGTGCCAAGCGGTCCACGTCGGGGCCGTAGTCGCGGTAGTAGTCGTTATTGCCCAGCACCGCTCGCACGGGGGCGATGGTGCGCAGGTGTTCGTAGTCCATCTCCGACGTAAGGTCACCGGCGTGGATGATCAGATCTGCGCCCTTGAGCTCGTCCAGGAGCGCAGGCGAAAGATAGCCGTGGGTGTCCGAGATAATGTCGATACGCTTGGCGCTTGCACTGTTCATGGGATCCCTTCCGCAAAACGATTTGGTGCATTCATGCAAAAAGCCCCACGGCTCCGCAGACAATTTTGGTCTACAGGGCTGCGGGGCCAATGTACTAGAGGCTCAGGGCCTTTTTGAGTGGCACGACGCGACGGCGCGAAACCGGTACGCGTTCGTCGACGCCCGTAATGCCCAGCTGGATAGCGCCCGAGGGAACCGTCTCGACGTCGGTGACACACGCCAAGTTGACGATATAGCGGCGGTGAACGCGGAAGAAGCCAAAATCGCAGAGCTTGGCCTCGAACTGTGCCAGCGAGGTCGTGGACAAAAAGCGGTCATCGACCGTATAAATACAGGAGTAATCATCCTTGGCCATGATAAAGCGAATATCGTCCACGGGAATGAGAACCTTGCGGCCGCCCTTTTCCACCGGGATGCGCTCGATGGTCACCTTGCTGTCCGTGACAGGTTTGGCGCGTTGCATAACCTTGTCGATCGCTCGATCCAGGCGAGCCTCCTCGACCGGTTTCATCAGATAGTCGACGGCATCCACATCAAAGGCCTCGACCGCATGATCGCTGTACGCGGTCACAAATACGATCGCCGGCGGATTCTTGAGCTTATGCAGCGCCTCGGCAAGTTGCAGACCCGAAGCGCCAGGCATCGAAATATCGAGGAACACGACATCGACGCGGCTCTCCATGAGCATCTCGATGGCGGAGCGAACGCTCGACGCTTCTGTGATCGTGCCGATCTTGCCCGTCTGCTCGAGCAAGAAGCGAAGTTCCGATCGGGCCGGGGCCTCATCATCCACAATCATCGCACGCAGCATAGGGATAAAACCTTTCGTCAACTAACTACGTCGGGCATCCGCCAACTAGCGTTAAACCCGTAACCTATCATTTTACTCTTGAATGTCGAAGATGCTCTCCGACAAATCGAGATGCAGGAGCACTTTGGTGCCCTTGCCCGGCGCCGATTCGACGCGCGTATAGGAGTGCGGTCCATAAAAGCGATGGATGCGCTCCGAAATATTGTGCATGGCCACACCGGCGCCGCCACCCTGTGGGGAGTTGGCGTCGGGACGGGCAGAGCGCTCGTCAAACAGTCTGGCAGCGGTGCCTTCATCCATGCCCACGCCGTTATCGGCGACCGCAATCAAAATCGCATCGTCGCCATCCGTGTGGACCGACACGTCGATCCTCAGCGCATCGTCGTCGCCCATACCGTGGCGCACGGCATTCTCGACGATCGGCTGGATTACAAATGCCGGCACCAGCGTGTCCTCGACGTCCTCGGACACATCGAAGGTCGCCAGCACGCGGTCCTCGCCAAAGCGCGCCTTCTCAAACGTCAGGTAGCGCTTGGTCTGCGCGACCTCGCGCGACACGGGAATGAGCGAACCCGAATTGTCGAGCGTGGCGCGATAGAACGAGGAGAACTCGCGCAGCAGCTCGCGGGCGCGCAGCGGGTCGGTACGCGTAAACGACGCGATGGTGTTGAGCGTATTGAACAGGAAGTGTGGGTTGATCTGCGCTTGCAGGGCACGCACCTCGGCACGGGCCGTGAGCTCCTTTTGCACCTCGAGCTCGTGGATGGCGAGCTGCGTGGACAGAATCTCGGCAAAACCCGAGGCGAGCGCGTACTGGGTGCGGTCGACGGCACGCAGGGTCTTGTAGTAGAACTTAAGCGTGCCGACGGTGCGGTCGCCCACCTTGATAGGAGCGATGATACCGGCGGGAACATGGTTGTGCGAGCCATCCGAGCCCACCACGTCCACCACGCGGTTGAACGACTGGACGATACCGTGCTCGATGACGTAGCGCGTGGCAAGTGTGTGGATGGGCGAATCGGGCAGCAGCTTTTCCTCAAACTCGCCCGCGCAGGCCAGCACGTTGCTCTCGTCGGTGATGGCAACCGTCATGGCACGCGTCTCGGGCAAAATGCGCTGGCACACCAGACGCGCCGACTCCTGCGTCAGGCCGCCCTTGATGTCCTCGAGCATGGCAGAGGCCACCGAGAGCGTCTCTTCGGTGTACTGCGAACGCACCGAATCGGGATTGAGCGTCAAATAGATAAAAATGCATAGAAAGATGCACAGCAACGCGCAGGCGACCACGGTCGCAATCGGCTCGATTCCGGTCGCCAGGGCAAAAATAAAGTACACCAGCACGCAAATGGCGCAGACAACGGCGATCACGCGAAAGATTGATATTGAATTATCGCGCTGGGCGCGGCGGTCGATCATTCAGTCCCCTCCAGGATGCTGGTCAGTTGTGCGTCGCGCCAGAGCCCGTCCATGATCTTGGGCCAAAAGCTCTGGAAACGCAGGTAGCTTGCGGCGTTTTGGCGCGCGTAGGTCTTGGCCTCGTCAATACCGTGCCTCCAAATGCGCAGGTACCCCTCGTGCTCGCGGGTAAACATGCTGCGGACCATGGCGGTCTTGCGCACGCGGTCGTCGAGCTCGCGCGAAATCCACGGGCCCGGATAGGGCATGAGCGACGCGGCCGTGACGGGAACGAGCTCCTGCTGGTGCGCGGCAAATGTCAGCTTGGCACGCTCGTAGTACCAACGGTACACATCCTGCATAAAACGCGGCGAGCGCTTCTCGGACTCGGGCGGCAGGTGACGAACGGTCCACTCGTTGTCAAACCACACGTCGTAGCCAAACATGCGCATGTTAAAGAGGTAATCCAGGTCCTCGCCTCGGGTGATAAACGGGTCAAACGCCACACGGGTAAAGGCGCGGGCATGAAGCGCCATAAGGCCACCGCATACGTAGTTTGAACGCGAGATGCGAGTGCCCGAGAGCGCCTTTTTCATCCAACGATTGAACTCGATGCGCTTGGTCCACCAACGATGGCAAATGCCCGCCTTGTCTGTGGGCGCCAACGGCGATCCGTCGCGATCGTAAAAGTAACCGCTCTTAACCAAAATCGGCAAGCCCTGACGCGTCTGCTGGCCCAGTGCATAGGTCGCGCGCTTCATAAAGTCGGCATCGATAACGGTCTCGTCGTCATCCAAAAAGACAACGGCATCGTGGCCGAGCACCGCAGCGCAGGCAAGCCCCATATTGCGAATGGCGCCGTATCCGCGCAGGCTCACGCACTCGCCCGAGCCCTTGGGAGCAATCTGTGCCACACGGTCGGCGATACGCGATGCCTGGGTGTTGGTAACCACGGTGACCTTGAGCGTAGGGTGAGCGTCGACGATTTCGCGCACGCGCTTCGACACATCAGCCGTGGCCGAAACGGGACAGACCACCAAAAGAATAATCCTCGGAATGTCGCGCACCTGCTCGAGCGAGGTCAGGCAGCGGTCGAGCTCGGGATTGGTGGCGTTAAGCTTCGTCGAGTGGTCATAGACGCCGGGAGCGTTTGCACGGGCATCATCGCCCGCCCAATATGTTGGAATCACAACCGTGGCGTTCATGCCTTCCCTCCCTGCAACACAAAAACGGGGCGCCGCCAAACACAGGCGACGCCCCGCGACCTAGCTGATTCCATCATACCCACTTGGGCTAAACATTGTTCGGAAGTCAGAATGATTTATGCGGCTACTTCCAAAAGAGTGCTGCGGATAGGCACAATTGCCGTACTGAGCCCAGTTGTCTTACGCCGCCGTCTGAGCCATGCGGGACAGACGGACCAGCAGCACAAAGCCAAGCACCAGCAGCACGCCGATGGAAAGGACGCCCAGCGACGGGTTGCCGGTCAGCGAGGTGACGACCGACACCAGGAAGGTGCCCATCACGCTTGCGTAGCGGCCAAAGATATCAAAGAAGCCGTAGTACTCGTTGGACTTTTCCTTGGGGATGATGCGGCCAAAATAGCTGCGGCTGAGCGCCTGAACGCCACCCTGGAACAAGCCGACCAAAATGGCGAGCACCCAGAACTCAAAGGCAGTCTTTAAGAAAAACGCGGCAAAGAGCACGATGCCCATGTAGGCGGCGACGGCCACCATGATCATGTTGAGCGTGCCCACGCGACCGGCGAGCTTGCCGTAGATAATGGCGGACGGGAAAGCGACGAACTGCGTAACGAGCAGTGCCAGCACCAGCTGGGTCGAATCGATGCCCAAAGCCGAGCCGTAGCTGGTTGCCATGGAGATGACCGTATGGACACCATCGATGTAGAAGAAGAACGCGATCATGTAGACCAGCACGGGCTTGTTGTGGGCGATCTCGCGCATGGTGTGTCCGACCTCGGAGAACACGCCGCCCACGATGTGACCGATGGTATCCTGGGGGCCGCGCTCGCGACCGTACTTTTGCTTATAGGTGCGAATGAGCGGCAGGGTAAAGATGAGCCACCAGGCACCGGTGATGACAAACGACAGACGCGTTGCCAGCATGGTGGGGACGCCAAGAGCGGGGCCACCCATGATAAGCGCCAAGCAGATGATGAACGGCACGGTGGAACCGATGTAGCCCCAGGCATAGCCCGAGCTGGACACGGCGTCCATGCGCTCGTCGGTGGTAATGTCGGGCAGCATGGCGTCGTAGAACGTCATAGAAGAGTTAAGGCCGATAGTGCACAGCACGTACACGGTCAAAAATGCCATGGCGGACATGGGGATAGCCTGCGCCAGGCAAAGAACCAGGCCCGTAAGGAAGAAGCCCAAGAAGAACTTGATCTTGTTGCCGGCGTAATCGGCAAGCGCGCCCAGAATGGGCATGAGCATGGCAATGACCAACGAGGCGATCGTCTGCGCGTTGCCCCAAGCGACCACCAGGTCTGCCGAGGAAGCACCGGTATTGATGGCGTTAAAGTAGATGGGCACCACCGAGGTATTGAGCAGCACGAGGGCCGAGTTGCCCACATCGTACATAACCCAGTTACGCTCGAGCTTGGTGTATTTCATGGACAGGGCCCCTTCGTATTCGCCCGATATGCAGTTAGTTCATCGTACCCCAATTGTCCAGAAGCGCCGGTAAGGATTCGGCAAAGGGCCGAGAGCGGCACCCGCGGCCTTTGCCCGGAACAAACTCCTCGCGCCCCAACGCAGTTGCGGTGAAATAGTTCCTATTCAAGGACTCCAGGAGCCCAAACAGGAACTATTCCACCGCAACTTATTGAAACGGTTTGCTACTCCTCGCGGTCGAACTCTTCGTCGGCGCCGAGCACGCGACCGCTGTAATTGACGTGGTTGGTCACGGCTTCCATATCGCCGGTCTCGATAAAGCGGGCGACCGTGCACTCGTAATCGAGCAGAGCGCGGTCAAAGACCTCGGGAAAGCTCTCGGTCGAGACTTCATCGGTAAAGGGGTTCTTCCATGCCAAGTGGCCCAGGTTGCCGGTACGCTCGGGCAGCTCGGTCGTCACGCGGTGCGCAAGGCCGTCGAGCAGCGAATAATCGTGCACCAAGCCCTCGAGCAGGGCAATCGCGCGCGTCTTGGCCGAACCGGCCGGCTCGATAGTGCGGTAGAGCATCTGCATGTCCGAGACGGCGCCGGCGTACTCCCCCGCCGGGATGTCGATACCGTACACGCGCCCGGCGACGTAGCTCATCAGCACGCCGGCAACGCGATTGATGCGGTCGGTAGTGACGATCTCGCCCGCCGGAGGATAATCCTCGACCGTGGCCCCGTCACGTTTGAGCTGCAGCATCAGCACGTCCAGGTCGCTTTCGAGCACGGCGTGAACTTGACTGCCCGAAGCCTCGAGCTCGGGGTCGGACTCGACAATGCCAAACTGCTGCTCGTAGACAAAGGGGTGGGCATTGCGATCGAGCACATAGTGCGACAGCAGGCCCAGCGCAAAGGCGCGACCCAGATTGGCATCGCGCGGCTGCAGGCGCGACACGCCGTCGCGCAGGCACGAGAACTGGCGCGACATGCGCGAGCGGTGCATGACCTGAGCAAGCGACATGCAGTCGGAGATGCGCGGCGTGAGCATGTGGAAGAAAAACGGGTCGGGGCCCTGGTTGCCCAGGATAAAGGCGATGCGCTCCTCATCGGACGCGATAACGCCCTGCGGAAGACGGTCGATGCTTTCCTCGCCAAACAGATGATGCGTAATGAGCGCGGGCATAATAATCCTTTCGATTTCATTCGATGCAATCCATTATGCCCACCGCACAGTCATGCCAAACCTGTAACGGCAAACGATGGCGCACCGACCCTTACGCAAGCCCCAAGTGCGATTTGACCTCGGCAGCGCGACGGCGGGACACGGGCACCGTCGAGGTTACGCGATCGAGCCTGAGCTCCATAAGGCCCGTGGAGCCGATCTCGACATTGTGCACGTCTTCCAAATTAACCAGATAGCTGCGGTGGACACGGATAAAGCCCTCGGAGGCTAGGCGACGCTCGAGCGAGGAAATCGACTCATTGATCAGGTACGTCCCCTCGGCGCAAACGGCGTTGCAAAAATCGGCGCGCGCCTCAAAGTAGCAGACATCCGCCACGGGAATGAACACCTTTTTGCCCCCGCGATCCACCGTCAGGCGCAAAGGCTGGCGCGGAGCATGGACGACACGGCGAGCGCCCAGGGCAGTCTCGATCTTGTCGAGCGCCTTTGACAAGCGGGCATCCTCGACCGGCTTGACGATGTAATCGACAGCATCGAGGTTATAGGCATCGGCCGCATACTCGGCAAATGCCGTCACAAACACCACGACCGGCGGCGTCTTTAGGTTCTGCAACGTCTCGGCAAGCTCAATTCCCGAGCGACCGGGCATGGTAATGTCTAAAAACAGCACGTCGGGCTTGTTCGACAGAATCGACTCCACAGCTTCGGTGACATTGCCCGCCTCGGCAATCTGACCCACACGCGTATCCTTTTCCAACAGATAGCGTAGCTCAGCCCTAATGGGAGGCTCGTCATCAACCACCAGGATGTTCCAGCCTTCGGACATATGCGCTTCCCCTCTTTTTCTCTCAATCCAACCGCGTGCTACACCGTTAGCGGCGCCGGCTCATGCGGCTCGCCGTTCAACTCAACGATGACCTGCGTCCCCACGCCCTCCTGGGACTTCACGCGCATGCCAGAATCTTCTCCGTAAAAGAAATGGATGCGCTGAAGCACGTTGAAGAGCGCCAGGCCGCAACCTCGCTTGATGGAGCCGTCGGCGGTAATGCTCTCGGGCTCCTCTCGGCGATGCTGCTCAAACAGATGCGCGCAGACTTCTTCGCTCATCCCGATGCCGTCATCTTCGACAATGATCTCCAAGCCGTCATCGGTCTCGAAAGCCCTAACACGAATAGAAAGCGGCTCGATCTCGCGCTGCGCATGCTTGATGCAGTTTTCGAGCAGCGGCTGCAAGATAAACGGCGGTACCAGGCTGTCGCGCACCTCAAAGTCGATGTCGACCGAAACGCGCAGACGGCCGTCGCCATACCGGGCCTGCATAAGATTGATATAACGAGTGCCCTGTTCCACCTCGTGCTCGAGCGTGGTGAGCGTATCGGAGTCAGAAAGCGTCTGACGATAGTAATTGGAAAAGTCGATCAGCAGCGATCGCGCCTTGTCGGGCTCGGTTCGAACGAGCGACACGATCGTGCTAATGGTATTGAATAGAAAATGCGGGTCGACCTGCGATTGCAGGGCACGAAGTTCAACGCGGGCTGTGAGCTCGTCCTGGCGCTCGAGCTCAAAGCTGGCGAGCTGCGTGGAAATGAGATCGGCAAAGCCCGAGGCAAGGGCCGTCTGGCGCATATCAATGCTGCTCAGGCGGGGGTAATACAGCTCGAGTGTGCCCACGCAATGCCCGCGCACGGTAAGCGGCGCGACAATGCCGGCGCGCAGGCGGGGAAAATAACCGCCCGTCTCATTGGAGGTGTCACGCGAAAACACGCTCTGCTCGCCCGTCTCAATCACACTGAGCGTGGTCTTGAGCACGACCGGGGTGCCGGCAGGGCACTTTGCCGAGTCCTCGCCCCAGCTTGCCAACACCTGTTTGCCATCGGTAAAGCAGATGGCAGAGGCGATGGTCTCGGACAGGATGATTTTAGAGGCGCCCAGGGCCGCTTCGGGCGTAAGGCCGCGCGACGTGTAGGCGAATATTTTTGATGCGATGGCGAGCGTACGGTCGGTTGCGCTCGATGTGAGGTCGTCGGGGACCACAAAGACATACGAGAAAAAGAAGCACAGCATGACCATGCCGGCAATAACGACAACGCCCGGAACGGGATTGGGGTTATCGGTTAAATCCCAGATAAGCAGCAGGATAAGCGCCGGAACGACAACGCCGAGCAGGATGGCCTGGACCACATGCTGGGCCGTACGAAAGACCTTGGTAGAGTTGTAGCTCTTGCCCAGAATCAGCCTGTTTAAATCCACCGTCATCCCCTTTTATCTATCGCACCCATAGCAATAAAGAGGGCCGCAAGCGACCCTCTCCATTGCATTATGCAATCAAATACTGTGTTTTACATCCAGTCGTCGATGAACGGTAGTTTAGGCGCTGTATTTGTTGGCCTCGCCAAAGGTGCCAGCCTCGACGATCCAGCCGTCCTTCATGATGACGTCCATGTTGTCGGTGTTGAGCACGTGGATGTCGGCGGCGACGTCACCGTTGACGACCAGCAGGTCGGCGCACTTGCCGGCCTCGATGGAACCGGTCTCGTCCTCGATGTGGCACATCTTGGCACCGTTGAGGGTGGCGCAGGTGATGGTCTCGACCGGGGTGAAGCCGATCTTGTCGACGAACTCGTACATCTCCTCGATGGAGCAGGTGCCGTACGGGGTGACGAAGGAGAAGGAGTCGGAGCCGATCGTCATGACGACGCCGCGCTTCTTGGCCTCGCGCAGGCAGTCGTAGTTGCGCTGCAGCTCCTTCTCGACCAGGGTGCCCTCGTACTTGTCGTGCAGCTCGGGGACGTAGACGGGCGGATAGGTGGCGTACCAAGTGGGCAGGAAGGCGATCGTCGGGGTGAAGAAGGTGCCCTGCTCGGCCATGAGGTCCATGGTGCGCTCATCGATATCGAAGCCGTGAATCAGCTGCTCGCAGCCAAAGCGAACGGAATCATAGGCAGCGGCGTGGTTGTTGTAGCAGTGGCTCCACACGGGGATGCCGACCATCTTGGCCTCTTCGACCACGGCCTGGATCTCCTCGGAGCAATAGTGCTGGTCGCGACCGGAGTCCCAGCGCCAGATTCCGCCACCGGTAGCCCAGATCTTGATGGCATCGGGGTTCTCACGCAGGCGACGACGGACGGCCTTGCGCAGATCCCAAGGACCGTCGACCTGGTCACCCCAAGGATGGGATTCCTTGTTGAGCTCCTGGGTGCAGTGGTGGGAGTCACCGTGGCCGGCAACGCGGCAGAAGCCCAGACCGGTGGCCAGAACGCGCGGGCCCTTAAAGACGCCCTTGTCGATGCAGTCACGGATCTGGATACCAAAGCGGCCGATCTCGCAGACGGTGGTGAGGCCGTGGGTGAGGCAGTCGTAGGCCTGCTTGACGGCGACGGCCTGCTTCTCGAGGAGCGGCTGCATGACCCAATCGGTGTCATCGTCGGTCAGGTTGCCCGAGAAGTGCAGGTGAGTGTCGATCAGGCCGGGAAGGACGGTCTTGCCGGCGGCGTCGATGACCTCAACGCCCTCGGGAAGGTCCTGCATAGTGCCGGCGTACTCGATCTTACCGTTGTCGTCGACGAGAACGAGGGAGTTCTCGACCGGCTCGGCACCGGTACCGTCGATGAGCTTGCCGCCAACGATTGCATACTTAGTGGACATGGTTCCTCCTTATGGATCCATATAGTGGGCGAGGCCGTGTTGGGTTAAGGCCTCACAAAGCTACCCAAGTGATGCCGGGTTCGGTGCGCGGAAGAGAGGGCCCCGCGCACCTGGTCCGCCCCGGCTAGGCGTTACTTTTTGCGGGAATTGGTGAAAGCCATGAGGGCCAGGCCAATAGCCAACCAGCCGATCACGATGCTCCACTCCACCATGTTGAGGGAGGCGGGAGAGAACGGGATCACGAGCAGGCCGATGATGATGGCGCAGGCAGCGATAGCGAGGCCGATGCCAAACTTGCCGCCGGGCACCTCGTAGGGACGAGGCAGGTCGGGCTCGGTGAAGCGCATGCGCAGGCAGGCGAGGGCGACCATACCGCAGGAGAAGATGAAGGCGAGAGCCGACACGTTGGTCAGAGGAATGAGCATGTTCTTGCCCAGGAACGGACCGATGACGGTGATGACGCCCAGAACGACGCAGGCGAGCTTGGGAGCGCCGGACTTGGGGTCGACCTCGGCGAACTTCTCGGGCAGCTGGCCCTTGCGGCCCATGGCGAGCATGATGCGGCTCGTGGCGCCGTAGAAGGAGTTCATCGGACCCATGGGTCCAAGCGTGGCGATGACGAGCATGGCCAGGTACAGGAGCATGTTGATGCCCTTGAGGCAGGCAAGCGCGGGAACCGGGCTCTTAACAAACTCATGCCAGTCGAGGATGGTGCCGAACGAGTAGATGCAGACCATGTAGAAGCCGCCGGCGGCCAGCAGGGCCAGGGAGATGATCTTGCCGAACTTGTTCCAGTTGAGGCCCTCAGCTGCTTCCTCAGCCTGCTGAGGAATGGTGTCGAAACCGGCGTAGAAGAACGGGGTCAGAACCAGGACCGACACGATGCCGGCGAACAGGCTGGTGCTCTCGGTAGCGGCCTTGCCGCCGCCAGCACCGGCGACCTGGGAGAACACGGGCATGGCGTTGTCCGGCGAGCCGGTGAACAGCGAGACGCCCATGGCGAGCAGCATGCCGCAGAGCAGGGCCTTGGTCAGGAAGGCCTGGAGCTTGGCGGCCGAGCTGGCGCCGCGGAAGTTGAGGAAGATGACGTAGACTGCAAAGCCGAGCGCGATCAGTGTCGGGAACAGGTAAACGTCGGCGCCCAGGATGGTGTAGAGCTTGACAGCGCGCAGCCACTCAAGACCGGGCAGGCTGCCGAACATCTCGGACACGAGGGTCGAAATGGCGATGGCCTCCCACGGGCACAGGATACCGTTGCCCAGAGCCAAAAGCCATCCGGTGATGTAGCTCAGCGTACGGCCAAAGCTACGATCGACATACTCGACGATGCCGCCCGAGATGGGGATAGCAGCCGTGAGCTCACCGAAAACAGCTCCGACGGGCACGAGGAAGATTGCACCCAAGAGGAATGCGATCATAGCGGGAATGGGACCGCCGCCCACGACCATCCAGTCGCCGACCTGCAGAACCCAACCGGTGCCGATGATGGCACCGAAACCGATGGTGAAGAAGTTCCAGAGCGAAAGCGTTTTCTTCATACCGCCGTTATCCTCGACTGCAACTTCTGCGTTCTTGTCCGCCATTGTTCCCCTCCTTTCCTTTTTGACGCCCCTTGACGTCACCCCTTGCGCGGTCTGTTTTGCCGCGCTCTTTTATTTCGTGGCTTTAAGATACGGCCTTGGCGCAGCAGCTCCGCTTGTAGCTCGACCGAAGGCAGAACTGCAAAACGAGCGGCGCCGTTTTTGGGACGAACGGCACGGTTTGCCGCTCATTGCTGCCGCCCGCCCGACGGGCATACGTTCATCGGACGCATAGAGAGATGTTTTTGAGGCCGTGTGTTTTGCGCCTTTCGTACCGTTTACCGAGCTTTTGACGCGCAGACCCATTTGTTGCACATCTTTTTTGTAGGATAGACAGGTTATACATGAGACAAGGCGGTACGAATGGCATACAGATACAACGACGGTGATCAACGGCGGCAAAGTGTTCGCCTTGCTGGCCGCACCACGCCGACGCCCAGAAGTGCCACGAGCAGCAATTCGCAACGCCCTCAAGAGCAACCCAGGCCTTCGTCTCGGCAGCAGACAAGCAGAACGCGGCAGAGTGGCCGTCCGAGCACGGGCACAAGCGCGCAGCAAGATAGCCGCTTGGGCGCGCGCACTCGACAGCGTCAGGCCGAGGTTCCGCAACTGCGCCGCAACGGCGCACGTCAGCCCGGCATCCATATCAACCGCTTCTTTTCGCATCCCCAAGGCGGACGCGACGGCAAGCCTTACCGCTCGACATCGCACGTGAATGCCCCCGCCCTGCCGGCTCGTCGACTCCGCCTCGCACTGTGCTCTATCCTCACCTGTCTGGTCTTTGTGTTTATGAGCTCCTGTATGTCCCACGGCTCGGCCGGTCTCGAGCCCACCGCCGAGGACAAGCTGCTCAAGGCCCCCGTCGCGCCCGGTTATTCTTTCGCCTTTTCGACCCCGCGCCCGCAATGGCAGGCCGGCACGATGCCCCATATCTATCAGATCGACCCTGCGTGGTCGGAGCTGCCTTACGCCGGCGGCACCATCCGCCAAAATGCCTGCGGGCCCACGTGCCTCACCATGGTCTATATCTTTAAGACGGGACGCACCGATATGACCCCCGTCGATATGTGCACGCTTTCCGAGGCGGGCAATTACGCCCCCACCGGTGCAACCGAATGGTCGTTTATGACGAGCGGCGCATGGCAGTTGGGACTTAACGGAACGGAGCTCCATAACGATCGCGACTCTATGACTCAGGCGCTGCGTTCGGGAGCGCCCGTCATCGCCGCCGTTCGGCCGGGCACCTTTACCAACGTGGGCCACTACATTGTGCTTTACGGTATTGACGACACCGACCAGATTGGCGTCTACGACCCCAACTCGGCCAGCCGCAGCGCCCGCCGCTGGGGCTGCGTAGAAGTCCTTAACGAAGTCGAAGCCATGTGGGCCTACTACTAGTCATTGGGGACAGACTTAAATGAGTGGTCGTCGGGGACGGCCTTTGTAGACGACCGCTCGCGCTGTCGAAAAGAACTGTCCCAAGATGCTGGCAGAAAAGGAACGTCCCCAAGTGCCGGTTTGTCCGCGGCAAGAGTGTCCCTTTTGGCTAGTCGTTTAAGAACGTCCCCAATGACTAGGTGAATAGCAAAAGCCCCGCAGTCGGAGCGGACTGCGGGGCTCATGAAGAGAGGCTAGTTTGCGGGCGTCTTGCCTGGCGCCCACGAGAGAGGCAACAGAGTAGAGACTACTCGTGGATGCGGGTACCGGAAAGGCCGGCCATGGTCTCGGCGGCCTTGTCCAGAGCGCCGATGATACAGGTGCGGCCCTTGCGGGAACGGGCGAACTTGATGGCAGCGCGGACCTTGGGCTCCATGGAACCCTTGCCGAACTGGCCCTCGTCGGCCAGGCGCTCGGCCTCGTCGGCGGTGAGGTCCTCGAGCTCCTCCTGGTTGGGCTTGCCAAAGTTGATGGCGACATGCTCAACGGCGGTCAGCAGGAACAGAACGTCGGCGTCGCAGTCCTCGGCCAGCAGCTCGCCGCCCAGGTCCTTGTCGATGACGGCGGGAACGCCCTTGTAGCAGCCCTTGTTCTCGTAGTCGCGGACGACGGGGATGCCGCCGCCACCGCAGGCAATGACGATGAACTCGTTATCGAGCAGGTTGAGGATGGAGTCAGCCTCGACGATCTTCTTGGGATCGGGGGAAGCGACGACGCGACGCCAGCCGCGACCGGAATCCTCGACGAAGACCTTGGAGGGATCCTCGGCCATGAACTCCTTGGCCTGCTCCTCGGTGTAGAAGGGGCCGATCGGCTTGGTCGGGTTCTTGAACGCGGGATCGTCCGGGTCGCACTCGATCTGGGTGACGACGGTGGCGGCGTGCCAACGCTTATAGCGCTTGTGCATCTCGCGGCCAATGCCCTGCTGCAGGTGATAACCAATGTAGCCCTGGGACATGGCGCCGCACTCGGGCAGTGGCATCTCGGGGGTGCCGATGGCGTCGTGGGCAGCGGCGAAGGCGTTCTGGATCATGCCAACCTGCGGGCCGTTGCCGTGGGTGATGATGATCTCGTTGCCCTGCTCGATCAGGCCGAGGAGAGCGTGAGCGGTGTTGCTCACGGCCTCGATCTGCTCAACGGGGTTGTTGCCGAGGGCGTTGCCGCCAAGGGCGACGACGATACGATCGGGCTTGCCAAGAGGCTTAGACATTGCTGGAATCCTTTCTGTAAAAGGCCTACAACCCATTAATAACCCGCGCCCGTGCGATACGCGAGTTTATTAAGGTTTATATTCTCTTTATCGCTCATTTTATTCATTTTGAAAATAGTTGAACGGTGAACGGTCGCTTTTACCCGCTCAGCGTAAAGAAACCCAGCTCAAGCATATCTACGTCATTTACGTGCAACTTTATTTTAATAGAGCAGGGATTAGACCAGATTATGCAAACTATATCTTTGCTAAACATAAAATAGGCAGCGCAAAATCTTACTCGCACTATACGAGATTCTATGCACTTATTGGACGAGTATGCAGCCCTGCAATAACATGGGGTTTTTCATCCAACTTAAGGAATAGACGAGTACCTTTGCCGCGCGTCGGCCGGCAGCCGGCGAGCCGTCTCGTCGGTTGCCGCTTCCAGAAAATCAAAAACTGATATTGCGCGCGCAATTGCTGCATGGTACTTTAGCGAAGAACAGCGCGGGCTGGGGCGACAGAGATTTGTCGTGAAGTTTGGGTTCGGCGACCCCGCTGCTGTCTTCTCCTTATCCGCCAGCGAACCCCTTGAGCGACGGATTGAGGAGGTCCTTACTATGACAAAAATGCTCAAGATCACGCTGAATGGCGAGACGTTTCTCGCCGACATGCTCTGGGACAAGGCTCCCGAGGCATGCAAGCTGTTCGAATCATCCTGTCCAGTCGAGTCACGTATCTTTTCGGCCAAGATCTGCGATGCCGAGGTGACGTATCCTGTCTCGGGCCCCATCGCCAATTACGAGCACATCGAGAACCCCGTCTTTCACGAGCCAGCGGGCGCCGTGAGCTGGTATGGCGGATGGTCGTCAATCTGCATCTTCTTTGACGTGTGCGAGCCCTTTGGCACCTGCAACATGTTCGCCCGCATCTGCGAAGCCGACCGCGAGCGTTTTGCCGCCGCCTGCCGCAATGTCTGGGACAACCAGGGCATGTACATTAAAAACGAAATCGTCGAGATCGAAACGGAGGCCTAAAGATGATGGATATCAACACCCTGCTCACACTCGACCTTGCCGAGTACGCCACTGCACTTGAAGCCCTCGCCGATCAAATGATGCTCGAGGAACCGCGTGACATCGACTACATGCGCCGCCGCAAGCTCGACACCGGCCGCGAATTCGCCGTCTGGAACTTCACCGTCGGTTACTGCATGAACGCCGCCGACGCCCTCTCCCTCCTGCGAGCCCAGGCCAACGAAAACGCCAACGACGGCACCGCCGACCTCGCAACGATCAAAAACAGTGCCGCACGCCTGTGCGACTGGTTCTCGGGCGCCTTCGACGTCACCGGCAAAATGGATGACACGACGGCAATCCTCGCCCACAGCCGCGACCTCTACGCCCAGGTTGAGACTCACGAACAGTTCGCGGCCCTCACCCGCGCCACCGAGCGCTATCTGGTCCAGCTCCAATTTTGGGTCGACCGCCAGATTCCCTGGCCGGCTATTAGCGACCTCGTCCACGGCTACCGCCTACGCACAGAGAGCGGCGAGACAAGGTAAAACAACCAGGTAGCGCCAACATAGTCCCACCACGGGACCCAAAGTAGCAATCAGAGGGCTGGAGACGCCAACAACAGCGTCCCCAGCCCTTTCCATAGTGCTGCGCGTTTCGCGCCAAAGGCGCGAAAAAGCAAAGGGATAGAAGGCGGCAACAGCCAAATCCTCCATCCATCCCCAAAGTAACGCGCCTTTCGCGGCAAAGCCGCGAAACAGCGAAGGGGACAAAAGGCCCCCACAACCGCGTCCTTCATTCAGCCACACAATCCGAGGACGTAGTCGTAGCAGGATCTGAGGGCTGACCTTCGCGGACACTCCACAGGACGAAAGAACCCCCCGCCGCACGTAATGCGCAGCGGGGGTTCTTTCATGTCCGAGGACGTCCGCGAAGGTCAGCCCTCAGATCCTGCGGTGAGAGACCTAGGCCTCGTTGTACACCGTCTTGAGCTTCAGCAGGTGAGCGTAGCGGTCCATAGCGGCCTGCTCGTTCTCCTTGAAAAGCTCCTCGGCGCGCTCGGGGAAGGAACGCGTCAGCGAAGCGTAACGGGCCTCGTTCATCAGGAACTCCTGATAACCGCCCGCGGGCTCCTTGGAATCGAGCGAGAACTTCTTGCCGGCAGCAGCCTCGGGGTTGAAGCGGAAGAGGTTCCAGTAGCCGCACTCGACAGCCTTCTTCATCTCGGCCTGGCAGTTCTGCATGCCGCCCTTCTTGATGGAATGCATCTCGCAGGGGCTGTAGCCGATGATGAGGGACGGGCCGTCGTAGGCCTCGGCCTCGTGGATGGCCTTGAGGGTCTGAGCCGGGTTGGCGCCCATGGCGACCTGCGCCACGTAGACGTAGCCATAGCTCATAGCGATCTCGGCCAGAGACTTCTTCTTGGTCACCTTACCGGCAGCGGCGAACTGAGCGACCTGGCCCAGGTTCGAGGCCTTGGAGGCCTGACCGCCGGTGTTGGAGTAGACCTCGGTGTCGAAGACGAAGACGTTGATATTGTGGCCGGAAGCCAGGACGTGGTCCAGGCCACCGAAGCCGATGTCGTAGGCCCAACCGTCGCCACCGAAGACCCAGAAGGACTTCTTGGTGAGGTAAGCCTTGTCGGCGAGGATCGCCTTGGAAGCGTCGCAGCCGCACTTCTCGAGCTCGGCAACGTAAGCGGCGGCAGCGGTCTTAGAGGCCTCGGCGTCGTTGACAGAGTCAATCCAAGCCTGACCGGCGGCCTTGAGCTCGTCGGACGGACCGTCAGCGGCGATGATCTCCTGCGTAGCAGCGATCAGCTTCTTCTGAACGGCCTCGTAGCCAACGGCCATGCCCAGACCATGCTCGGCATTGTCCTCGAACAGGGAGTTGTTCCACGCCGGGCCGTGACCGTCCTTGTCCTTGCAGTAAGGAGCGGTGGCAGCGGGGTTGCCCCAAATGGAGGAGCAGCCGGTGGCGTTGGAGATGAACATGCGGTCGCCGGCGACCTGGGTCACCAGACGTGCATAGGCGGTCTCGGCGCAGCCGGCGCAGGAGCCGGAGAACTCCAGGTAGGGCTGCTTAAACTGGCTGCCCTTGACGTTGGCCGCGATGAGCTCCTTCTTCTCGGAGACGTTCTCGACCATGTAGTCCCAAACGGGCTGCTGGTCCATCTCCTGCTCGGTGGGAACCATCTCGAGGGCGCCCTTGGGGCAGACCTTGACGCAGTTGGTGCAGCCCATGCAGTCGAGCGGAGACACGGCCATGGTGAACTTCATGCCCTTGGCCTTGGGGCCCATGGCGTCGAGCGTGCGAGTAGCCTCGGGCGCGGCGGCAGCCTCGTCCTCGGTCATCGCGAACGGACGGATGGTGGCATGCGGGCACACATAGGCGCACTGGTTGCACTGGATGCACTTGGTCTCGTCCCAGTGGGGAACGACCACGGCGACGCCGCGCTTCTCGTATGCGGAGGCGCCCAGCTCAAACTGACCGTCGGCGCAACCGACGAAGGCGGAAACAGGCAGGCTGTCGCCATCCATGCGATCGATGGGCTCGAGCAGGTTCTTGACCTGCTGGGCGATGGCGGACTTGGTCTCCTCGGAGAGCTCGACGGGAGCGGCATCCTCGGCAGTTGCCCAGTCGGCCGGAACCTCGAACTTACGGAAGGCGGTAGCGCCGGCATCGATAGCCTTGTGGTTGGCGTCGACGATGGCCTGGCCCTTCTTCATGTAGGACTTGGTAGCCGCGTCCTTCATGTACTGCAGGGCGTCCTCGGCGGGCAGGACCTTGGCCAGCGCGAAGAAGGCGGACTGGAGCACCGTGTTGGTGCGCTTGCCCATGCCGACCTTGGCAGCCAGGTCGATAGCGTCGATCAGGTAGACGTTGACGTTGTTGTTCGCGATGTAGCGCTTGGCCACGGCGGGCATGTGCTCGGCGAACTCCTCGTCGCTCCACTGGCAGTTGACCAGGAAGGTGCCGCCCGGCTTGACGTCGCGGACCATCTTGAAGCCCTTGACGATGTAGCTGGGGTTGTGGCAGGCGACAAAGTCGGCCTTGGTCACGTAGTACGGCGAGCGGATCGGGGAATCACCAAAGCGCAGGTGCGAGACGGTGACGCCGCCGGTCTTCTTGGAGTCATACTGGAAGTAGGCCTGGACGTACTTGTCGGTGTGGTCGCCGATGATCTTGATCGAGTTCTTGTTGGCGCCGACGGTACCGTCGCCACCCAGACCCCAGAACTTGCACTCGATGGTGCCGGGGGCTGCGGTATTGGGCGCATCCTCGGCCTCGGGCAGGCTCAGGTTGGTCACGTCATCGACAATGCCGATAGTGAACTCGCGCTTGGGCTCGTCCTTCTTAAGCTCCTCGAAGACAGCGAACGCGGACGCGGGAGGCGTGTCCTTGCTGCCCAGGCCATAACGGCCGCCGACGACCTTGATGCCCGTCTTGCCGGCCTCGTAGAGAGCGGAGACGACGTCCTGGTAGAGCGGCTCGCCGATGGAACCCGGCTCCTTGGTGCGGTCCATGACGGCGATCTTTTTGACGGTCTCGGGGAGAACGTCGACAAAGTGCTTGATGGAGAACGGACGGAACAGGCGAACCTTGACCAGGCCGACCTTCTCGCCGTGAGCGTTGAGGTAGTCGATGACTTCCTCGAGCACGTCGCAGAAGGAGCCCATGCACACGACGACGCGATCGGCATCGGGAGCGCCGTAGTAGTTGAACAGACCGTAATCGGTGCCGAGCTTCTCGTTAATCTTCTTCATGTAGCCCTCGACGACGGCGGGAAGCTCGTCGTAGACCTTGTTGCAGGCCTCGCGGTTCTGGAAGAAGATGTCGCCGTTCTCGTGGCTGCCGCGGGTGTGCGGGTGCTCAGGGTTGAGCGCGTGATCGCGGAAAGCCTGGACGGCGTCCATGTCGCACATCTCGGCCAGATCCTTGTAGTCCCACATGGCGACCTTCTGGATCTCGTGGCTGGTGCGGAAGCCATCGAAGAAGTTAAGGAACGGGGTCTTGCCCTCGATGGCGGCAAGGTGAGCCACCGGCGAGAGGTCCATGACCTCCTGGACGTTGCCCTCGGCGAGCATGGCGAAACCGGTCTGGCGACAGGCCATGACGTCGGAGTGATCACCGAAGATGTTCAGGGCGTGCGAAGCGACGCAACGCGCGGAGACGTGGAAAACGCCCGGGAGCTGCTCGCCCGCGATCTTGTACATGTTCGGGATCATCAGGAGCAGACCCTGAGAAGCCGTGTAGGTGGTGGTCAGAGCACCGGCGCCCAGCGAACCGTGAACGGTACCGGCTGCACCTGCCTCGGACTCCATCTCGACGACCTTGACCGGGGTGCCAAAGATGTTCTTGCGACCCTGGGCCGCCCACTGGTCGACATGGTCGGCCATCGGGCTGGACGGCGTAATGGGATAAATTCCCGCTACCTCGGTGTACGCATACGAAACATATGCGGCCGCCTCGTTGCCGTCCATAGACTTAAACTTACGCGCCATATACCCCTCTCCTCTCATATAGGTATACAGGCCCCGGCGATCGCCGGGATATTGGCGTGATGGGATTTTCGCTGTTGCTTCCATTCATCTGGCAGGCGGACTCAGCAGCAGGTACATGGCGTGGAGAGAAGGCATGCCGAGGCGAGGAGGGCTGCACGCGCTCCACAAGCCCAGCTACCCGTCTTGCACATGACCGAGCGCCGCAAAGGCCGCATGCCGGATGCTCCCGGGCACGCCCCGGCGATGGGAAGCGCCCGCAACGGAAATCCGCATGCGGGTTTATTGTACCCCGCCGTCAAGCCATATTTCGGCAAATATAGGTGGCCGGTAAAGGTTTACCTCGGGTGACTATTGTGCGCCCGGCACCGACGGGCACAGTCCCCTGGAACCCCACAGCAGTTGCGGTGAAATAGGGAGTGTTTTTGCTGTTAACGGCCTTAATCAGTCCCTATTTCACCGCAAGTTATTTGGGGGGATGAGTTAGAGGGCGCCGAGGAGGATGGCGTAGGTGGTGGATTCGCCGAGTTTGAGCTCGTCGCCGGGGTTGAGCTGGGCGGAGCGGCCAGGCTCTACTTGAATACACACGCTCGTGGCCCCGTTTACCACCACGGTGCCGTTCGTGGACGACAGGTCCTCGACAAACCATGTGCCAGAATCGTCGCACCAGATATGGGCATGGCGGGCCGAGACGTCGTCGCCGACGTCGGTGATGTCGCCCTCCCCCGTTGCCAGCGCGCCGATCTCGACGCCTTCTTCACTCGGCTGAATCCAGCGCGGAGCGCTCACCACGTAGCCGTTTTGCACGCGCAGCAGTCCCAGCGGATGCGCCGGCGCGACCTCGTGCTCGCCCGCGACCGAAGATGTGCTCAGCGAGCGCGGCGTCGACGTGGCGCCGCCACAGGTCGCATGAGCGTAGTCGATGGCATAGGTCACCGACGAACGTACATCTGCCGAGCAGCCCACGGCGACAAACAACACCAGGATGGCCTCGGCGCGCTCGGCGGGCATGAGTTCAGCCGCCTGCGACAGGCGCTCGAGCGCATTGCGATAGAGATTCGTGTCCTGGTGGCATTCCTCGAGTGCCAACACCATGGGCTCGCCAGCGGGGCCGCACACCATATTGGTCACGGCCGCGGCGTCCATGGGATTGCGACGGCGCAGGGCCAGCTGCGACATAATGCGCGCGGCCGAGGTACCGTAATCGGCAAAATAACGTTCCTGCAGCGTGCCGACCGGCGCGCGCACGATAAAGCGCGAAACCCAGGAGCGATCGGCGGCACGGCTCTGCGGACTACGGCCGTCGGCGAGCGGGCGGCTCGAGAGCACCAGGCCGCACAGTTCGATATGGCTCAGGTGCGCGGCGCGCTTAAAGATGTCAAACATTGCCCCGCACGGGGTGAGCTCAGCTTGAGAAGCCATGGCTTAGCCCTCCTTGGTCGCAGAGATCGTGTCGGATACTTCGGCCGGCCCGCCAAAGGCGCGGACAGCCGCGGCTCCGCCCGCAAGCGGCGTCGCCATGGAAATTTTCGCACGTCGTGCTGACACGACGGGAAGCTCAAAGGCAAACCCCATCGCTAGCAAAAACCACGTGAGCGCATAGGTTGCAATTATGGCGGCCACCAGGCCACCCGCCACGGCATGCTGGGAAAACACGGCACATGCGAGTGCGGCCAGAGCCGGAACCTCGCAGGCGGAAAGGGCCAACACGCCCTGCAGGAATCCCGCACGGCGATCGCGCGCCAAGGCCCCGGCGGCGATGCCCACCATGCCCGGCAGCGCCAACGCCAGCGCGGCGATAATGGCCGGCAGCTTCCCGGACCACATAAGCGGTCCCACGACGAGCGTCACATGGGCGCCCGACACCAAAAACGCCGCTGATACCACGACCACAGCCCAAAGCACGCCGCATACCGCCGTCGCACCAACCATCGCCATACGTCGCATCGCCCGGCCCGATACCTCCATCGGGCATGGCATGAGCGGCTCGGCGCGAAGCGAGCGGGCGACATTTTGCGCATAGTGGTCACAAAATGCCGAGAGTGCCGCCTCCACCGCAGCCGGCTCGGGACGATCTTCCTGATGGCAGGACAGGCAGGCCATCACCACATCGAACAGCTGAGCGTCGACAAACGCCAGCGCATCGCGCAGATCCTCGGAATTTGGATCGAGCCCCAGCTGCTGAGCCTGTTCGGCCGCGGCAAGTGCCACATCGGGCTCGCGTCGCAGCAGTTGCGTCAAGTCGCAGCCGGGCGCGTGGGCGCCGACGGGATAATCGGGCAGCGTATCCATCTTGAGGCGATAAGGGCTGGCGATATCGCGTGTCTTTTTGCGCGAGCCCGAAGTACCTGACGCACCCGGCGCTACTTCGTACGGCGCGACACCGGCAATGAGCTCGTAGACCGTACTCGCCGCTGCATAGACATCGATCGCCGGCGACATGCGAAGCATGCGCAGGTCGGGGATATCGTCGGTGAGCATCTCGGGTGGGGCGTAGGCAACCGTCGCACGGCGCAGCGTGGCATAGCGCTCGGTAAACGACGCCTTGCCGCCGGTGCCGGCCACCGCAGAGGCGGGCTCGAGCGCCAGCGACGAGCCAAAATCGATCAAGCACAGGTCGAAGGTGCCCTCGGCAAGCTGTCGGTCGAGCGGCAGACGCGCCGTGCGCACCATGATATTAGCGGGCGAGATATCGCGGTGGACAAAACCGTCGCCTACCAAGCTCATGCGGCAGAGCAGATCGAACAGGTCGTGACCCAGGCGCGCCGCCACGAGCGGCGACAGACGCCCGGCGTCGTCCACGGCAAGGCGCGAGCGCAGGCGAGCGAGCGTCTCGCCCTCGACCCACTCCATGACAATCGCGGGCACGCCGTCGACCTCGCCCCACCCGTACAAGCGGGGAAAGCCCTTAAGGCCCGAAAGGGCACGATGGCATTCATATTCCTCGCGAAACGCCGCCTTGAACTTGGTGACCAGCGCCTCGTGGGCGACATCGTCATCAAATTCGTCGCGCGTTGGCAAGATGAGCTGCTTGAGCGCCACGGCCTCGCCCTGCGCGTTGACGGCACGCGTCACACGGCCGATACCGCCGCGGCGCATGGTGGCGTCATCGGCAAACAACATCGTAAAACGGCGCAGGTAGGCGGGAAGCTCGTCCGCGCCCAGGGCGACGGCCGGCTCAAACCCATCGACGCGCGCCAGGCGCAGACCCACCATGGGATCACGGTTGAGCGACTGGGCTGCCGCAGAAGCGAGGTCGTTCGTCATAGGGCGATCGCCGCCACTTTGGTATTGAAGGTGTTGAGCGCGACGTCGTCATTGCCGTAATGCCCCACCCATTTGCACAGATTGGTGTAGCAGCCCCATAGGTTAGCGTATTGCTGATACCACTTTGACTGGGGAGAAAACGTTTGCCGGCCAAACTCGGCACGGATGACAAACATATCGTCGGCCAGGCTATCGCACGGCCCGGTATCGCCTGTTGCGTTATAGGTCGAGACCGCGCTATTTGCCCGAGAGACATAGCCGTCGAGCATATTGCACTTGGTCACGAGCCAACTGTGTATGTTTTCCTCCTCGGCAGCCGAAAGGCCGCTGGAGTTTGTATTGCCACCGGTGTTGCCGCCCGTCGAGCTGTTGCTCCCAGACCCGCCGGAGGCGGAGCCCGAACCGGAGCCACCGCTCGAGTTCGACGAATCGGAGCTGGAGCCAGACGAACCGGAGCCGCCAGGTTTCCCCGACTGCTGCGTATCCTGACCCTTTTGCTGCTCGGCCTTGTTCACGACGGTCGAAACGCTGTTATCGGAAAGATGATGGATGATCTTGGTGTTGGTGAGCACGATGGTCTTGCCGTTTGCCAGCGTAACCTCGTTGTCCGATGTTTCGGGACCGTCCGCATCGTCGCCACCGAACACAACATGCGAGACCACGCTCGCCCACGCATATCCGGTTGTCGTTCCCAAGTCGCTTTTGGCCTTGCGCCCAATATGCAGCTCGCGCGCAGCATGCGCCTGCACCATGGACGGCACCGTCGTGCCATAAGCCGAAACACCGGCTACGACCAGCACGAGCGAGCAAGACAGCAGCACATACGCCCGAGGCGCCAGGCCCAGCCGGCGTCGCATGCGCACCGCGGCGCCATGCTTTGTCTGAGTGCCCCCGGGCCGCATGCGTTCTCCTCCAACAAAAACACGCCGCTCAGGAGCGGCGCATTCTTTCATATCCACAGTTGAGTGTATCAGCGAACCCAAAAGGTTGCGCAACGAATGGGCAAATACGAGGTGCGAGCGGACCCATCCACGCGATAAGCGGATGAAAAGCAGGTTTGTTGCACAACAAATAAATGAACGCGCGCCCAATTATGAGCGCCCCGTGCGGCAGGCCGACGGGACATGCCGCGGAGCTGACGCCGCCTAGATCGCGCGGCGGGCCTCGATAGCGCGGCCAAGCGTAAGCTCGTCGGCATACTCCAAGTCGCCGCCCACGGGAAGGCCACTCGCAAGACGCGATACCTCAACGCCCAATGGCTTGATGGTGCGAGCGAGGTAGCTCGCCGTGGTCTCGCCCTCAATGTTGGGATTGGTGGCGATAATGACCTCGTGGATGTCCTCGTGGCCCAAGCGCGCCAGCAGCTCGCGGATATGCAGCTGCTCGGGGCCGATCTTGTCCATGGGGCTGATCACGCCGCCCAGCACATGGTACAGGCCATGGTAGCTGCCCGTGCGCTCGATTGCCTGGACGTCGCGCGGCTCGCCCACCACGCAAATGCGAGTGGTATCGCGCATCGGATCCTGACAGATGGAGCACTCGTCGGCCGTGGCGTAGTTAAAGCAACGGCTGCAAAAGTGGACCTCCTGCTTGACCTCCAGGATGGCCTCGGCCAGGCGGCGGGCCTCCTCGGCATCGGCCTCGAGCAGATAATAGGCGATGCGCTGGGCCGACTTGGGACCAATGCCCGGCAGACGGCCCAGCTCATCGAGCAGTTTTTGCAGACTGTGATTCGCACTCATATATATATGCGTGTCTTAGAACGGCATGCCCGGGATGTTGAGGCCGCCGGTGATGGCGCCCATCTGCTTGTTGGCGAGCTCGTTGACGCCGCGGACGGCCTCGTTGACAGCGGCCATGATCATGTCCTGCAACATATCGACGTCCTCGGGATCGAGCGCGTCGGGGTCGATGGTGAGGTTGACGAGCTCCATCTCGCCGTTAACGGTCACCTTGACCATGCCGCCGCCGGCGGAGGCGTCGACGGTCTGGGACTTGAGGTTCTCCTGCGCGGCGGCAAGCTGCTCCTGCATCTTGCGGGCCTGCCTCATCATCTGCTGCATGTTCATACCGGCCATAATGGCTCCTTTACGTGCGGCCGCACGCCAAGCTGCAAGGGCAGCCGGGACGCGGCGAGACTTTCAAACTCAAAAATCGTACCACGGCGCGCGGCCAGCGAGCGGGGCGGTCGCGCTACCTCAGTCGATATACATGTCCTAGAGTACAAGCCGCGCCCAAAGATTATGCAAAGTTGAATAATTCGCATCTGAATAAAACTGAAAGCTAAATCTTGTAGAGCCGGAATCTGACATTTTATGCGTACCACTAAATGGCTAAATGCCAAGCCGCTGCTCGAGGCGGCGCGCATGGTGGCCGGGTATAATTTGATTGTCATAGATGACAATTTGGAGGTGCCCTCGTGAATGTCCCAGCCGTACTCCAAAACATCCGCTCAAAACACCCCGCTGCATATGTGGTTCTCTATCTCTTTGTCGGCTGGGCATTGCTGGTTGTCATCACCCATGCCATAGCTTTTGGAGCAGAACTGCTGATAGCCAGCTCGGACAAGCCCGTCGTCAAATGGGAAGCGACCGATGAGTGCACCGACGGAACCCGGACCATTTACTACAACAGCCCGTCCCTCTACCAAGAGTTCAAGGTCAAGATAAAGGACTCCAAGATTGTCGATGCCGAACCGGGCTCTTTCTTGACAATCGGAGCAACCCTCAACGCCGAGCAAGTCGAGTACACGGACAGCTATGCGGCGTATCGTATCGACCTCAGCATCCTAGACCGACCGTCGCGCACCTGCCTGCTCGAATGCGAGATACGTGGCACCACACTACACATGTCCGAAATACAGATGCGCCCGGACATTGAGCCCTCTTCTTGAGCGGTATACCCGCCTGCGCAGCTACTCCACCGGCTTGAAGATGGTGGACTGACCGAAGACGCTGCGGATGAGGGCTTTGGCCTCGTCCTCGGTCTGCGGGATGCTCGGGGCTGCGCCCTGGTGGCCGAAGGGGCTGCCGGCGCCGGGGTTAGACTCCCAAGGGGCAGCGGGGGCGTCCTCCTCTTTAGGGGCAGTTGCAGCGGGCTTGGGCGCGGACGCCGCACCCGGCACGTCGAACGGGGGCAGATCGTCCCCGCCAGCATCGGCAGCAAAACCGCCGACCATAGCATCGTCGTAGGGCACCTGCTCGGATTCCCACGGAGCAGACTGCGCAGACGGCTGAGCCTTGGGAGCGGACGCGCGCTCGGGCGCGCGGGGCGCGGGCTCGGTCGGGAGCTTGCCCGTAGCGGGAGCGCCGGCAGGGTTGTTGGAGCGCAGCCAGGGGGCCTTAGCCAGGTCGGATGACTTGGGCGCGGGTGCCGGAGCAGCAGGTTTGGGCGCAGCGGGCTTAGGCGCCGACGGGGTCGGTGCCATCACCGGCGTCGCTTGCCGCTGCGGCGCGCTGGCGCTCGAGGATACAGGGGCCGCCGAGGACACGGGTTGCGGGTCCGCAGATGCCGCAGCCCGTGCAGATGGAGAATGCTCCTCATGTTGAGGAGCCGGCGTGCCACCTCCATCCAGGACGTAGTCGACAGTGCGACGACCGAAGACCGCGCAGACCGTCGGCAGGACCACCGACTGCGTGTCGGCGCGACCGAGCATCTTGATGGCAAAGGTCGAGCCCGCGGGGAACGAGACCGTGAGCTTGGAGCCATCGTCGGCCGTGGCGCGGGCGTTGAGTAGCAGGCCTGCATAGGAAGCCTGACGAGCCTTGACGCGCTCGACGACCTCGACCCATTTGCGCTGGAGCTCGCCGGCGTCCTCGACCGCAGGGGTCTCGGCAGCACCGGCGGCGGCAACCTGGGCGGCGTTGTTGGGCTTGGACGCCGGCGCGGTCGATGCAGCGGGCGCGGGAGCCGGAGCCGCAACGGGTTGAGGTGCAGGCGTTACAGGTTTGGGCGCGGGAGCCGGAGCCGCGGACTTGGGCGCAGGCTGGGCAGCCGGAACAGCAGCGCCGCGGTCCCAAGGCATGCCGCCCTGATGCGCGGACGTAGCAGCGGGGGCGGCGGTCGCCGCAGGAGTAGCAGCTCGGGCACCCGAAATCAGCGTCGGCTGCTGGACAGCAGGTACGGATGCTGCAGGCGCACTCGCTTGAGCAGCTGCCACGCTCGCCGGAACGGCGGCGTTGGCAACCATGGCCTCCAAGCGAGCCACGCGCTCGGCCAAAGCTTCAATCGTCAAATCGGCCTCGGGACGCGCCAGGCGGGTGCAGGCGATCTCGAGCACCAGGCGCACGTCGCTCGCACCCCTCATCTCCAAGGCGGCATCGTCGAGCACCGTCAGCACGCGAGCCAAACGATCGGCAGGATGCTCGCCAAAGGCAGCGGCCTCGGCAGCAAGTGCTTCGGCCTGTTCGGCCCCGCCCTCAAACAGCTCGGCACGGGCACCGGCAACACAGGCAACATACACGTCGCGCACATGTGCCACCAGGTCGCGCGTCAGCTCCAGCAGGTCATTGCCCTCCTCGACCTGCATGCGAATCAGCCCATAGAGCTCGGCGACATCGCGATCGGCAATGGCGCGCGCAAACTCGCCCAGAATCTGGTCCGAAACTTCGCCCAAAAGCGAGCGGGCATCGTCCGCATGCACGGTGCCGTTGCCGAAGACGCTCAGCTGCTCCAGCGTGGAGAGCGCGTCGCGCATGCCGCCCTTGGCATGGCGCGCCACGATGGCAAGCGCCTCGTCGTCGTAGTCGAAGCCCTCCTGCTCGCACACGTATGCCAGGCGGTGCTCGATATCCTCGTTACCGATGCGGTGGAAATCGAAGCGCTGACAGCGCGAAAGGATGGTCTCCAGAATCTTTTGCGGGTCGGTGGTGCACAGCACAAAGATCACGTGCGCCGGCGGCTCCTCGAGCGTCTTGAGCAGCGCGTTAAACGCCGCCGTCGTGAGCATGTGGACCTCGTCGATGATATAGATCTTGTACTTGCCGCGCACCGGGGCAAAGTTAACGGAGTTGATGATCTCCTCGCGCACATTGTCTACGCCGGTACGGCTTGCGGCATCGAGCTCGTAGACGTCTGGGTGGTTGCCCTCGGCGATGAGCTCGCATTCCTCACAGGTGCCGTCGGGCATGCAGCCGCTCGCACCCTCGCCGCGCGCCGCCTCGGCATTGCGGCAGAGCAGCGCCTTGGCAAGAATACGCGCCATGGTGGTCTTGCCCGTGCCGCGCGGACCGCAAAACAGGTACGCGTGGGACAGGCGCCCCTCGGTAATGGCGTGTTCGAGCGTCGAGACGATATGTTGCTGGCCCACCACGGAGTCGAAGGTGAGCGGGCGATACTTTCGATACAACGATTCCATGGGTGCTCCCCCGGGTATACTGAGTCTTGTTGCCGCGGCGGCCATGCGGTCGCACGGCATACTGCATCCATAATAACCCGTACGGCGAGCCCGCCGCGATAGGAGTCCAAAGAGCATGGCAGACGCAGAGCCCAACCTCGTCCCCTCCGAAGCAGCCGACCAGGTCGAGGTCGCGCTCGAGGCGCAGGCAGCAGCCGATGACGGCATCCTGTACCTCAACGAGTATCAGTACGAAAACGACCTCGTCACCGATTTCGCCCGCTTGGTTGCCTCGCCCAGGCGCCGCGGCTCGCTGTATGTCGCCGCGGCAATTGCCGCGCTCATCGGCATCGGCATGCTGGTGGCCGGCGGCAACTGGATCAAGTTTGGCGTCGTCCTGATCGTGTTCGGCGCCTTTTTGGCCTGGTGGAGCAAAAACCTGCACCACACGCTCGCCCGCGACTTTATCGATGCCGTCGAGGCCGACGAGTCCATGGGCGGCCGCTATCGCCGCGTCGCCGCCAACGAGGACGGCCTGATGGTCTGGGGCAAGAGCGGCAAGTCGCAGTTCTTCCCGTTTGAGAAGCTCGACCACGTACTCGACGGCGAGCGCATCTTTGTGGCCATGTTCGCCGACCAGGGCGTGACGATCCCTAAGGACACCTTTGTGCGTGGTGATGCCGAGCAGTTTGGCTCCTTCCTTAAGGCGCGCATCAACAAAAAGCTGCGCATCGAGACCAAACGCAAGAAGATGAAGGCCGAAAAGGCCGCTGCCAAGGCCAAGCAGGGCGACCAGCCCCAGGAGACCAAGGGCAAGCAGCGTAAGCAGAAGAAGAGCAAGAAGAAACGTTAAGGCCAAGTTCCCGGCCCAAGCTTCGGTCGCTTGCTTAGGCAAAACTTAGATTGACAGCGGAAACCGCATCCCGTTTTGGAGCTCCAAAGTGGGATGCGGTTTCCTTTTGAGCGCCGATTCGGAAAATGCATCCCGTTCTAGGCCAATATTCTGGGACACAGTTTCCGCAGCCTACCCCATCCGGAAAACGCATCCCACAATTTGGACGAAAACTGGGGCGCGCTTTCCGGATGGGTCGAGACGAGGACCAAGTCAGATAGGCCACCTCGCCCCGCTACCTTCACCATGCGCCCGAGCGTGCTAAACTAGCAGCATCTATGCCACCGCGAACGCAGGAACGGGCCACGCCCCGCGCCCGCCGCTCGCAAACGAACTTTAAACGCACGAGGGTTGGCCATGCCGCTTTTCTCGCAACATACCGCCCGGTTCTCGCCGGACGTTCCCTTGGAGGGCACCAGCTCTCGCGAGCTGCTCAAGCGGTTCCAGCCGCTCGAGACGCTCGCGACCGGCGGTTTTGGCTCCATCGAGATTTGCCGCGACACGCACCTGCGCCGCCGCGTGGCCATTAAGCGCATCCCCCTCACAGACGGCGCCGGCATGCCCGCCAGCGACATCATGGATGTCCTGCGCGAGGCGCATACCGCCGCCATGCTTCAACATCCCAATATCGTGCAGGTCATCGACTTTACGCACGACACCGCCTATGCCTACCTGGTCATGGAGTATGTCGACGGCATGTCCCTAGCCGAGTTTTTGCATCGCGTGGACGGCCATTCGCTCACTTTTGACGAGGCCGCGGCCATTGCCGACGCGCTGGGCCAGGCGCTCACCTTCGCCCATAGCAATGGCGTGCTCCACCTAGACATTAAGCCCGCCAACGTGCTCATCGACCACTCGGGCAATGTAAAGCTCACCGACTTTGGCATGGCGCGGCTGTCGTCTGCCGGTGGCTTTGGCGGCTCGCGTGGCGGCACCATCGGCTACATGCCGCCCGAGCAGCTCGATATCGAGACCGGCACGGTCGACGAGCGCGCCGATGTCTTTGCCCTTGCCTGCGTGATCTATGAGGGCTTGTGCGGCAGCGCTCCCTTTATGGCCGCCACGCCCGGCGACTCGCTCGGCCGCATCATCGGTGGTGCCACCTACCCCAGCGAGCTCATCCCGCACTTTCCCCCGGGAGCCGAGGCTGCGCTCATGAGCGCCCTCTCCCCCATGCCGCAAGACCGCCCCAACAGCATCGAGGCATTTTGCGACCAGCTGCTCGCCGGCTTAGGCAGCGTGCGCGAGGGCCGTCGCAGCCTGGAGCAGATGGTGGGCGAGCTGTCGGATGACGAGTGCGCGGCAGACGGTATCGAGCCATCGACCTACGAGGACGACGCCATCGAAGTCGACCCCGCACTTGGCTGGGCGGGCACGCGCTGGAGCTGCGCACGCGATTACACCATGCGCGCCATCTCGGCGCTCTCATGCGGAGCCTTCAGCTTTTTGCTCATGCAGACGGCTGGCGTCGCGGCGCTTCCCGGACTTATTGCCGCGGCCATCGCGATTGGGGCGGCCGCCGGCCTGGCCCCGCAGATTGGCTCGGCTATCTCGGCCGTGGGCTTTTTGGTACTTATGGCCAACGCCACTATGCAGGCGCAGGGCATCCTGTCGATGCTGCCCGTCGCGGTGCTCTTTGCCGCCACCATGTCCGGATGGTGGATCGCTTGGGGCCGCACCGAGGCCGCCGCGAGCGCCGCGCTCACCTGCGCAGTGGCACTTGGCTGTCTAACGGGCGACGTCCTCCTTGCCGCCGGGGTTGCCGCCGGCATCGCGGCCTTTTGGCTCGGCCCGGCAAGCGCCGCGGCAGCCACGGGGATGGGCGCGCTTTTTGGCCGCCTGGCTACGGTTGCGCTTTCCGCCGGAGGCGTGCTGGGGCTCGGCAATGTTGCCGCGGCGCTGGGAGACATGCTCTTCTGGGCTGCCGCTGTGCTCGTCACGGCGACAGCTGCACTGACGTCTCTGCTGCTCAACGCCCATGCCGAGCGTGCCGAGCAGGGCTCGAACCTGACTGCAATCGCTGCCATCGCCGGCTGCGGAATAGGCTCCGCGGCATCGCTTTGTCTTGCACACCATATGGAAATTGCCAGCCTTGCGGCCGCGGTCGTCGTCAAGGCGGCGGTTGCGGGAACCCTATCCTCTATAATCGTTGGGATATGCCTATATTTGCTCGGATACCAAAGAACCTATACGGAGAGTGATCTTTCGTGAACTTCCTGAACATCTTCGAGGACCACGTGGCCGGCATCTTCGGTGCCACCCGTGCCCCGTTCTCCTTTAAGAAGCTTGCCAAGCAGGCCGCTCGCGACATGGAGGATCAGACTCTGGTGATAAACGGCGTCAACACCGCGCCGGCACTCTATACCATCCTGATCGCCGCCGACGACGATCCCATGCTCGCCCCGTTCTACCCCGAGCTTTCGCGCGAAGTCCGCGAGTTTGTGAAGGCACAGGCCGAAAAGCGCCGCTACGTGTTTGTCGGCGAACCCCTCGTTCGCTTTATGATCGACCCGCAGCTGCGTGCCGGTAAGTTCTCGGTCTTTGCCGAGAACGTCGACGCCCCCACGCTCGGTCGTCTGTACGAGGAAGAGCGCGCCTACCAGAATGGCCTGGGCCAGAACAACTCGGCCGCAAGCCGCGCCGCCAGCGCTCCCCGCGCCGGCAAGCAGCAATTCGCCGCTCCGCAGCAACAGCACCCCGCCGCCATGCCCCAGCAGCCGACGCCCCGCGCCGTCGCTCCCGACCCGCTCGCCGTGGCCGATCCCTTTGCGCCCAACGTCCCCGACCCCGCCGCCGCGCCCATCCCCGTGCCGCAGACCGTCTCTCGTGACGCCCTCGCCGGTATGGGCGGAGCCGCCGCGACCGGCGCCGCCGTGGGCCTTGGCGCCGCGGCCGGTATTGCCTCCAACATGGCGAGCACCCGCGCCCCGCAGCGCCCGCTCGCCCAGCTCGTCGACGTAGTGAGCGGCGAGAGCCACAGCATCACTTCCGCGCAGGTGACCATCGGTCGCGAGCGTTCGGTTTCGGACATCGCCCTGCGCGACCCCAACGTGTCGCGCCGTCACGCCCAGCTCACCTTTACCGGTTCGGACTGGTCGATCGAGGACCTCAATTCCACCAACGGCACGCTCGTCAACAACCGCCGCATCACGCGCTGCCCGCTGCGCAACGGCGATCTGCTGACGTTTGGCCTGAGCACCTTTGAATTTAGGGGATAGTCGCTTATGAACATCGATATCGTCCTTTTTGCAGGCCGCATCGTCCTGGTCGCCCTGCTCTACATCTTCCTGTTCGCCGTCATGAAAACCGGCGTGGGACTCGTACGCGGCCAGCGCCGCGACTCCGCTATCTGGACGATCGATGTGGACAAGGGTCCGCGCGGCATCCGTGGCATCCATGTAGACATGCTCGGCCCCGTCATCGTGGGCCGTTCGCCGTCCTCGGACATCTGCATCAACGAACCGTTTGTCTCGGCCTCGCATGCACGCTTTTCGCTGCAGGGCCCGGCACTCATCATCGAAGACCTCAACTCGCTGAACGGCACGCTCGTTAACGGCCGTCAGCTGGTGGAGCCCGCAACGCTGCGCGAGGGCGATGAAGTCCAGATTGGCGACGTGGTCATGAAGGTGAACCGTCGATGATCGACGAGGAGAACAAGTCCGCAACCATGCCCGAGACGCCAACTGCCCCCGCAGCTGCGCCGGCCCATGCCGCTCCGGCGCGCCCTGCGACCGTGGAGCCCGAGGACACCGTGTTCTCCCTGCCTCTTTCGCATGTAACTCAAGAATATCCGGCACTCGTCGATGACGAGGACGCCGACACCGACCAGCTCGACGCCCCCATCGGCGCGCACGCTGCCGAGCAGTCCGCGGAACCGGAGGCAACGCCCGCACCGGCTCACTTTGCCGAGCCCGTCGCCGAGGCGATTAACGAGAGCGCTGCCGTGTTTGCCGCCCCCGAGCCTGCCGCGCCGGTATTCCCCGTCGCCCCGGCAAGCGAGGCGGCACCCGCATCCGCAACGCCTGCCGAAGTCGAGCAGTCCGTTGCCGCGCCCGCCGCAGCTCCCGAGTCCTCCGCTCAATCCCAGAGCACGCCCGCGCCGTCGCACTTTGCGACGCCCGAGCCGACGGCCGTCGAGCCGCAGCAGGACGGCGATCCCGCCGACCGCGTAACCGAAGATCTCAACCTTCCGGACGTCTCCGACGCCGAGTCGGGAGACGATGCCGACACCGTCTCCCCCGGCGACACCGCCGAGATCGATGTCGCCGCCGTGGAGGCAAAGCTCAAAGATCCCGGCTCGACCATGAGCTTCGAGCCGCTGACCGACGAGCGAATCGAGACCGACTCGACCTACGACGCCGGCACCACCACGCAGCTTATGTGGGGCGCCCGCTCCGACGTCGGGTGCGTACGCCCACACAATGAGGACTCCTATCTGGTGCAGTCGCCGCTCTTTTGCGTGTGCGACGGCATGGGAGGACACGCCGCCGGCGAGGTGGCATCCTCCATCGCCGTCGAGACCATCGCCAAGACGGCGCCGCAGTCCGCCGACGCCGCGCGCCTGGCCGCAGCCGTCGAGGCCGCCAACGCCGCCGTGATCGAGGCCGCCCTCAACGGCCTGGGCAAACCCGGCATGGGATGTACGGCCACCTGCGCCTACATCGAAAACGACACGCTCGCCATCGCCCACGTGGGCGACTCGCGCGCCTACCTGCTCCACGAGGGTACGCTCATCCGCGTGACCCGCGACCATTCCTACGTGGAGGAGCTCGTGGATGCCGGCGAGATTACGGCCGACGAGGCCCGCGTCCACCCCAACCGCTCGGTCATCACCCGCGCGCTGGGCTCGGATCCCGCTATGTATGCCGACCACTTTACCCTGCACATCGAGGAAGGCGACCGCCTGATTCTGTGCTCCGACGGTCTTTCGAGCATGATTCCCGATAGCGATATCGAGAACATCGCTACGCAGTCCTCGAGCGCACAGATCTGTGTCGACAACTTGGTGGACGCGGCGCTCGCCGCCGGCGGCCACGACAATGTGACCGTGGTGGTCGTCGACCTGGTCGACGACGGCGTCATGCGCGAGGCAAAACGCGTCCGACGCCGCAATGTCACCATCGCCACCGTCTTGGCCCTTGTCTTTGTGCTGATAGCAGGCATCTGGGCATACACGGGCGTCACCGGCTCCTATTACTTGGGAACCTACCACGGCAATGTCGCCGTCTGGCGCGGCCTGCCCGGCAAGACGCTCGGGGTCGAGCTCCACTGGCTCGAGAGCGAAACCAGCATCAAGCTGTCCGACCTGCCCGAAGACACGCAAAACCGCCTGAAGGCAGGCATTCCGCAAACGAGTGTCGACGATGCGCAGGACACCATTTCCAAGTACCGCCACCAGATTGACGAAGAGCAGACCCGTCAGGTGATTGACGCGCAAACGATTCGCGACAACACCAATCAGGAATCCACCTCCGAGTCAGATTCCGAGAAAACCGCCGAACAGTCAGCCGAGGCCGAAGCCTCCGATAAGAATTAGAAAGGGAGTGCCGCTTATGAGTCGCCGCAACACCGAACTGCTCTTGCTCATCGCCTCGGCGTTCCCCGTCATCCTGCTCTATGCGATGTACGTGCTCACCGCAGGTGCCACAATTTCCTTTGAGACGCTCGCCGTACCGATCGGCCTGTTCGCCGCCTTCGCCGCGGCGCATATCGCCGTGCGCATCCTGGCACCCGGCGCCGACCCCGCCATCCTGCCCATCGTCTTTGTGCTCTCGGGCATCGGCATCACATTCGTGACGCGCCTGGCCCCCGACCTCGCCATCTCGCAGCTCATCATCTTGTTTGTCTCGGTGGCGCTCATGGTGGGAACGCTCGCACTGGTCAAGAACCTCGACGTGGTCATGCGCTACAAGTACACCTTTGGCATTATCGGCATCATCCTGCTGATGCTGCCGATCTTTATCGGCACCACGATCTCGGGCTCCAAGCTGTGGATTCGCATCGCGGGCTTCACCATCCAGCCCGGCGAGTTCGCCAAGGTCTTCATCGTCTTGTTCCTGGCAGGCTATCTGGCCGAGAACCGCGAGCTGCTCTCCATCTCCAACCGCAAGATCTTGGGCCTCAAGATTCCGCGCTTCCGCCTGCTGCTGCCGCTGTTTGCCGTGTGGGGCGTGTGCCTGCTTATCGTCGTCTTCGAACGCGACCTGGGCTCGGCCGTCCTGTTCTACACCATCTTTTTGCTGATGCTCTATGTTGCCACGGGACGCTTTTCGTACGTCATCATCGGCCTTGCGCTGCTGGCCGTTGGAGCCGTGGGCGCCTACAAGTTCCTGTCTCACGTGCAAGTGCGCTTTCAGGTCTGGGTCGATCCGTTTAAGGACGCCCAGGGCCAGGGCTACCAGATCGTACAGTCACTTTACTCGCTGGCTGACGGCGGCCTGGTTGGCGTCGGCATCGGCAACGGCATGGCAAACAACATCCCCGTCGTCGAGTCCGACTTCATCTTCTCGGCCATCGGCGAGGAAATGGGCCTTTTGGGCGGCGGCGCCGTGCTCATCCTGTTTATGCTTTTTGCCGTGCGTGGCCTCACCACGGCAGCCCGCGCCAAGTCCGACCTTGCCGCCTTTAGCGCGACCGGCCTTACGGCGGCCATCAGCTTCCAGGCATTCTTAATCGTTGGCGGCGTAACCCGCCTGATCCCGCTGACCGGCGTCACCCTGCCCTTTATGAGCCAGGGCGGCTCCTCGCTGCTGGCGAGCTTTATCATCGTCGCGCTGCTGCTGCGCGCCGGCGACGAGGCAACCGGACGCGAAGCCGAACTCACCGGCACCGGCACCATGGCCGCCATCACCGATGACCAGGTCGCATCCGCCGCTGCCCCGACCGGTACGCGTTTTGCCAACGTACCTTCCTACAGCCACGGCAACCACTCCGCGGGCTCTCGCATGCGTCGTCGCCTGCTCGACACGCCAGAGTCCGGCGTGCTCGGCCGCGTGGCACTTGCCAACCGTCTGACTCGTGCCGTGTTTGCCTTTACGGCGCTGTTCGCCATCCTTATCGGCAACCTCACCTATGTCCAAGTCATCAAGGCAAAGGATTACCAGGACATGCCGACCAACAACCACACCATCGCCCGCTCCAAGTACATCCAGCGTGGCTCCATCATCACGTCCGACGGCGTGACACTAGCCGAGTCGCTGCAACAGGAGGACGGCGCCTACGCCCGTTCCTACCCCAACGGCAACATGGCCGCGCACGTGGTGGGCTACGTGAGCCAGCAATACGGCACCGCCGGCATCGAGAGCGTCATGAACGATACGCTCACCGGCTCCAAGGATTACTCCAGCTGGAACAACGCCATCGCGTCGCTCGCGGGGCAGACCCAGCCGGGCAATACCGCCAAGCTTACCATCGACTCGCGCATCCAGACGGCTGCCGAGCAGGCGCTCAAGGGCTTTAAGGGCGCTGTGGTGGTCATGGATCCGCGTACCGGTGCGGTCCTTGCGTGCGCGAGCTCGCCCACCTATGACAACACCAACATCGATGCCCTGATGCAGTCGGGCGGTGGCGAGGACGGCTCCATGTACGACCGCGCCATGGACGCGCTGTACACCCCGGGCTCGACCTTTAAGGTCGTCACGCTCTCCGCGGCGCTCGAAACCGGCACCGCCAGCCTTACCAGCACGTACCAGGCGCCCGGCTCCATGGACATCGGCAACGCGCCGGTCACCAACTCCGCCAACGAAAGCTACGGAACCATCAGCCTGCAGCAGGCCTTCGCCGTGTCGTCTAACGTCGTCTTTGGCCAGGTGGCCAACGAGGTCGGCGCCAACTCGCTCGTCCAGTTTGCCAACGCCTTTGGCTACGGTCAAAAGCTCGGTCAGGATCTGACCACCGCGGCTTCCATCATGGCCGACCCTTCGCTTATGACCGAGTGGGAGACCGCTTGGGCAGGCGCCGGCCAGCCCGTCGGCATGGACCACACACCTGGCCCGCAGACCACCGTCATGCAGAATTGCGTGATCGCTGCCGCTATCGCCAACAGCGGCGTGGTCATGGACCCGTTCTTTGTGTCACAGATACTCGCCCCGGACGGGACCGTGGTTAAGACCACGCAGTCCCGCTCGCTGGGCCAGGCTGTCAGCTCTGCCACGGCCGACCAGGTCAAGCAGGCCATGCTCGCCGTCGTCCAGTCCGGCACCGGCACCGATGCCCAGATTCCGGGCGTCAAGGTTGCCGGCAAGACCGGTTCGGCCGAGACCGGCGGCACCAACGTCAACTCTATGTTTGTTGGCTTTGCACCTTACGATTCACCCACGGTTGCCATCTCGGTGGCCCTGGAGGATTTCGACAAACACGACGTCGAGGCGGCCAAGATTGCCGGCATCGTACTGACCGCGGCGCTCGCCGCACAGGGAGCGTGATGCCCGTGATCAAAGCGGATACTTGGGGCGCGCCGCGGCCGATGAGCTAGCGGCAACGCGCCACACGGCCCCAGCGGCCATACATTTGGTACTACACACATCGTTGAGCGAATAGTTATGTTAGGAGCAGGAATGGAACAGAGGGTCCTCGGGGGAAGATACCTCCTCAAGGATAAGGTGGGAACAGGCGGTATGGCGACCGTCTTCCGTGCACAGGATCAGGTCCTCGACCGCACGGTTGCCGTCAAGATCATGCTGCCGCAGTATGCCGGCGACGCCACCTTCGCCGCCCGCTTTAAGCAGGAGGCCCAGGCAGCGGCCGGCCTGTCCTCCCCCTATATCGTGGGCGTCTACGACTGGGGCAAGGATGGCGATACCTACTACATCGTCATGGAGTACCTGCGCGGTACCGACCTTAAGAGCGGCATCAAGAGCCACGGCGCTCTCGATCCCAAGAAGGTCGCGCAGATCGGCTCGCAGATCAGCTCCGCGCTTTCGGTCGCACACAAGCACGAGATCATCCACCGCGACATTAAGCCGCAAAACATCATGGTGCTGCCCGACGGCAACATCAAGGTAATGGATTTTGGCATCGCACGCGCTAAGAACAGCCACCTCACGCAGGATAACAACGTTCTGGGCACCGCCCACTATGTAAGCCCCGAGCAGACCCGCGGCCAGGACCTCGGCCCCACCTCGGATATCTACTCGCTGGGTGTCGTCATGTACGAGTGCGCCACCGGCCGCGTACCCTTTGACGGCGACGATGCCATCTCGGTCGCGCTCAAGCAGGTCAACGAGCTCCCCATCCCGCCGAGCCAGATCAACTCCGGCGTCGATGCCGACCTGGAGCGCATCATCCTCAAGTGCATGGAGAAGGACCCGGCGAACCGCTTCCAGACGGCCGACGAGCTGCGCCAGGTGCTCAACAGCTACCTGTCCGGCCGTGCCGTCAACGTCTCGGAGCCCACGCGTATCATCGGTGCCGCCGGCGACCTGGGTGCCACCAAGACCCGCGAGCTTTCCGACTCAACGCGCGCTATGGTTCGCCCCGTCTCGGGCGTGAGCGGTCAGAACACCGCCCGTAGCGCTGTCTCGGGCTCGACGGGCTCCTACGAGGTCGAGAAGCCTAAGTCCAACAAGAACAAAATCATCGCCGCCGTGATTGCCGCCGTCGCCGTGATTGGCGTTGTAGTGGCCTTTGCCACGGGCATGTTCAGTGGCGAACAGGTCACGGTGCCCGACGTGCTGGGCAAGGACCAGGAGACCGCTATTGAGCTGATCAAGGAAGCCGGCCTTGAGGTTGGCACCGTCGACCAGAGCTACAACGACGATGTCGACGAGGGAAAGGTCGCTGAGCAGACCCCCAACGGCAACACCAAGAAGGCCAAGGGCACGAGGGTGAACCTGGTAATCTCCAAGGGCCCTAAGCCCTCCGAGAAGGTTGAGGTTCCGCAGCTCCTCGGCCTGACCAAGGACCAGGCCGAGGCCGCACTGGCAAGCGTGGGCCTGAAGGGCAGTGCTTCGGAGGAAGCCAATGAGGCCGAAGAGGGCCAGGTCTTTGAGCAGAGCACCGCCGCCGGCAAGGAGGTCGAGAAGGGCACGACCATCTCGTACAAGGTCTCTGGCGGCCCGGACACCACCTCGGTGCCCGATCTGACCGACATGACCGAGGCCCAGGCGCGCAACGCTCTCGACATGGCTGGCTTTGGCGTCGATGTGAGCTACCAGGAAAACGACTCGGTTACCGAGGGCACCGTAATTAGCTGGAACCCCAGCGGCAAGCAGAAGCCCGGCGCCACGATCACCGTCGTCATCGCCAAGAAGTCCGGCAAGGCCAGCGTCCCGGGCAACCTGTACGGCAAGAGCATCTCCGCCGCCGTCACCGCGCTCAACAACGCCGGTTTCTACAACATCGCATTCTGCGATCAGAACGGCAACCCCGTGAGCGGCAACGAGAATGCCACCGTTACGGGCGTCTCCCCCACCGGCAAGCAGTCCACCGACAGCACGATCACGCTGACGGTTTCCATCTCCGGTTCCGGCGACGACTCCGAGTCTAGCAACTAACGTCAATCGCTTGTTGCTCCGAGCGGTTTAGACCGCAAACACATTCGCTCAGAAGCGCCCGCTTGCTCCCCCAGCAAGCGGGCGCTTTTTTGACGTGGGATTGCCGCCCATGGCTGAACGTGACTTTAAACCAGAAGAGCCCGGCACCATAGCGGTACCGGGCTCGGTCAATCTCTGGTGCCCCCGGGCGGATTCGAACCGTCGACACCCGCTTTAGGAGAGCGGTGCTCTATCCCCTGAGCTACGGAGGCATGTTGTACTAGTGTAGCAGATTTACGCCACTACCATGCAGTGCATAGCCGCACTTCGAGATAGTCGCCTGCGACGTTCTTTAATGACTAGTCGTTTAAGAACGTCGCAGGCGACTAGTTGCCTTTGTGGAAGAGGTTTTTGATAACGGAGGGAATGCTCTTGGCGCCCTTGGCCGTCACATCGATGAAGTCGGGCGAGCGCACGAGCTTGTCCTCGTCGACGTACTTGCGGACCGCACGAAGCGTCTCTTTGTCGTCGCGCGTCGAAAACGTAAAGTGACCGTTGTCCTTGGTGAAGATGGCAAAACGCGTGATCTTCTTGGTGCCGCGTAAAACCTCGGCGGCAATATAGTCGACCTCGTCCCATGGGATTTGAATATAATCCTCGGGATTGCGCTCGTTATAGTACTCGAACGCCTTATTGCCCACCATTACGTTACCGTGACTGGTAAGCCCCATCAGGCAGGTTGCCGGCGTTGCCAAATCGACCGTGCTGTTCTGAGATTGCGCCATGCGCGCCTCGCCCTCCAAATAAAACAATCGGACCGCATCCAGTGTACCCACCGGGTGCGGTCCGTTTCAATGGCACAAAAGCCCTTGTCTAGCTACTCTCGGTCTTAAGCCGAAGCGTGCTTACATGAAGCCGCAGACGCGACCGATGATGCCGATGGCGAAGAGAGCCAGGATGATGACAATCGGGCTGACCTTCTTCTTGAGGAGCTTGCAGACCAGCAGGGTCAGGCACACGGCGGCAAGGCCGGGGATGAGCTGATCGAGGTTGGCCTGAAGCGTGGTGACCTTCACCTGATCAAGGGCGTTAGCACCGATGGAGTTATACATCGTCAGTGCTTCCTTGACACCCTCAGAACCGGAGGGCAGGTTAGCCCAGTCGATAAAGGCGCCAGCAGACTGCGTGACCTTGGAGACGACCGGGGTGAAGGAGATGGACACCCAGCGCTCGACCAGGGCACCGATGATGAACATGCCCAGGATGGAAGCACCCTCGGTAACCTTGCCCATCAGACCGCCAGAGAGGTCCTTGGCGATGGAGGAGCCGACCTTGTAGCCAAACTCCTGCGTGTACCACAGGAAAGCGTAACGGATGATGTTCCACGCGAAGAAGAACAGCAGCGGACCGGCGATGCTGCCGGACAGGGCCAGGGAAGCGCCCAGAGCGCCCAGAATCGGGCGAAGGGTGAACCAGAAGGCGGGATCGCCGACGCCGGCGAGCGGGCCCATCATACCGACCTTGACGCCCTGAATGGCGACGTCGTCAATCGGAGCACCGTTGGCGCGCTCCTCCTCGAGAGCGAGGGTAACGCCAATGACGGGGGCGGAAACATAGGGGTGGGTGTTATAGAACTCCAGGTGGCGCTTAAGAGCGGCAATCTGGTCATCCTTGCTGGTGTAGAGCTTCTTGATCGCAGGGATCATTGCGAAGCACCAGCCGCCGTTCTGCATACGCTCGTAGTTCCACGAGCCCTGAAGGAACTGATGACGGAAGCAAACCTTCTTGCGGTCAGCCTTGGTGAGCTGAATCTTGTTCTCTGCCATATGTATCACTCCCCTCCTACTCGTAATCGTTCAGAATGTCGCCGAGCGGGTCGCCGGAGCCACCGCCCATGCCGCCACCCTGCTTGGCCAGATCCTTAAGGCCAAGGTAGATGAGGGCAAGGGAGATGCCGATGAGGCCAAGGGCGATCAGCGTGAGCTGAGGGATGGCAGCAAGGACAAAGCCGAGGACGAAGAACGGCCAGGTCTCCTTGGTGGCCATCATGTTGATGACCATGGCGTAACCGACGGAAGCGACCATGCCGCCGCCGACAGCCATGCCGCCGGACAGCCAGTCGGGCATAGCGTTAAGCGCGTTGGTAACGGCCTCGGCCGGGATGACGCACAGAAGCACTGCCGGGATGGCGATACGAAGGCCCTGCATGAGGATGGCAGCATACTGCCAGCGCTCGATACCGGAGAAGTCGCCCTTCTCGGCGCAACCGTCCATGGCGTGAGCGATAGCGGTAGCAATGGTACGGCAGATCATGGTCAGGAACAGACCAGCGACCGACAGCGGGACGGCGACGGCGATGGCGGCGGTAACGGCCTTGGCCGAATCGGTGGCGCCGCCGTTGAGGGCGAGCACCATGATGATCGAAGAAGCGACCGAGGCCAGAGCGGCGTCAGGCGCGACAGCGGCGCCGACGTTAGCCCAGCCAAGGGCCATCATCTGGAGCGAACCGCCCAGGAGGATGCCCTCCTGAAGGTGACCGGTTACGAGACCGATAAGCGTGCATGCCACGAGCGGCTGATGGAACTGGAACTCATCCAGAATGCCTTCCATACCGGCAAGCAACGCGACAATCGCAACAAGCAGAATAGTGATTGCAGACATGTATCGGACCCTCCTTTACTATGCTTGAGCGGCCAGTTCGGCCTTAGCTTTCTTCAACATGGCGTCGAGATCCTCGGAGGAATCCGAAGGAACCTTGCGGACCTCGAACTTGACGCCCTTGGCCTTGAGGGCCTCGAGAGTCTTGACGTCGTCATCGCCCATAGCGACGGCGTTGGTGACGACGACCTTGCCCTTGGAGTGAGCCATGGAACCGATGTTGACTTCCTTGATGTCGACGCCGGCCTCGATGGCCTTGAGCAGATCCTGCGGGTTCTCAAAGAGCAGCATGGCCTTGGTGTCACCAAAGCGCGTGTCCTTGACGACCTCGGCCATCTTCTTGATGGGCACGACGTTGGCATGGACTCCCGGAGGGGCAGCCTGCTCGATCATGGTCTTGCGGAGCTCGTCGTGAGCAACGCCGTCGGAAACCACGATGATGCGGTTGGGGTTGATCTGCTTGGTCCACGTGGTGGCCACCTGACCATGAAGCAGACGGGTGTCGATACGGACGTGGGCAATCTTGATGTGCCCGTCGCCGATGACCGTTCCCGGAGGAATGGCGCCTGCAGGAGCAGCGGCGGCCGCAGCCGGCTTCTTCTCCTCGGGCTCCAGAGACTCGGGCTTGACGCGCACGCCAGCCTTAGCCTCAGTCACGAGATGTTTTGCGATCGCATGTGCAGTGTTCTTTGCGTCAAAGCGCTGCGAATATGCCTCGATGAGCATAGGCAGGTTGACACCGGTGACGATAGCCCAGGAATCGTGGCCCTCGATGAGCCCGCTGATCTGGTTGAACGGCGTGCCGCCCCACAGATCAACGAGGAAGAGCACCTGCTCCTGGTCCTCGAAGGAAGCGACTGCTTCCTCGACCTTGGCACGGAAATCGTCGGGGCCCATGCTCGGCTCGAGCGAGACCACGGCAACAGACGGCTGATCGCCAAAGACCATCGAGCCCGTCTGCTTGATTCCAGCTGCCAAGTCCCCGTGGCTAGCAAGAACAATACTTACCATCACATAACCTCCTTTTTGTCTACGTATTTCCTACACGACATGAAAGGAGTATACCTGTTTGGATTGTGGAATTATAGCTAAATCCGCAAAAGGTTGGATTATTTGTTTAAACGTTTAGGTTTGTTACAAGTTGATTACGTTACTGCTTTTTGACTCATTACACGACAAGGCGTCGCTCATCAAGCCATGCATTTTACAGATACAAGCAGGCTGTTCATTAATATCGATTTTAGGCAAGCGCGAATGCGCTTGTACTGCTGCTATTTTGTTTAAACAGACATAACTTGACTATTAGCGTGACTTATGCTCTAGCGCAAGTAGTCATTGGGGACGTTCTTAAACGACTAGTCGTTG
>CABQMF010000009.1 GCA_902465265.1 uncultured Collinsella sp. | reverse complement strand
TTTATCGCGAGTTCCGCACGAACAGGAGGCCACTTAATGTGGCCTCCGTCGTGAGCAGGACTGTAGAGCAGGAAACTTCATCAGTGCCCGCCCCACGGGAAACCGGCGGGATAGACCAGTTCAGATGGGGCTTTGATGCATGGGTGGTCTGTTGTTGTGCAAATGGGTATCATACTGTGGTTACTGCATCGACTTTGTGATGCATTGTTGTACGTGCCCGGCGGTCGGTTTGCCAGAAGCGCCCCGTCGGTTGTTTCAGACCCGTTTCGAAGAAAGGAAACAACACTCACCTATGGCAGCTAAAAAATCATCTCCCTTGAAGATCATTCCGCTCGGCGGCCTTGACGGCATCGGCAAGAACATGACGGTCTTCGAGTGCGGCGACGACATGGTGCTCGTCGATGCTGGCCTTATGTTCCCCGACGATTCTCAGCCTGGTATTGACCTGGTGCTTCCCGACTACACGTATGTTCTGGAGAACGAGGATAAACTTCGCGGCATTGTCGTTACCCACGGCCACGAGGACCACACCGGCTCGCTTCCGTACCTGCTGCAGGACCTCAACAATAAGGTGCCCATCTTTTCGAGCAAGCTCACGCTCGGCTTTATTGAGGGCAAACTCTCCGAGTTCCGCATCCGCGCGCCCAAGTTCCGTGAGGTCAAGGGCGGCAGCCACGTCAATCTGGGTGGCATCTCGCTCGATTTCTTCTCGATGACGCACTCCATCCCCGGCGCTCTGGGCGTGTTCATTCGCACCAACCAGGGCACCGTTATGCACACCGGCGACTTTAAGCTCGACCAGACGCCCATCGACGGTGTCACGCCCGACTATGCCGCCATCAGCCGCTTTGCCAAGCAGGGTATCGACCTGCTGCTATCCGACTCCACCAACGCCACGGTTCCCGGCTTTACCAAGTCCGAGGCCGAGGTCGGTCCCAGCTTGCTGCATGCCATCAAGAACGCCCCGGGCCGCGTGTTCGTCGCGTCGTTCTCGAGCCATATTCATCGTCTGCAGCAGATCTGCGACGCCGCCCGCAAGTGCGGTCGCAAGGTCGTCGTGACCGGCCGCTCCATGCTCACCAACACCCGCGTGGCGCGCGAGCTGGGCTACCTCAACATCGACGATGCCGATATCATCGATGCCTTCGATATCGATAATCTGCCCGACGACAAGATCGTCGTCATGTGCACCGGCTCTCAGGGCGAGCCGCTGTCGGCCCTGTCCCGCATGGCCAACGGCGAGCACAAGACGCTCTCCATCCACGAGGGCGATACCGTCATCCTGTCCGCTACGCCCGTTCCCGGCAACGAGAAGGCCGTGCAGCAGGTTGTCAACAGCCTGGCCAAGCTTGGCTGCGACGTGTGGGATAAGAATCGCGCCCTCGTCCATGTCTCGGGCCACGGCAGCCAGGAGGAGCTCAAGCTTCTGATGGCCATGGCCAAGCCCACCTACTTTATGCCGGTTCACGGCGAGGCCGTGCACCTGCGCGCCCATGCCCAGCTTGCCCGTAAGATGGGCATTAAGGATGATCACATCTTTATCCTCGACAACGGCGACACGCTCGAGATGCGTGGCGGCATCGTCAAGCGCGGTACGCCCGTCGAGTCCGGCGTCGTCTACGTCGACGGTCTGCGTATCGGCGATACCGACCCCATCGTCCTGCGCGATCGTCAGAAGCTCGCCAACGACGGTATGGTCACGGCCGTCGCCATCGTCTCGCTTAAGCACAAGAAGATCGAGGCCATCGAGTTCTCGGGCCGCGGTGTTTCGTTTGCCATCGACGACCAGTTCTCCGAGGATGCCTCCGCGTCCATCATGAAGACGATCGAGAAGGGCAAGTTCAGCTTTACTAGCAGCGGTTCCGACGCTATTCGCAAGGCCCTGCGCGACTCCCTCTCCAACTTTATCTGGAGCCGTACGCGCACTCGCCCGATGATCATCCCGGTCGTCATGGAGGTTTAGTTTGGCGCGCGGATCTGCACAAAACGCCAAAGGCAATAAGGCCAACAACCAACCGGCATCTGCTAAGGGTGCCGGTTCCCATCTGCGTGCCAATAAGGGTCATGAGGACGAGTTCAACGATTTCGAACCCTTGGTCGAGCCCTCGGCCAACCGTGATATCGCGGGCGTCGTTATCGCCGTTTTGGCCATCGCGTCTTTTATTGCCGTAATTTCGCCGGCTTCCGCGCCCGTGACGGCTGCGGTCGCCGGTTTCTACCACCTTGGCTTTGGCCTGGGTGCCTATGTGCTGCCGATCGTCATTCTGCTGTTTGCCGCCACGCTCTTTTTGGGTGAGGATTCTCCGCTCAACGTGCGTTCGGTTGCCGGCGGTGCCGTGGTCTTTGTGGCCGTGGTTTCCATCCTGTCTTTGATGGTGCCGGGCACGAGCGATTCGAGCGCCCTTATGTTCACGCCGCAAAACCTTTCTGCCTCGGGTGGCTACATTGGTGCCTTTATCGCCAGCATGCTGCAAAATGCCCTGGGTAAACCCATTGCGATGGTGGTCCTGCTGGGTCTTGTCGTCGTGGGTTTGGTTATCATCGGCTTTTCGGTGGGCGGCGTTCTGCGCTCCGCCCGTGACCGTGCGGCCGATTTTGCCGAGCGCCGCCGCGCCGATGTCAACGCCAGCCCGTGGGGTGACGACGAGGCCCTTTCGGTTCCCGGTGCTGCTCGCCCTCACCTGAGCATTCTTCGCCAAAAGGGCTCCGATACTGCTGTGACCACGGTTATGGGCGATGGCGTCGATCCGATTCTGGACGAAGACGACGAGGACGAGGATCCGTTTGTCGATGTGTCCGAGGCCGTGGAGGCCGAGCACGCCAAGACGACGCTGCTGCCGCGCCGTCACGCCAAGAAGGGCAAAGCCACGCCTAAACTCAATATAAGCGAGCCGGATCCGTCTTGGTCCGATAGCGAAATCGAACTCACCGAGGGCGATGACGAGGACGACGAGGCTCCGCACGAGTCCGCCAAGACAACCTTGCTGCCGCGTCGCCCAGGCACGCGCGGGCAGGTGACCGGCCAGCTTTCGATGGAAGACGATTCCGCCGAGATCGATGAGTACGAGCCGCCGTTTGCCGTGAATCCGGTCTCTGCTGCTCCGCAGATTCCTGATTTCCTCAAGCATCCCAAGGTTGCCGACGCGTCTGTTGCGAGTGCTGCCGAAGCACCGGCAGCCAGCGATGGGGGAGCGGACCGCGCTTCCGCGGATACCGAGAGCGACGAAGAGGATGGCCTCAAGCTTCCGCCGCTCGAGATTCTGCATGCCAACCCGCAGTCAGCGTCTTCGGCGTCTTCGGATAAGGAGTTGGAGCAGACCGCCGAGTCACTGCAGTCGACCTTGCTTGAGTTTGGTCGTAGCGCCCGCGTGGTCGGCTGGATTGCCGGCCCCACGGTGACGACCTTTAAGCTGCAGCCCGGCGAGGGCGAGCGCGTGAGCAAGATCTCGAGTCTCGAGGACGATATCGCGCTTTCGCTTGCTGCCCAGTCGGTGCGTATCTTTGCTCCGATTCCCGGTACTTCGCTTGTGGGTATTGAGATCCCTAACCGCAAACGTCAAAACGTCAATCTGGGCGACGTGCTGCCCTATGTGAAGGGCGGCCCGCTCGAGCTGGCCATCGGTCGCGATGCCGAGGGTACGCCGGTCGTTGCCGACCTCGCCAAGATGCCCCACCTGCTGATTGCCGGTACCACCGGTTCCGGTAAGTCAGTCATGATCAACTCCATCATCACGACCCTGCTCATGCGCGCGCTTCCCGAGGACGTTCGCCTGATCATGGTCGACCCCAAGCGCGTTGAGCTCGCGGGCTACAACGGTCTGCCGCATCTCTATGTGCCCGTCGTGACCGAGCCCAAGCAGGCCGCAAGCGCCCTGCAGTGGGCCGTTTCCGAGATGGAGCGCCGCCTGAAGGTCTTCGAACGTCTCAACGTCCGTAAGATTTCGACCTATAACGAAAAGCAGGCCGCCGGCGAGTTTGAGCATTACGACAACCCGCCGCAAAAGATGCCCTACCTGGTCATCATCATCGACGAGCTTTCGGACCTGATGATGGTCGCCGGCAAGGATGTCGAGGCGTCGATCGTGCGTATCGCCCAGCTGGGCCGTGCCGCCGGCATCCACCTTATCGTGGCCACGCAGCGCCCCAGTTCCAACGTGGTGACGGGTCTCATCAAGGCCAATATCACCAACCGTATTGCCTTTAACGTCGCTACGGGTATCGATTCGCGCGTCATCATCGATCAGATGGGCGCCGAAAAGCTCACCGGTCTGGGCGATATGCTGTTCTCGAAGGTTGATTGGGGCAAGCCTCGCCGTATCCAGGGCTGCTTTGTTTCGGATGACGAGATCAATGAGATCGTCGAGTTCGTCAAATCTCAGAGCGAGCCGGACTACCACGAGGAGATCCTTTCTGCCGTGGCTCCCGCCTCGATGTCCATGGCGGGTGGTGGCGGTATTGTCCGGACCGGTGTTGCCGAGCCGCAGGATGATGATCCGCTTATTTGGGAAGCTGCCCATATTGTGGTGGAATCGCAGCTTGGCTCCACATCTGGCCTGCAACGCCGCCTCAAGGTTGGCTATGCGCGTGCCGGGCGTATTATGGACATGCTGGAAGAAAAGGGTGTCGTCGGACCGCCCGACGGTTCCAAGCCGCGCGAGGTCCTTCTGGACGAGGAGGGGCTTGCTGCGCTTGAATCCGTCGACGCCGAGATGGCACGTGAAGATCGTGAGTTTGGAGGATTCTGATGGCTGCACGCTTTGGTGACATGCTGCTCGAGCAGCGTCGCCGAATGGGCCTTTCCATTCAGCAGGTCGCCAACACCATCAAAATCAGACCGCAGATCATCGAGTTTTTCGAGACCGGTAACTTTGCTTCGATGCCCCCGCGCGGCTATGCGCAGGGCATGATTTCGAGCTATGCACGCTTTTTGGGCCTCAATCCGCGCGAGGTCGTCAATGCCTACTTTGACGAGCTGATGGCATACGAGCGCGAGACGTCGCAGCAGGGCGGTCGTTTTCAGGACGCCGCCGGCTATGTCAATTCGCGTTCCTCGGTGGATAACGGGCGCTTTCTGATGGTTCAGGGCGGTCGTTCAACGCGTTATGGTCAGCGTCCGCAGCAGGCTGGCTATATTACCGAGACGGGGTCCAGTGAGGAAATCCGTTCTCAGCGCGATCGTTTCCGCAGGACGCCTACGCCCGACGATCGTGCGCTTCCCGCTGCCCGCGGCGTGGCGCGCGATCCCCGTGTCGGCTACGGCGATGGCGGCTATTCCGATCGTGGCTACCGTGGTGTCTCTGCCGGTCGTGCTCGCGGCGGTTATGCAGACGCAGATACTACGCAGGTGACGCCGCGTCTCCGCTCGCAGTCGCAACCGTCTGGCCAGCGCTCCTCCGCCCCGCGTTCGGGACAGCGTAATTACCAGGGCCGTAGCGAGCTCGCGCCTCGTTCGGGTCAGCGCAATATGCAGCGCCAGGGCGGTTATCGCGGTCGTCCCGACAACAATCGCGGACGTATGCCTCAGGGCAGTGGTCGTGGCGGATCCAACCGTGGGCGCGGTGGCGTGCGTGCCCCTCAGAACAACGGACTCGATCCGCGTATCGTCTATGCCGGTATCGGTGCCGTTGCGCTGCTGCTCATCGTGCTCATTGTGGTCTTGCTGCGCGGCTGCGGCTCTTCGACTCCCGAATCGACGCCCGAGACCCCTGTGGCAACCAAGACGACGACCAAGAAGTCTTCCAAGAAGAACGTAACGGCCGATGAGGACGAAGATGCCGATGAGGGCACGGACGAGTCGACTGATTCTGAAACCGCTAAGAAGACGACCAAGAAGGGCGAAAACGAGGTTACGAAGGTCAAGGTCTCTGTTTCCAAGGGCAAGACCGCGTGGATAGAAGTCAAGGTCGACGGTAAGTCGGTCTATGGCGCCCAGGCGACCGGCCCCTTTGAGCAGGAGTACACGCCCGAGTCTTCGATTGAAATCACTACGTCCAAGCCTTCCGACGTCACGGTCACCAAGAACGGCGAAAAGGTCCGCTACGATACCAAGACATCGGGCGTGGCGCGTGTGACCATTACCGTCCCCAAGAAGGAGACCACCGACGCCAAGGACGGCGAGGGCTCCGACGGCACCGATGGCACCGAAAGTGCCGACGGAACCGATGGTACCGACGGCACCGATGCCCAGTCTGCAGATGGCACCGATACCGTCACCGACGGTCAAACGACGACCGATTCTACCGATTATTCGTACGATAGCTACTAGACCGCTCGCAAGCGAAAGGATGAACCATGGCTAAAGATTCCAGCTTTGATGTTGTGTCCGAGGTCAACATGCAGGAGGTCGACAACGCCTTCCAGCAGGCTACGCGCGAAATCTCCCAGCGCTATGACCTTAAGGATTCCGGCGCCACGATCGAGCTCTCGAAGGGCGACAAGCTCTTTACGATTAACGCTCCGGCCGACTTTGTCTCCAAGCAGATTATCGACGTCCTGAGCTCTAAGCTCATCAAGCGCGGCATCGACCTCAAGGCTGTCTCTTGGGATGCTCCGCAGGCTGCCTCGGGCGGTACTGTTCGCGTGCTCGGCCATATCGTGGAGGGTATCGACCAGACGACCGCCAAGAAGATCAACAAGGACGTCAAGGACCAAAAACTCAAGGTTAAGGTAACCATCGAGGCCGATAAACTGCGCGTTTCCTCGGCCTCTAAAGATACGCTTCAGGCTGTTATCCAGTTCCTGCGCGACCAGGACTACGGCCAGCCGCTTCAGTTTACCAACTACCGTTAATTCATTCGAAAGGACCGCTCTCCAACATGGATACACCGTTGGGCTCCGTGCTCTACATCACCCTCGGTTGCGCAAAAAACGAGGTTGATACCGACCGCATGCGCTCGCTGCTGACTGCCGCGGGCTACGAGGAGGCATTCGATCCGCAGGATGCCGATATCGCCATCGTCAACACGTGCTCGTTCTTGGCCTCCGCAACGTCTGAGAGCATCGAGACCACACTCGAGCTCGCCAACGAGGTTCAGGACGGCGTTCGCTCCTGTCCCATCGTCATGTGCGGTTGCGTGCCGTCGCGTTACGGCGATGACCTGCCCGACGAGCTGCCCGAGGTCGCTGCCTTTGTGAAGGCCGACGAAGAGGACGGCATCGTGGCGGTCATTGACGGCGTGCTGGGTATCGAGCGCGAGATTGCCGCCTATATTCCTCAGGTTAAGCGTACCGTCGAGGGCGCGGTCGCCTACGTGAAGATCTCCGATGGCTGCAATCGCTTCTGCAGCTTCTGCATGATTCCCTACATTCGCGGCCGCTATCATTCGCGCAATGCCGAGAGCATCATTTCGGAGGTGCGTGACCTGGTTGCCGGCGGTGTGCGCGAGATCGTGCTGATCGGTCAGGACACGGGTATCTGGGGCACCGACTTTGCCGATGAGGACGTCGCCGCGGGCTCGCCGCGCAATCTGGCTCAGCTGTTGCGCGCCGTCGCCGAAGCCGTCCGTCCGCACAACGTCTGGGTGCGCGTGCTCTATCTGCAGCCCGAGGGTATGACCGACGAGCTTATCGAGACCATTCGCGACACGCCCGAGGTATTGCCTTACATCGATATCCCCGTTCAGCACTGTTCCGCCCGCATCTTGAAGGCCATGCGCCGCTCTGGCTCACGCCAGGAGCTCGAGGATCTGTTCCGCGACCTGCGCAATCGCATCCCTGGTATCGTGATCCGCTCTACGGCCATGGTCGGCTTCCCGACCGAGACCGACGACGAGTTCCGCGATCTTATCGACTTTATGGATACCGTGGGCTTTGACTACACGAGCGTCTTTGCCTACTCGCAGGAGGAGGGAAGCCTGGCCGCCAAGATGGAGGGTCAGGTCGACGAGGACGTTAAGCTCGAGCGCGCCCAGGAGGCTATGGACCTGGCCGAGTCGCTCGGTTTTGCCGCGACCGCCGCGCACGTGGGCGAGCGCGCCCAGGTGATCGTCGACGGTATCGAGCAGACCGAAGATGGCGCCGAGCTCATCGGTCACGCCTGGTTCCAGGCCCCTGATTCCGACGGCGCGGTGCACCTGGATGCCAGCGAGGCGTCCGTGGGCGATATTTTGACCGTCGAGTTTACCGATAGCTTCTGCTACGAGCTTATCGGTCACGTTGTGGAGTAGGAGAGCGTCGTGGCTAACGAGAGCAATAAGGAACTGACGAGTGTCTGGACGCCCGCCAACATCGTGACGTGCGTGCGCATCGTCTTTATTCCGGTCTTTATGATCGTTTCTGCCCTGTCGCATACGACCGTTGCAGGTACAGATTGGAGCACCTTTGACGGCCCGCTTGCCGCCGCTGCGTTTATTCTGTACGTCATCTTGTCGTGCACCGATAAGGTCGATGGGTATCTGGCGCGTTCGCGCAACGAGATCACCGACTTCGGCAAGTTCTTGGACCCCATCGCCGATAAGCTGCTGGTGTTCTCGGCCCTGCTCCTGTTTTTGGACTTTGGCGCGGTTTCCGTGTGGTCCGTGTTCATCATCTTGTTCCGCGAGTTGCTGGTAAGCGCCCTTCGCATGGTCGCGAGCGCTGCCGGCGTGGTCATCGCGGCTGACAAGCTCGGCAAGTATAAGACGGCGACCACGATGGTCTCCATCTGTGGCTACCTGTGTGTCTTTGCGATGGCGGGCCTTCACCTTGGCCCGGCGACGCTGACGCTCGGTATCTACTCGGTGTCGCGCTTCCTGTACGTCATCGCTGTCATCCTAACCGTTATTTCGGGCGCTCAGTACTTCTGGAACTGCCGCAAGATTGTCTTTTCGGTCTAGGTCCTGGTAGGTATGACGGACTCTTTTGAACAGATTGTCACGCACAATGAGGGGCTGGCGCGCGCTATTGTCGAGCGTGCGGGCGCATTGGGCGTGACGGTATCGACGGCTGAGTCGTTGACCGCGGGTATGATTGCCTCGACAATTGCCGATATTCCCGGTGCCTCGGCGGTGCTGCGCGGCGGTGCGGTGACGTACTGCGACGAGATTAAGCATCGCGTGCTGGGTGTTGAGCAAGAAACGCTCGATCGCTATACCGCGGTTTCGTATCAGACGGCTCGCGAGATGGCTGCCGGCTCGTTGGAGCTGTACCGGTGTGATATCGCCGTGAGTGCAACGGGATATGCCGGTCCCGGCGGGGGCACCGAGCACGATCCTGCTGGAACGTTCTATATCGGCTGGGCGTATCGTCCGGCCGATGGAGGAATGACCGTCGTGGATTCCATGCGTTGCTGCTACGAGGGAGATCGTTCGTGTGTTCGTGCCCATGCGGTCACGGAGGCACTGGGACGCATGGCCCGCATTCTCGACTCTATGGAATAGGCGTGTTGTAAGGGGCTTTCGGGCCCCTTAATTGTGGAGATGGGGACCTCTTACGTTTTTGGAATATGTGCTGGTCGTAGGCCTTTTCTTTCCTGATTTGTTCCTATTGGTTTCTCTGCGGTCAAGCATTTGGTTAGCTTTTGGTCGGCGTTTGGTTGGGTTTTGGAATGATGGCCTGCATATGATGTATCCGTACGGTTGACCACGAACAGCCGTTCGTTTATTATCGATGCAGGTTGTTAAGAGGAGGGCTTTCCATGGCCAAGAATTCAGGTCCTGTACGTACCGTCCATGCACGTACGACGGGTAAAGAGCGCGACAAGATGATCGCCACCACCAAGGCCGAGATCGAGAAGAAGTTCGGTCAGGGCTCCATTATGAGGTATGGCGACGGTGGCCCCGAACTCGAGGTCGAGGCCATTCCCACCGGCGCCCTGTCGCTCGATGCCGCTTTGGGCATCGGTGGCGTGCCGCGTGGTCGCATCGTCGAGATTTACGGCCCCGAGTCCTCCGGTAAGACCACGCTGTCGCTCGAGATCTTGGCCGAGGCGCAGGCCATGGGTGGCGTTGTGGCGTTTATCGATGCCGAGCATGCGCTCGACCCCACCTATGCCGCACGCATTGGAGTAGATATCGACGAGGTGCTCATTTCCCAGCCCGATACGGGTGAGCAGGCACTCGAGATCGTTGACATGCTCGTGCGCTCCGGCGCTATCGATGCTATCGTCGTCGACTCTGTCGCCGCGCTCACCCCGCGTGCCGAGATCGAGGGCGAAATCGGCGATACCACGGTTGGCCTGCAGGCGCGTCTGATGAGCCAGGCGCTCCGCAAGCTCGCCGGCTCGCTCTCTAAGTCCAATACGACGTGCATCTTCATTAATCAGCTGCGCGAAAAGATTGGCGTGATGTTCGGCAACCCCGAGACCACGACGGGCGGCCGTGCGCTTAAGTTCTTCTCTTCCGTGCGTATCGACATCCGTCGCATCGACAGCATTAAGCTCAAGGACGAGGTCATTGGTAACCGCGTGCGCGCCAAGGTGGTCAAGAACAAGGTGGCTGCTCCGTTCCGCTCGGCCGAGTTCGACATCATGTACGGGACGGGCATCTCCAAGGAGGGCTCGATTCTGGATATGGCTGTCGAATACGACATCTGTAAAAAGACGGGCTCGTGGTTTGCGTACGGCGATGATAAGCTCGGCAACGGCCGCGAAGCAGCTAAGACGTTCTTGCGCGAGCACCCCGATTGCGCCGACGAAATCGAGCATAAGGTTCGTCTTGCCTGCGGTCTTGAGTATGACGACGATGCACCCTCCGAGGTTGAGCTTACTGACCAGACACTGGGGGAGCATCCGGCAAATGATGGGTTTGACGAACTCTACGCCATCGATGGCTCCGCAATGCTCGACGACGATGAGTAGCGGTTGCTGCCATGTCGTATACCGTGACCGAGGCTACGGTCGTTTTTCCCGATAAGAAGGCGCCCTCCTCGTTCTCGACCGGCTACGCTTCCAAAAAGCCCCGTGCGCATATCGATTGCGATCTTGAGGGCGGCTTTCAACGCAGTATCTGGATTCCCACACGCGTGGCGCGTCTGTACGTTAAAAACCGCCCCGAGTTGCCCTGTGACTGGGATGCTTTTCGTGAGTCCGTTGAGCTTATTGAGCGTAAATGCGCCCTCACCATGGTGACCGAGATGCTTTCGCGCCGCGATCATGCAACGGGCGAAGTGCGCGATAAGCTTGCTTGCTATGGTTTTCGTCAGCCGGCAATTGATTTCGCCGTTTCTCGTGCCACCGAGTACCGATTTTTGGATGAGAATCGCTTTTGCGCCTATTTTATCGAGGAGCGAAAGCGCCGTGGATGGGGGCAGCGCAAGATCGAGACCGAGCTTAAGCGTCGCCATGTGACCCTCGAGGACATTCCCGGATATCCGGAACAGTATTTTGCTGCCGAAGACGACTTGGAGCGTGCTTCCGCGCTGCTTTCCAAGCGCCGCGTTCCTGAAACACGCGGCTTTGAGAAGCTCGTTCGTTTTTTAATGGGCAAGGGTTTTTCGTATCACATCGCCGCCGATGCCGCCAAAGCCCGTATCGATGCCGAAAACGAGGAATGCGCCGTTTAGGGGCCGACCATCGTCCGTTTTGACCGTTCACCGTTTACTTGCCCCCGCGCCGGGTTGGTTTATTTGACAGTTGCTGCCGTTCAACGTACGATAAATATCGTCATTTGCTTTGTGATATGTGCTCATCTTTGATGAGTTTGTTTATATGTTTCTCTGTATCCGACCCGCATAAGCTGCGCCCATATTACTCAAATGTCGCGAGCCGTTCGTAAGGACGGTTCGCTTTGTTATGTAACGAATCCATAAAAAGGAGTGAGCATGCCCATCTTTGCAGCAGCGCTCGTTGGCATCCTTGTGGGTGCCGTCGTCGCCATTGCCTACATGCGCACCGCCAAGCAGGGTAGTCTTCACGAGGCCGATGAAAAGATTCAATCGGCACATGCACAGGCTGAGTCCCTGATCGGTGATGCAAAGCGTCAGGCCGATACCCTCAAAAAAGAGGCTCTGCTTGAGGCCAAGGAAGAGATCATCAAGAATAAGCAGGCTGCCGAGGCCGAGGACAAGCAGCGTAAGAGCGAGATTCGTACGCTCGAGAATCGCGTGATGCAGCGCGAGGAGTCCCTCGATCGCCGTAACGATGCCCTCGATAAGCGCGAGCATCAGCTGTCCAGCCAGGCCGGCCAAGTCGAGAAGCGCTCCCGTGAGCTTGAGGAGCTTTGTGCCAAGCAGACCTCCGAGCTCGAGCGTATCGCCGACCTTACCCGCGAGGATGCCCATAAGGAGTTGCTCGACAAGGTGCGTGGCGAGGTCACGCATGAGGCAGCCACCATCATTCGCGAGTCCGAGCAGCAGGTTCGCGCGGAGTGCCACAAGACCGCCCAGGAGATTCTGTCCCTGGCGATTCAGCGCTGTGCCGCCGATCACACCGCCGAGGTCACCGTTACTTCCGTGCATATTCCTTCTGACGACCTGAAGGGCCGCATCATCGGCCGTGAGGGCCGCAACATCCGAACCTTCGAGCAGGTGTCCGGCGTCAACCTCGTGATCGACGACACGCCCGAGACGGTAGTGCTCTCGAGCTTCGATCCCGTCCGTCGCGAGACTGCCCGCGTCGCTCTCGAGAACCTCATCGCCGACGGCCGTATTCACCCCGCCCGCATCGAGGAGATGTATCACAAGGCCGCCGATTTGGTTCAGCAGCGTGTGCGCGAGGCCGGCGAGCAGGCCGCCTTCGATACCGGTATCCACGACCTGCATCCCGAGATCGTCAAGACCCTGGGTGCATTGCGCTACCGCACCTCGTTTGGTCAGAACGTTCTGCAGCACTCGCTTGAGGTCTCCGACCTGTGCGGCGTTATGGCCTCCGAGCTTGGTCTGGATGTTGTGACCGCCAAGCGCGCCGGTCTTCTGCACGACCTGGGCAAGGCCATCGACCACGACGTTGAGGGCCCGCATGCTGTGATTGGCGCCGAGCTTGCCCGCCGTTATGGCGAGAAGCCCGACATCGTCCACGCGATCGAGGCCCATCATGCCGATGTCGACCCCAACACGGTGCTCGACGTTCTGGTCCAGGCTGCCGATGCCGTTTCCGCTTCTCGTCCTGGTGCCCGCCGCGAGTCGGCCGAGAACTACATCAAGCGCCTTGAGAAGCTCGAGGAGATTGCCAATTCTCACGACGGCGTCGAGCGTACCTATGCCATGCAGGCCGGTCGCGAGGTTCATGTCATGGTCCAGCCGGACAAGATCTCCGATGCCCAGTCCACGGTGCTTGCACACGATATCGCCCATCAGATCGAGGAAGAGATGGAGTATCCCGGTCAGGTGCGCGTTGTCGTGATTCGCGAGAGCCGTGCCGTCGATATCGCTAAATAACATGAACGACACGAACGAGCTCATCTCATTTATCGCGTCGATGTCGGGGGAGGGCAACCTTCGCGTCGAGGAAAACCTTGGCGAGGGGTATGTCCGCCTCCGCGTTTCGGAGGCCGAGCGCCGTCAGGCCAAGCATGACATTCAGCATGTAGAGGACATTGTCATCGAGATGCTGCGCAATGCTCGTGATGCCGGAGCCGATAAGGTCTATCTCGCCACAACCAAGGAGGAGGGTGTTCGCACCCTCCTCTTCCTGGATAACGGTTCGGGTGTGCCACAGGATATGCAGGAGCGTATCTTCGATGCCCGTGTCACCTCCAAGCTCGAGAGCATGAAAATGGACCGCTGGGGTGTTCACGGTCGTGGTATGGCGCTGTTCTCTATTAAGCAGAACACGGATGAGGCACGCGTTGTTACATCGGGCGTCGATTTGGGTTCCGCGTTTAAGGTGTGCGTTGCCACCGATCGTTTGGGTGAGCGAGCCGACCAGTCGAGCTGGCCTCAGGCGGTTAAAGATGAAGACGGCCGCTATGTATGCGCTCGTGGCCCTCACAACATCATTCGTGCTGCGTGTGAGTTTGCCCTTGAGGAGCTGCGTTGCTGCGATGTGTATCTGGGCTCTCCGTCCGAGATCGCTGCGACCCTGTACGCTCAGGCTTCGAGCCGACTCGATACGTCGCGCCTGCTCTTTATCGACGACGAGTGCGAGCTTCCAGTTATCGATCGCTTGGGCCTTGCCTCGGATGCCGAGGACTTTATTCGGATCTGCTCCGGGCTGGGTCTCGAGATGTCCGAGCGCACTGCCCATCGTATTCTGTCGGGACAGATTAAGCCCGTTCGCGGCGTTACTGCACGTCTGCTGCGCGAGCGCGATTCCACCTCTCATGCGCCGGCCCCCGTCGATCTTGCCAAGGACCGTCGAGGGCTTCGCATCGCCAAGGATGATATGGCACAGTTTTCGCGTGCGGTTGAGCGTGACTTTAACGACCTCGCTGCTCGGTATTACCTCAATCTGTGCGGCGACCCTAAGATTCGCGTTTCACGTGATCGTATCACCGTGACGTTTGATCTTGCCAAAGAGGAATAGCATCTTTACCGAGTCCGCTCGGTACGATACAGTTATTGCAGTTAAAACGTACTTTTAAACGCAGGAGTTTCTTCATGGATTGCCTGAAGGTATCAAGCAAATCATCGCCCGCGTCCGTTGCCGGCGCCATTGCCGGCATGGTCAAAGATGGCGTTCCCGTCAACATTCAGTGCGTCGGCGCCGGTGCCGTCAACCAGGCCATCAAGGCCGTCGCCATTGCGCGCGGCTTTCTGATTCCGACCGGCTTTGATGTCTCCTGCGCGCCGGTGTTCTCCGACATCCTCATTAACGGGGAGTCGCGCACGGCAATCCGTCTCTCTATCTACGTTCACCAGATTAATCGGGCTGCCTTGGATAACGTCGTCATGGACGACGTTAAGCCTGTTGCGTAAACGAGCCATTTGCACGCTTGTAACACCTATGCGCCCCGTCGACACCATCGTTAGGATGTAAGCTCATGGACCAGCGTTCCGTACGCGATATTCTTGCCGGTAAAACCTACTTTATTCGCACATTCGGCTGCCAGATGAACCAGCACGACTCCGAGCGCGTGAGTGGTTTGCTCGATTCGTATGGCTGTCTTATGGCGCTCGATCCGGAGCATGCCGATATTGTCGTGTTCATGACGTGCTGTGTGCGCGAGGCTGCCGATACGCGCCTCTATGGACAGTGCAATTCCTGCAAGAGCCTTCCTCCTTCACCTTCGGGTAAGCGCGTGGTCGCCGTGGGCGGCTGCATCGCCCAGCGCGATGGTGAGGGCTTGCTTACCAACGTCGATAACGTCAACGTCATTTTTGGCACCCACTCTATTGCGCACGTGGCGGAGCTCATCGCCGAGGCGTTTTTGGATGGCAAGCGCCATATCCGTACGAATGAGCATGAGGATACCGACGCCATGAGTATGCCGTGGCATCGCGAGACGCAGTATCACGCTTGGGTGCCCATCATGACGGGCTGCAACAACTTTTGCACGTACTGCATCGTGCCGTACGTCCGTGGTCGTGAGAAGAGCCGTCCCTTCGAGGAGATTGTCGACGAGGTGACAGGTCTGGTGCGTCAGGGCGTGCGCGAGATTACGCTGCTGGGCCAAAACGTTAACTCCTACGGTCGCGATCTCTTTGGCAAGCCGCGCTTTGCCGATCTGCTGCGCGCTGTGGGCGATACGGGTGTCGAGCGCATCTTCTTTACCTCTTCGCATCCCAAAGATCTGCTGCCCGAGACCATCGATGCTATGGCCGAGACGCCCGCCGTCATGCCGCAGCTCCACCTGGCCGTTCAGTCGGGTTCCACCCGCATCCTTAAAGAGATGAATCGCCGGTACACGCGCGAGGATTATCTGAGCTTGGTCGATCGTATTCGTAATCGTATGCCCGATATTGCGCTTTCGACCGACATCATCGTGGGCTTCCCGGGTGAGACCGAGGAAGACTTTGAGCAGACGCTCTCGCTTGCCGAGACGGTGCGCTATGCTCAGGCCTACACGTTTATTTACTCCAAGCGCGCCGGTACCCCGGCAGCTGAGATTTATGATCCCACCCCGCACGAGGTTATCCTTGAGCGCTTTAACCGTCTGGTCAAGGTTATTGAGACGACGGCACACGAGTATAACCAGGGTGAACTTCACACCGTGGTGCCTGCGCTCATTGAGGGCACGAGCAAGAAGAATGACGCTGTTCTTCTTGGCAAAAGCCCTAAGAACCAGACGGTGCATGCGCCGATTCCTGCTGGCTATAGCATCGATCAGCTCATCGGTAAAATCGTCGACGTTGATGTTGATATCGCCAAGACGTGGTATCTGTCTGGCTCCGTCGTGGGTGAGCCTCGCTAATGATTTCCCCCGGCGCAAACCTTTCTGCCGTAGCGATCGTCGGTCCGACGGCGGTCGGTAAAAGCGATGTTGCTGATCGCCTGGCTGCTCGTCTTTCATCTGAAGTGTTGTCGTGCGATGCGATGCAAATCTATCGTGGCATGGACATCGGTACGGCCAAGATGATGCCCGAGGAGTGCTCGGTGCCCCTGCGCCTTGTCGATATCGTGGATCCGGGCGTTGCGTATTCTGCTGCGCTCTATCAGTCGGACGCCCGAGCGTATATCGAGCGTTTGCTTGGCGAGCAACGGCTTCCGGTCTTTTGCGGCGGTACGGGCTTGTATCTCAAGGCTGCACTCGATGAAATGGATTTTCCTTCGGGAGAACTCGAGGACAAGCGTCGCGCGGGCTATCAGGAACTTGCTGAGCGTATTGGCGAGGAAGCATTGCATGCCTTGCTTGCCGAGCGCGATCCGGAATCTGCTGCCGTGATTCATCCCCATAACGTGCGTCGTGTGATTCGTGCGCTCGAGATGCACGATGACGGCGTGTCATATGCCCAGCAAAAGTCGAAATTCAGCGTCCCGCGCGAGCGTTATCATGCCTTGTGGTTTGGTCTGACGCGTAGCCGTGAAGTGCTCTATGAGCGCATTAACCTGCGTGTCGACCTTATGTTTGAGCAGGGACTGGTTGATGAGGTCCGTGGCCTTATGGACCAGGGCCTGGGCGATGCACTGACGTCGATGCAGGCAATCGGTTACAAAGAGATTATTGATGCCTTGCGTGGCGGTATTACCATGGATGAGGCCCGTGAGCTTATCAAGATGCGTTCACGTCGCTATGCCAAGCGCCAGCTTTCCTGGTTTAAGCGTGACGATCGCATCGTGTGGTTCGATATGGACGAGTTTACGATCGATGAGGTCGTTGATGATATCTACCGTCGCATCGAGGCTGCCTAATGGCTCGTTTTCCTTTGGTCCCCACGGCGCCTGAACCCGAGCGCGCCATCTTGGTTGGTGTTGAGTGGCGCGATAACGCCTGGCCGCTCGACCGTTCGCTTGACGAGCTCGAGCGTCTGGCCCACACTGCTGGAGCCCAATGCGTCGCACGCTTGTCTCAGCGCTTGGTCAAACCCTATCCCAAATCGTTTATCGGCTCCGGCAAGGTCGAGGAGCTGTGCGGTTTGGTGCATCGTATGGATGCGGATGTTGTTATCTTCGACGACGACCTGACGCCCTCGCAGCAGTCCTATCTTGAGAAAGCCGTGGGCGAACCGGTCAAGATTATTGACCGTACGGCATTGATTTTGGATATCTTTGGCCTGCATGCCCAGACTCGTGAGGGCCGCTTGCAGGTGCAGCTGGCACAGTTGCAGTATCTGCTGCCTCGTCTGCGAGGTATGTGGAGCCATCTTGCTAAGGAACAGACGCGTGGCGGTATTGGCTCTCGCTTTGGCCAGGGCGAAAGCCAGCTCGAGGTCGACCGTCGCCTAATTCGTAATAAGATTGCAGCTCTTCGACGCGAACTGAAACAGGTTGAACAACGTCGTGATGTGCAATCGAAAAGCCGTATTGAATCGCCGGCGTTTCGCGTGGCGTTGGCTGGCTACACCAATGCCGGCAAGTCGACGTTGCTTAATCGTTTGACGGGATCTACGGTACTTTCGCAGGATAAGCTGTTTGCCACGCTCGATCCTACGACGCGCTCGTACCGTTTGCCCGGTGGCCGTGGCATGACGATCACCGATACCGTCGGCTTTATTCAAAAGCTGCCCCATGGCCTGGTCGACGCGTTTAAATCTACGCTTTCCGAGGTGCTCGGCGCCGATTTGATTCTTAAAGTTGTAGACGCTTCCGATGAGGATTACGAGCGTCAGCTTGAGGCGGTTGATCGTGTCCTTGACGAGATCGGTGCCGGTGAGCGCTTGACGCTTACCGTGTTCAATAAAATTGATCTGCTCGATAGCGTCGATCGCTTGAGCTTTCGCCGGCGCTATCCCGAGGCGGTGCTGTTCTCGGCTCAGACGGGTGAGGGTCTTGATGACTTAGTCGACCGCATCGCTCGTGAAGCGGCCGCTACAGACGTGTTGCTCTCGGCCGATATCCCGTATCGAGAGGGCGCGTTAATCACGCTCGTGCACGAACAGGGAACCCTCCTGCACGAGGAATACCTCGAAGACGGCGTTCGTATTGTGGCAAAGCTTCCGGCCCGTATCGCACCACGTCTTGAGCGTTACCGAACGGAATAAATCAGCTCCAGTACACCCAAGATAACCGGCTGATGAAGCAGATAGAACGGCAGCGCATGGCGTCCGAGGCTCGCGAGCGCCGGGATGGGATTTTCATAGGCCCATGCTGGCGCTTCACGGTTTGCTTTTTGTGCCGTGCGGGCGGCAAAGAAGCCTGCGAGGTACATAAATAAGAATGGTATGAGCGGATAGTAATCACCGGAGACGAAGTCTGGACTTGGGAAACCCAGCCAAGCTAGATAGGGGATAGGGTAGACCGCTTTAGGAATGCTCCAGGTACAGGCAAAGAGTATGAGGCAAATCGATATACCCCATACCGCCGGCAACCTATCGAGAGCCGGGCGAGCGAGTGCAACAATGGCAGTGCTTGCCGCCATGCAGAAAATGATGCCGAAGTTCACCGAGTCATCGACCGAGACGAGCGTCGTTGCGACCCATACAATTAAAGCGGCAACGGCATATTTGGCGGCACGCTTGATGTTGTTGCGCGAGAGAGTGCACATCCAGCCGGCAATAAACAAAAATACCCAACTGATGCTGGCGCGCCAGATGTCTTGGAAGATGGTCTGGGTAAACCAGGGCATCTTCCAACCATATAGGTAGGCAAGGTCGTAGCAGGCATGAAATCCCGCCATCGACAGCATGGTAAACCCTCGAATGGTATCAAAGACCGTGATGCGTTTTTGCATTACGAGAACCGGCGCATCAAGCCGACGACCTTGCCCAGGATTGTGGGATTTGTCGCATAGATAGGCTCCATAGTGTCGTTTTCGGGCTGCAGGCGAACGCGTCCCTGTTCCTTATAGAACGTTTTGACTGTTGCGGAACCATCGATCATGGCCACGACAATCTCGCCATTCATGGCGCTCTTCTGCTCGCGGACGATGATGTAGTCGCCGTTATAGATACCGACGTTAATCATCGAATTGCCGTGGACCTCGAGGATAAAGGACCCCTGGTCCGTTGCGATCTCTGTTGGGATAGTAAAAGTGTCCTCGATATTCTGCTCGGCAAGAATAGGAATCCCTGCAGCGACACGGCCTACGAGAGGCAGCGATACGGTGCCGCGAGGCGCCGTGGGCTCATCGGACTTTGAGATGGAGACGGAAGATCCGTCCTCGTCAAAGAGCTCGAGAGCGCGAGGCTTGGTGGCATCACGCTTGAGTAGGCCGCGTGCTTCCAGCGCGGAGAGATGAGCATGTACGGTGCTAGGGGAGGAAAGGCCCACGGCCGAAGCCATCTCGCGCACACTGGGCGGATAGCCCTTCTCCTGCTGATATTCCTTGATGAAGTCGTAAATTTGCTGCTGACGCTTGGTAATTTTGCGAGCCATCAGGGATTCCTCTCTACCCATACCAAACAAATGTTCTATTTTTGCTTGACAGGAACAACTGTTCGAAGATAATAATAACCGAACACTCGTTCCCGCGCTAGACTTTTTTGTCCCCGCGGCTTGATAAAACAGTTCTCGTCAAAACAAACGAGAGGAGAACAGAATGAACGCAGCGGATATGGTCCAGGGAAACCTCGCTCTTAAGCTCGAGGCGCCCGCCACGCCTGCCTTTACGGTCGTGAAGGGCGGACGCTCTCATTTTCAGGCCGTGGCCACTAAGCCCGTTCGCACCCAGCGTGCGTCCGTTGCTTCGGCTCCTGTTGCCCTGAAGGCCTCGACGATCGTTGCTGTAGCCGTAGCGTTTACCCTGTTCTTCGTGCTTGCCACGTCAGTTTTTTCTGCTCGTCACGCAGCATATGCCGATTCCGTAGCTAACGTTACCTACGAGTCGGTTCGTGTGCAGTCCGGCGATTCCCTGTGGTCGCTTGCCCAGGAGCATCCCATCGATGGCCTTTCCACGCAGGAGACTTCCGACATGATTCGTAGCGTCAATCACCTCGATCGCGGCTCTCTTGATGCTGGTGCAGTTCTGAAAGTTCCGGCTCGTTCGTAAGATTTCGGCTCGGTCGCATGGTACCCTTGTTATCGTTTAGGAGGAGGTACCATGCGCTGTCCCAAATGCGGCAAGGCACATACCCGCGTTGTCGATTCCCGTATGCAGGAGTCGAACAACACTATCAAGCGCCGTCGTGAATGTTGTTCGTGCAATTATCGTTTTACGACGTTCGAGCGCTGCGAAGATCCCATCGAGGTCATCAAATCCGACGGGTCAAAGCAGCGGTTCGATCGTAACAAGCTGCTGGTTGGCCTGATGCGCGCCACGATTAAGCGCGATATCGATACGAAAAAGCTCAACGAGATCATCGATGATATCGAGGTGGAACTGCGTTCCCGTACGCTGACGGCTGTTACGTCCCACGAACTGGGCGATATGGTGCTTAAGCGCCTGGCCAAGATCGACAAGGTGGCCTACATTCGTTTTGCCTCGGTCTATCGCGATTTCAAAGACGTCGACGAGTTTTTGCAAGAGCTCGACAAGCTAAGGTGATTTCATGTCCAACATTACCGTTAACATCAAGCGTCTCGACCCCACGGTCGAGCTTCCCAAATACGCACATCCCACGGATGCCGGCCTTGACCTCCGTGCCAACGAAGACTGCACCCTCAAGCCCTTTGAGCGCCGCTTGGTCTCCACTGGCTTGGCCATTGCGCTGCCCGATGGCTACGCCGGCTTTGTCCAGCCCCGCAGCGGCCTAGCAATTAAGCAGGGCCTGTCTATAGTCAACACGCCCGGTCTCATCGATGCTCACTATCGAGGCGAGCTTAAGGTCATCCTCATCAACCTGGATCCCACCAACAATTTCCAGATCAACAAAGGCGACCGCATCGCCCAACTCGTCATCCAAGAAGTCCCCACGGTCAACCTCGTAGAAGTAGACGAACTAGACAAAACCGACCGAGGCAACGGAGGCTTCGGCTCCAGCGGCGTATCCTAGTCGTTTACGTACTGTCCGCTGACCGGCCCGACCCGCCTATATATCATCCCATGCTCAAACATTCTCGCTTCGCTGCGAAACTGCGCGTGGGACGATATATAGGCGGGTCGGGCAGGTCAGCTGCGTTTACGCACTACAAGCTGCGCCGGATCCTCATATTAGAAGCTGCAAAGGTGAACCAAATTAATTAATTGCTGTTAGCAGATGCGGCAAGGGGATTGATCCTTTGTCGCATCTGCATATCAGAAAGATTGATTATTGTTTTCAAGCGAGTAGACGCCCGCCCACCTCTCACACATATCGTTCCACGCGCAGTTTCGCAGCGAGCGAAGCGAAGCGAGAATGTTTGAGCATGGAATGATATGTGTGAGAGGTGGGCGGGGGGGGATGCGAGCGCCCCGCGAGAATGTTTGAGCATGGAATGATATATGGGCGGCTCCCGCCGAGCAGCGAACTTTCGGCTAGCGGATATGCGCGGGTTTTTCGCCCCAGTAGAAGCGGCAGAAGGCTCGTTTGCGTTTTTGGGGCTTGCCTGCAAGCTCCATGGTTGCGATGGCGATGTCCTCGGCTGCGCGTGGACGGCGTAGTACCTCGCCGTTAATGAGCAGTGCCTTGAGCGATTCGGGATGATCGTGGAGATGGCGCAGTGTCACGATGAGCTCGCGTGCGGTGGTGACATGCATGCTGGCGCCCATGCCGGTGAGCATGGTGGTGTTGGCCTTTTCCTGGCCATAGGACTTGCCCAGCAGAATCATTGGTAGGTGTGCGCACAGGCATTCGGTAACAGTGAGTCCGCCCGATTTGAGAATTGCCAGGTCGCAGCCGTGCATGAGCGCTGCCATGTCATCGACATAGTCAAGAACCGTGACATTCTCGAGTTTCATGGCGTCGAAAAGCGTTTTGAGACGGGTGGCATATTCGGCATCCTTGCCCGGCAAAAAGACAAAGTGCATGTCCTCGAAGCTGCGCAGGAAGGGGAGGGTGTGGTCCATCTCCGCGCGAAATCGAACGTACGGTTGAGGCAAACTGGCGCCTGCCATCACTAGCACAATGGTTTTGTCGGTGGGGAGATTGAACTTCTCGAGTTCTTCCTCGCGATTGTAGTCCGTATCAAACCCGGCGCGAATGGGGATGCCCGTAATGCGGATCTTGGTCTCGGGAACCTTACGGGGGCGAAGTGTCTCGGCCATAAACTCGTTTGCCACGCAGAATAGGTCGGTGTCCTTATGGGGCCACCAACCCTCGACTTCGTAATCGGTCGGTACGCAAATGACGGGATAGTCGATGCCCGTAATAACGCGCGCGCCGACGGCGACGTTGGCTGCCGTGATATGTGTGGCTACCACGGCAATGGGCCTGCGAGTTCGAACGTATTCGTTAAATGCGGGGAACATGATGCGCGACCATGCCGTGCCACCGCCCCAAAGCAGGTGTCCGGTAAGGGTATAACGCCAGGTCAAGTCATAAATTGGGCGCGTGGCGCCGGTAAACGAGGCGGCCGTTTTGTTGCCGTCGAATTTTATGCGTCCAAAATCAAGGATATCGAGCACTTCAATCTCAACATCCTCGGGGATGCCATTGGTGCCGCGGATGAGGTCGAATGCCTGCGCAATCGCATTTGCGGCGGCCTTGTGGCCCGATCCGACCGAGGCGTGCACGATAGTCACGAGAGGTTTTTGCTGAGCCAAGAGCGTGGTTTGTTCCGATTGGGGAGTGCTGTGCTTGAGCAGGGGAGCGTCGTCGCTCGTCTGCGTCTGATCCATCGATATCTCCCCTTCATCTTTGTTTCACAGAGAATCATTGTAGTGCATGAGTGTCACGTTCGCATAAATTTGGGTATGAGCGCAAAGAACGCCAATCTTTCGACAGGAGGTCTCTTCATGACTACTCATCAGCCGATCGATGTTGCGATTATCGGCGGCGGGCCTGCGGGCTATGCTGCAGCCATTTACGCGGCGCGCGCCAACCTAACGACGACCGTGATTGAGCAAGGTATGTCGGGAGGACAGATCGCCACAACCAATGAGGTCGAGAACTATCCGGGCATTCCGCTCTTGAGTGGCGCCGAACTCGGCGAGCGGTTTCAGCAACATGCAGAGGGCCTGGGAGCACAGGTTACATGGAGCATGGTTACGGGTATCGATTACGATGCGGATGCGGCGCTGTTTACGGTGCATCACGATATGGGCGATACGCTGGCCTCGAGCGTTATCGCTTGCATGGGTGCCACGCCGCGATCTGCTGGTTTTGTTGGCGAGGATACGTATCGCGGTCGTGGCGTTTCTTATTGCGCGACGTGCGATGGCATGTTCTTTCGCGGTAAACAGGTCTTTGTCATCGGTGGCGGTAATGCTGCCTGCGAGGAAGCCCTGTTCTTGTCAGAAATCGCCAGCAGCGTGACCATCGTCTTGCGCCGCGATCAGTTCCGTGCCCCCGATGGCGTGGTTCAAAAGGTGCTCGCAAAAGATAATATTTCAGTTAGGTACCAAACTAGTATTGTTGAGCTTTCTGGTGAGGCGATGCCCACGACAATCACGTTTAAGGACAATGCGACTAGTGAAATGCACGCTGAGTCCTTTGATCCTGGCTCTTTTGGCATCTTTGTCTTTGCCGGTACGCAGCCTCATACCGAGCTTGTTGAGTATCTGGTGGATCTGGCGCCCGACGGCGGTATTGTGACCGACGAATCGATGGCCACCCGCACGCCTGGCTTATTTGCTGCTGGCGATATCCGTTCCAAGCGTTTACGTCAAGTTGTGACCGCCGTTTCGGACGGAGCCATAGCGGCTACCAGCGCATACGCTTTTCTACGCGGATAAGTACGATAATATATCTTATGTAAGGTTGTTATCTTCAAACAAAGTGGTTGGGCAGTGCATCAATGTGCTGTCCAACCACTTTTACTTAGCGGCTATGTGATATGCAAAACTAGATAACCTAGAATACAATATAGATAACGAACGGAGGATCCTTATGAACCACGCTAAACATGTTATCCCGATGTCCGATACATCGGTCAGCATTAAGCCGGAGGATATTCAGCCGACGGTGCTGCCGGATGCATTTATTCAGTCCGATATGGTGGGTAAACTCAACGCGTTGAGTCTGTCGCGCTATGACCAGCTGCCCAACGTAACGCTCTACCGTGACCAGGTCATTGAGTACATCGAACTGTGGATGGAGCCGCTTTCGATTTGCGTAGAGCAGCCCGTTATCACGCCGTCGATGATCAATAACTACGTAAAGGTCGGCCTCGTTCCTGCTCCGGTTAAAAAGCAGTATGGCCGTGAGCAGATTGCGCGTCTCATCGCCATTTGTATCTTTAAGCAGGTGCTGCCCATCGCTGCGGTTCAGGCGCTCTTTAATATCCAGCGTTTAAGCTACGAAGCTCCGACTGCTTTCGATTATGTAGTCGATCAACTTGAGGCATCGATTCGTGCGGCGTTTTCCGTCGAGCAGACTCCCGTGCCCGATACCGCCCATCAGGTCACGCGCGAGTCGCTGCTCGTGCGCAGTGCGGTATCGTCCTTCGTTTCGAAGGCATACCTGATGAGCTACCTTAAGTTTAATGGGTTTAATAGCTAATCGAGGCATAAGACGGGCGGGATAAAGAGCCATTGGCCCCTTATCCCGCCCGTGCGTTTGTCTAGTTGGAAATTATCGGCCCGAAGCAACGCCCATCCCGTAGCCGATAATGAGCCCGCGCATCTCGGCATAGTATGAATCCAGTCCGTTGCAGGGCATGATAATGGTCTTGGAGCCGGGCCAATGCTCCACAATACGACTGGCAAGTGCCTGGGCGCCCGCCTCATTCTCGACATGGTCGATAACGACCTCGCCGCCTGTGAAACCCTCGGCTTCCATGGTGTCAATAATCTTGTTGAGCATCTTCTTTTCGCCGCGCGTGTGCCCAACGAGTTCAATTTTGCCCGCTTCGCTCGCCGTGCCCAAAATGCGGATATTGAGCTTGTTGGCAATGACGCCGGCTGCCTTAGGAATGCGTCCAGCCTTTGCAAGGTTCTCGTAATTACACAGGCTAAAGAGAATCTTGCTGTTCTGCTCCAAGCTATCGAAGTAAGAGCAGGCGTCCTCAAAGGAAACGTCCGGGTTGCTTGCAAGATATCGATCAAAGAGTAAGAAGATCAGATCCATCTTGCCGCCTGCTGCCCGCGAATTAACCAGGTGAATCTGACGATTGGGCTCCTCGGCAAGTACCATATCGCGTGCCGTAGCGGCAGCATTATAGCTTCCAGAGACACCCTCGGAGATGGGCATGCAGATCGTCTTGTCGGCGAGCTTAAAGAGCTCGGCCCACTCCCCTACGCTTGGACAGGCGCTCGAAGAAGCGCTTGACTCCGCCTGCACGGCGCAATTGAGCTCGTGAACATCGAGCGAGAGGTCGTCGACAAATTCGCGCTCCCCCACTCGGATCTTAAGGGGTGCAAATGCAAAGGTGGTATGAGGTGTGGTTGGCTGCCAATCGCGAAGATTGCAGCTCGAATCGGAGATAAGTGCCCAGCTCATAGAGGGTCCTTTCTAGATGTTTCTCATTTATTATAGCCATCTTGCTTACCTTTGAAACGTGCATCTAGTATTGAAAACTAGTTCATTGGGATCATGTATGGAGCACGGTCACAAATAAATGAACCTCGCAGCCCAAAGGTCACGAGGTTCACATTCGTTTGCTATACAGAGTGACTTAGTAGCGCACGAAAATGTAGTTGTTGTTCATGCCGGCTGCGACGGAGCTGATGATGACGCCCGTCTTGTAGTCGGAAGCATGGATCATCTGACCATTACCGATATAGATGCCAGTATGGTAGGAGTTAACCACGACATCGCCGGGTTGCGGGTCGGACACGCGGGTCCAGCCCATGAAAGTGCCGGTGGTGCCCAGACGGCAGTAGCGGCCCGTGAGACAGTAGCTTACAAAACCGGAGCAGTCAAAGCTGTCCGGTCCAATACCGCCCCAGGAATAAGCGCAACCAAGCTTGCTGTAGGCGCGCGAAACAACGGAGCCGCCGTCAACAGACTGGCTCGGTGCGGAAGGCGTCGGAGCCGGAGCGGGCGTCGAGGGCTGCGGCGTAGGAGCCGGAGTGGGCGTCGAAGGCTGCGGCGTGGGAGCAGGAGCGGGCGCGGGGGTGTTCTCGGTCGTACCGGCGGTGTCGTTGCGCACCGTGGCCTTTTCGGCGGTGCTGGCGTTGATACCGGCCTGCAGCGCGGCGTTGGCCTCGGCCTCGGCAGCAAGCTCGGCCTGCAGCTGTGAATCCAGGGAGTTCACGACACTCTGGGCCTCAGCCTGCTGGGCATTGAGCTCGTCGACCTTCTTCTGCGTCGCGGCGACGTTCTTCTCCTGCTCGGCCTGCTTATCGGTGAGCTGCTGCTTAAGGTCCTTGACATCCTGAATGGTCTGGGCCTGCTTGTCGGAAACCTTGCCGTAATAGAACAGACGGTTGAGCATGTCGCCCAGATCGTCGACGCCCGTCAGAACCTGAAGGAGACTCAGACCGCCGGTCTTGTACTCACCGGCAACGTAGCTCGAAAGCTTTGCCTGGCCCTCGGCAATCTCTTGCTGCTTTTGCGTGATCTCGCCTGCAGTCTGATCAAGCTCCTGCGTCTGTGCGGAGAGTTCTTCATGAATTTGCTGGGTCTGCGTGCCGATCTGCTCGAGTTTGGTACGAGCAGCGGCAAGGTCGGATGCGGTATCAGCATAGGCCGGAGCCGCGAGGCCCAGGCCCAAAACACAAGCGAGGGTTGCCGTAGCAGCGCAGCGTGCCATGTTTTTGTGCGTATTTGCTGTGCGCATGGAGCTTCCTTTCCGGTATCTAAGGGTAGCGGCTAGTCCACCGTTGCCAGGCTAAAGAGCTCGACGTCCTCGTTGGAAGGCGTGAGCTTCTTGCGCGGGTTGAGAAACGCAAGCTCGAGGATACAACCGTAACCCACAAGCTTTGCGCCCATATCTCGCACCAGTTTACCTGTTGCCTCGACGGTTCCGCCCGTCGCGACCAAGTCGTCCAGAATCAACACGGTATCTTTAGAGGTAATGGCATCGGCGTGGATCTCGATAGAGTCGGTGCCATATTCGAGCTCGTAGCTCTCGCTCACCGTCTTGCGAGGCAGCTTACCCGGCTTGCGTGCGGGCACAAAGCCAGCGCCCAGGGCGACGGCCACGGGCACGCCGACCATAAAGCCGCGAGCCTCGGGACCCACGACCTTGGTGATGCCCATGCCGGCAAAATGCTCGGCCAGGGCATCTACCATGGCCTTTAGCGCTTCGGGATTACCAAAGAGCGGTGTGATGTCCTTAAAGACGACTCCGGGCTCGGGATAGTCGGGGATGTCGACGATATGAGATTCGAAGTCGTACATGGCATGACCTTTCAGGGGAGGCTGGTTTGTAGCAGCGTCTATTTGGCCGCGCTGGCGGTGCCGGCGCGTGAGGGGGCGACAACCTTGAGCGGCTGCACGAGGGATTCCTCACGCACGGGGACCGCGGAGGTAGATGTCTCTTCGCTTTTGGCCTTGGTTGACTCGGAGCGTGCGATCTCCTCGTCGAGGGCATCGATATCGGCATCCTCCACCACGGCGTTGAGTGACTCGAATACACGGTTCTTGAGCAGAGCGGTATGGACGCCCTCGGTGAGGTCATGCAGCTTCTTAAATGCACGCTCGAGCTTGGCATCGCGCTCGTCGTCGGAAGTATCCATACCGAGCATGCTTACGAGCACCTGCTCAAACATCGAGGACTCGCGGTTTGCGGACGATACGTACTGGCGCAGGTTGCGCGGCTCGATATGGAAGCGCGAAAGCTCGGAGCAATAGCGGATGATCGGGAAATCGCGGCCATCGACAAGCTCGCGATTCTGCGGGCTCTTGATGATGCGAATGAGGTCGTTTTCGGCCAGGGAGCGGATAAACGAGATCTCGACACCGAGCATATCGGGGATGGTCTCGATAGGATGCAGTTTTTGCTTAGTCTCCTTGGGTTCCGTCTTGAGCGGAACATCGGACAACAGGCCCACCTCGTAGGCGAGCGTAGACAGGTCCGTGGCGTTTTCCAGGCGTTGCTTGATCACGTTGAGCGGCATGTAGCGAGTCTTCTGGAGGTGCAGAATGACCTCCAGGCGGTCAACGTCCTCCTTGGAGTACTGACGATAGCCCTTAGGCGTGCGATGAGGGGTGATGAGCCCCTCATCTTCGAGAAATCTAATTTTTGAGTTCGAAAGATCGGGGTATGCGCCTCGAAGTAGATTGACGACCTGGCCGATACTCAGATAATTGCGTTCGGCCATGCCCTACTCACCGGTTTCGATGCGCTCCGGCGTGCTCTCGTGGTAGATGAGCGTAAACGTACCGATCTGGACGGAAGAGCCATCGTGCAGCGGTGCGTCGTTGACAATGGCGCCATCAACCCACGTACCGTTGAGCGAGCCCAGGTCTTCGATGCGGGCACCCAGACCCTCGCGAATAATGCGCACATGGCTACGCGACACGGTCATGTCGTTGAGGAAGATGCCGTTAGCGGGATCGCGGCCGATGGTGGTCACATTATCCTCGAGCTCAAAGGCTGCACCGGTTTGAGGGCCTTTGACGATAGATAAGACGGGCGCGGTGATGTGCACGTTGGCCATGAGGTCGGGAACGGTGACATCGCTCGAAGGAACGCGGAAAACGCAGGTGGCGTCTGAGGCCTTATCGTTCTGAGGCATATTGTTAACCATGTTGTCCATGACAACCCCTAACTTAACGCGGACATGCCGCAAAGAATGAACTGTACGTAATCATACCCCAACGACTTAGTCTTCGATTTCGGGGTTAAGAAAGTCGATGTCTTCGTCCTCGGGATGCGCCACGGCTTGTTTAATGGCTGCTCCACCCTTAATGGAATAGATGACGGCGGTGAGCATGGAGAAGATGACGCCGCCGTACACAAAGAAGATGCCAAGCGGTACCGGGCTGCCGTTGAGGCCCGGGAAGGCCGTGAACGTGGCGGGCAGCAGATGCCAGCCATCCACAGTGGGAAAGCCCAACAGCATGAGCGAGAAGCCGGTCATGAGCAGCGCCGTCGCAATCTTGCCGGGAAAGACGACGTCGATGGGGCGGCGGTGATAGTGGCGCACGATGAGCGTGCCGATACCAAGGTAGATATCGCGACCAATGATGAGCACGCAGACCCAGATGGGAAGCTCGCCGCGGACCACCAGGCCCAGTACGCCGGTAAATAGCAGCGCACGGTCGCAGATGGGATCCATAACCTTGCCGAGCCATGAGACCGTTTTGGTCATGCGGGCAATCTGGCCGTCCATCCAGTCGGTGGAGGCCGCGATGGCATAGATGACGATGGCGACGACACGGTTGTTGTCCGTCACAAACAGGTACAAGAAGACCAGCGTGAGGATTAGGCGCGTGAAGGTAATGAAATTGGAGATCGTGAAGATCTTATTCGACGGGTAATCGGAAGTGCCGATAAGCTCCTTTTTGATCTTTTTTTTGATGCCCACAGGACTCCCCCGCTGGTAAACGACAAAACTTTCGATACTATACCCGTTCTGGCGATGTCTATCCAGCGCGAGCATAGAGAGTCCAGACATGTGGAGGACGGTTGGTCGTTGATTCTTCGTTGCTTAAAGCAATTGCTTAAAACAAAAGGTCAGGCACTAGGTGCCTGACCTGCAAACTTCTGGTCGGGACGACTGGATTCGAACCAGCGACCCCTTGACCCCCAGTCAAGTGCGCTACCAAGCTGCGCCACGTCCCGAAGCTTTTGTTTGTTGCTCTGCTCTCGCTCGCAACAGGGAGTATATTAACCCGAAACTTTGCCCTTGTGCAAGAACTTTTTTACAAATTTTGAAGCAAGTCCAAAATTGTATCTGCAAGCTGGGGTTTTGTTAGCACGGGAAGTTCTTGCGTACCCGCTGTGCTCACGATCCAAGCCTTGTTGGTATCGGTTCCAAAGCCCGAATCGGCGCGCGAGACATCGTTGGCGATAATGGCATCGCAACCCTTGCGGCCGAGCTTTCGCTGCGCGTACTCCACGACGTTATCGGTCTCGGCTGCAAATCCGATCACACGGCGCTCGCCCTTTTGGCGCGAAAGCTCGGCCAAGATATCGACCGTCTCGACCAGTTCAATGCAATCCAAGCGCTCGTTGGCCTTTTTAAGCTTATGGTCGGCAGGGGCCGCGGGTGTGTAGTCGGCGACGGCAGCCGCGCAAATGGCCGCATCGGCCGTTTGAAAGGCGCTGAGTGCTGCCTGCAGCATTTCAGCGGCAGTCTGCACACGAACGCACTCCACGCTGCGGCCCACGTCGAGCGATGTCGGCCCCAGCACAAGCGTGACCGCAGCGCCGCGACGTGCGGCCTCCCCCGCCAGGGCGACGCCCATCTTGCCCGTCGAACGGTTGCCGATGAAGCGCACGGGGTCGATCGGCTCGTGCGTGGGGCCGGCGGTAATGACGATGCGCTTGCCCGCTAGGTCTTGCGGCACGGGATTGAGCACCTCGCAGATGGCTTCGACGATGTCCTCGGGCTCGCTCATGCGTCCCGTGTCCACGTCGCCGCAGGCAAGGTAGCCGCTGCCGGGTCCCACCACGTGAACACCGCGCTCGCGCAGCGTGGCCATGTTGGCCTGCGTGGCCGGCGCTTTCCACATGCCATTGTTCATGGCCGGCGCGATCACGATGGGCCGCGGCGTGGCAAGCAGCGTGGTGGAGATGAGGTCATCGGCGATACCGTTTGCCATCTTTGCGATGATATTGGCCGTCGCGGGCGCCACGACCACCAGATCGGGCTCCTGCGCCAGCGAAATGTGGTGGATGGGGTCGGAAGGGTCGTCGAATAGGCCCACGGCAACGGGCTCGTTGGTGAGCGCACGGAAGGTGAGCGGCCCCACGAACTCGGTGGCATGCTCGCTCATAACGACCTTAACGCGCGCGCCGCGCTTTTGCAGCAGGCGCACGATATTGCACGACTTATAGGCGGCGATCCCGCCGGTAATGCCCAGCAGGATCGTTTTTCCCTCAAGTTGCATTGAATTGTTGGGTGCCGCCGTCATCGTTAGGCTTCCTTGCTGGGGAGCACGAGCAGGCGGTGGCAGTACGGGCAGCGCGTAATCTCACTGCCGTCGTGGTTGAGGTCGCTCATGGACGACGCCTGCAGCGCGGTGTGGCAGACCGTGGGGATGTTGCCCTTGATGGTCTCGACGGCCAGGCCGCGGAACTGCTTGAGCAGGCGCTCGTAGTCGGTGAGCACGTCAGTCGGCAGCGTAGCGGCAAGCGCGGTGCGCTCCTTGGTGGCGGCATCAATCTGGGCCTGGAGGTCGGCGGCCTTGGCGCGGGCGGCCTTGGTATCGGCCTTCACGCCCTCCTCGAACTTGGCGATGATGGCCTGTGCGCGAGCCTCGCGGTCGAGCGCCTCCTTATGGGCGATGACGACATCCTTGCGGGTATGCTCGATCTTGTCCAGGCGCTTGGCCAGGGTGGCGAGCTCGTTCTCCAGGTCCTGAACCTCGCGGTAGTCAGAGCCATCAACGTGGCGCTTCTTGGCGGCCTCGATGGCGTTGTTGGTCTGGATCTCGGTGGTGTTGAGATCGTCGAGCTCAATGTCCAGATCCTTGCGCTGGGCGTAGAGCTTGGTCATCTCGGACTTGAGCTTCACATAGGTCTTGCGCTTGGAAGCGAGCTCCTTGAGCTCCGGCATATTGGCAAGTTCGCTCTTGTTGCGGGCGAGCTCCAAATCGATCTGTTGCAGCTTGAGTAGCGTAGCGCCGGCGCTCATAAGTTCTCTCCTTTTGTCACAGTCCACCATTGGCAAGGGTTCAGTATTTTAATCGCATGACGGGGGTCGACCCCGGCGTCAACTGCAGAGTTCATCAAGATATCCACGAACGGCTCCTCGGAGCGGTCGTGGCCGAGCAAAATCACCGCCAGTCCGCGCAGGGCAAGGTCTTGCGCCACGTGGTAGCCCGCCTCTCCGGTCACAATAGCATCTGCACCCGCGGCGATGGCAAGCTCACCAAAGTCGCCGAGGGATCCGCCCAGAATGGCGACAGTGCGACACGGGCAATCGGCCTCGCCCCATACGCGCGGGTCGCTGCCATAGGCCATGGCGGCACGGTTGGCGAGATCACGCAGATTGCAGGGATCGTGGAGAGTTGCGAGTGCACCCAGACCGGTGAGCTCAGGTTCGTCCACATGCTCCAGCGAGCTCATGGGCTCAGCGCCCAGCAGCTCACTCAGGCGAACGCACGCTTCGTGCGAGCGGTCCAGGTTGGTATGAAGCGAGATGATGCTTACGCCGCAACGAGCCGCCTCGTACAGTGCAGCGCTGCACTGGGGACGCGCGGAGTCGGCCGGACAAAAGGCCTCGGGCGCCTTGATATAGATGGGATGATGCGTCAGCAGCACGTTGGCGCCGGCCTCGAGAGCGCGATGCACGTTGGCCTCGGTTGCGTCAAGTGCGCAGGCCACGCCCGTAATCTCGGCGGCAGGGTTGCCCACGGATAAGCCTACGTGGTCCCAGCCCTCGGCGTCCGTCTTGGGGTAGCGCGCGAGCAGCGCACGTTCAAGCTCGGAAACGATCATGCGCCACCTACGATCGAGAGCAACGTCTGGGCAAAGTCGTCCAGATCGCTCGGATTCACGCGGTCATCGAAGGAAATGCGCAGTGCGCCCAGAGCCTGCTCGCGACCGATGCCCATCGCGCTCAAAACGTGGCTGGGGTCCATGCTGCCGCTCGAGCATGCCGAGCCTGCCGATACCTCAAAGCCGGCGGCGTCGAGCTTGATGATGAGCTCCTCGGAGTCCATGCCGTCAATATAGATCGATACCATGCCGGGCAGACGGTCGGCCTGCGCGTAGTCACCCATGGTGGCGTGAATGCGCGGGTGGGCCGTAAGCGTGGCGTAGAGCTTGTCGGAAAGGGCTTGCAGCTTCTCGCGCTCCTCGGCCACATGGGGTGCCAGCGTACGCGCGGCGGCGGCAAAGGCCAGCTGTGTGCGCAGGTCCTGCGTGCCGGCGCGACGTCCGGCTTCCTGTCCGCCGCCAAAGATGCGGGGGCGCAGCGGCGTGCGGTTCTTAAGGTAGAGCGCGCCGGATGCCACAGGGCCGCCGATCTTATGCGCGGCAACGGTCATAGCATCGACGCCCAGCTCGGTGACATCGAGCGGAATATGCAAGTAGCCCTGGATGGCATCGGTGTGGAACAGGGCGCCCACGGTATGCGCGGCGGCGGCCAGCTCGCGGATGGGCTGCACCACGCCGGTCTCGTTATTGGCGGCCATGATGCTCACGAGCGCGACGTCATCGCCAAGCAAGTCGCTCAGCACGGAGGTCTCGATGTAGCCCGCACGGCAGGGCTGCACAAGATCGACGGTAAAGCCGCCGGCACGCAGCAGCGGCAGGTTGTCCAGAATCGAATCGTGCTCGATGGCAGATACGATCACGCGGTTGCGCTTGCGGTCGTGCTGACGGGCGCCCTCGGCAAGTCCGAGGAGCGCCAGCTGGTTTGCCTCGGTGCCGCCATTGGTCAAGATAATCTCGGACGGGCGGACGCGCGCGCCAAAGCTGCGGGCGATCTCGCGACGCGCCACTTCCAGGCGCGCAGCGGCCTTGCGGCCGAGCGAATGCAGCGAGTTGGGGTTGACGCCGGCAAGCTCGCTGTCGTCGTACTCACGCTGCGCAAGGAGCGCCTCGGCGCGCATGGGCGTCGAGGCGGCATAGTCAAGATTCACGGGTATGCGGTTTTGACCTGCGGTCATAAGGGTTTATGCCTCCTGTGCGGCCTCGTTGCCCAGCTTCTGCAGCAGCGCAACCTCGGCAGCGGGATCTTCGGACTTAAATACGGCGGAGCCAGCTACGAGCACGTTGGCACCGGCCTTGACGACCTCGGCGATGTTCTTGGAAGAGATTCCGCCATCGACCTCGATCAGGGGCGACACGCCGTGGCGTTCGCACATGGCCTTGAGCTCGTGAAGCTTTGCGATGGTGCCCGGGATAAAGCTCTGGCCGCCAAAGCCAGGGTTCACGCTCATGAGCAGTACCATGTCGACAACGTCGATGATGCTCTCGAGCACGCAGACGGGCGTGGCGGGGTTGAGCACCACACCGGCCTTGACACCGCGCTGCTGCAGATGCGTGAGCGTGCGGTGCAGGTGCGTGGAGGCCTCGTAGTGCACGGTGATCATATCGGCACCGGCATCGGCATACCAATCGACCGTCTCATCGGGGTTCGACACCATCAGGTGCGCGTCGACCGGCACGTCAGTTGAGCGCTTGACGGCCTTGAGGATGTCGACGCCAAAGGTGAGGTTGCCGGTAAAGTGACCGTCCATCACGTCGAAGTGCACGTAGTCGGCACCGGCGATCTTGTCGAGCTCGCCCTTGAGGTTGGCCATATCGGCCGAAAGGACGGACGGAGCGATTTTAATGGAACCCATGGTAGTATCCTTTCTGCACTAGTCGGTGAGTCCGTAGAACTCTTGCGATGGGACGCGGTCGGTGAGAATTTCGAGCGCCCTATCCAAAGTAACACCGTTGTAGAGCGTTTGCTCCACGGCAAAGGTGAGCGGAATGTCTACGCCCAGTGAACGGGCGAGCTCGCTGACGCTGCGGGCCGCGACGGCGCCCTCGACCACCATATGCGTGCGGGCCTGGTACTCGTCGAGCGACACGCCGTGGGCAAACTCGTAGCCAAAGGTGCGGTTGCGCGAATGCTCCGAGGTACAGGTGGCGATGAGGTCGCCCATGCCGGCAAGGCCCATGCAAGTCATGGCCTGGCCGCCGCGGGCGTGCACCAGGCGGCTGATCTCGGCCAGGCCGCGCGTCATGATAAGGGCGAGCGTGTTGTCGCCCGCGCCGGAGCCGGCGGAGATGCCGCATACGATGGCGATGACGTTTTTCATGGCGCCGCAAACCTCGACGCCGGTCATGTCCTGCGACAGGTAGATGCGGAAGGCCGTGGATAGGAGCAGGTCCTTAAAGGTCTCCCCTATCTGCGGGTCTTTGCTGGCAATGACAGCGGCAGAAAGTCCGCCTCGGCAGATTTCCTCGGCATGGTTGGGGCCCGAGAGGGCCGCCACGCGCGTCTCGTTGCCGATCTCGCTGGCAATGACCTCGCTCATGAGCAGGCCGGACTCGGGCTCAATACCCTTGGTGAGGCAGAGCACCGGGGCGTCGGCGGCGATGAAGCGAGCTGCCTGATGACATACGCTGCGCAGGTGCGTGGAGGGCACGGCAAAGATGATGGCATCGGCGCCCTCGAGTGCCCGCACCAGGTCCGTCGTGGCGAAGACATTGCCGGGCAGCTCGTAACCCACCAGATACCGGGGATTGCGGTGCTCGCCATTGATGCCGGTGGCCGTCTGCTCGCTATGGGCCCACATGGTCACGCGCTCGGCTCGAGCGGCGGCAAGGCCGGCGACGGCGGTTCCCCAGGAGCCGGAGCCAATCAGCGCAACATTCATGACTCTCTCCTACTTATCGTCGGGCTCGGTGACGCGCTTGGTAAACGAGAGCTTGGACTCCTTGCCCGTCATGAGCTTTTTGATGTTCGCGCGATGGGCCCACACCACGGTGATGCCGATCATCGCCATGCAAAACTTAAGTCCCAGGCTGCCGTACGGAAAGACCGCGCAGGCGGCGATGGGAAGGCCGATGGCCGCGGCAAGCGAGCCCACCGACACAAACTTGGTGATGGCGACGGCCACGATAAACATGCCCAGCAGCGAAAGTCCGATGGGCCAGTACCAGGCGAGGATGACGCCCAAGCCCACGGCGATACCCTTGCCGCCATGGAAGTTGAGGTAGGGCGAGAAGATGTGGCCCCACACCGCTGCCAGGCATATGACGCCGAGCATCCAGTCGCCGGGGGCTCCAGGCGCCATGATGCTCACGGGGAAGCCATAGCCCACGCCCGCGATGAGTGGACGCGCGATAAGGACGCAGATGGCGCCCTTGAGGCAGTCGAACAGCAGCGTGAGCGCGGCCACCTTGGGGCCGGCTACGCGCAGGGCGTTGGTGGTGCCGATGTTGCCGGAGCCCGCCTTGCGAATATCGGTGTGGTTGAACACGCGGCCCAAGATCAAGCCAAACGGAATCGCTCCGATAAAAAACGAGACCACGGCGCAGATGGCGGTCAGCAGAATCGGATTATGCATCCTTTTGCTCCTTCTTCCTAAAGAAGAGCCGAATGGGCGTGCCGGAAAAATCGAAGGTCGAGCGCATACGGTTCTCCACGTAGCGCTGGTAGGTGTCGTTGACCAGGTCGCTGTGGTTGACGAAGAACGTGAACGTCGGCGGGTTGACGCCCGTCTGGGTCACGTAGTGCATGCGCAGGCGACGCTTGCCGTCCACCACGGTGTGGCCGAACTCGCGCAGGTCGGTGAGGAACGTGTTGAGGCGCGAGGTGGTGATCTTTTGCGAGCGCGTCTTTTCGGCCGCGTCGACCATCGCCCAGATCTTCTCGACGCTGCGGCCGGTCAGGGCCGAGATGCGCAGGTACTGGGCCCAGGGAGCCATGACGCCCAGACGGCGGTCGACGGTCTCCATGCAGGCCTCGCGCTTGCGGTCGTCGTCGAGCAGATCCCACTTGTTGAGCAGCACCACGATGGCGCAGCCGCGCTCGATGGCCAAGCCCATGACCTTCTGGTCCTGTTCGGTGACGCCCACGGAGGCGTCGACGACGAGCAGCGCCACGTCGGCGCGGTCGATGGCGCGCAGGCCGCGGACCATGGAGTAGTACTCGATGTTCTCGTACACGGTGCTCTTCTTGCGAATGCCCGCAGTGTCGACCATGCGGTAGTGCTTGCCGTCGCGCTCGACGACGGTGTCGATGGCATCGCGCGTGGTGCCGGCGATGTTGGACACGATGGAGCGGTCGACGCCCAGGATGCGGTTAAACAGCGAGGACTTACCGGCGTTGGGGCGACCGATGATGGCCACGTTCAGCGCATCGGGGAACTCGTCGGCGACCTCGTCCTCCTCCTCGGGCAAAAGGGCCACGATGTCGTCGAGCAGGTCGCCCGTGCCGTGGCCGTGCAGGGCCGAGAGCGGCGTGGGCTCACCAACGCCGAGCGAATAGAACTCCCAAATGTTGTCGTTTTCGCGGTCGGGGTTGTCGAGCTTGTTCACCAGCAGAAAGACCGGCTTGTCGCAGCGCTTGAGCATGCGGGCGACCGACTCGTCCTCCTCGGTGACGCCGGTGCGGCCATCGACCACAAACAGGATGACAGCGGCTTCCTCGGCGGCGGCAAGGGCCTGGTCGCGGATGGATGTGGCAAAGACGTCGTCGCTCTTGAGCGGCTCGATGCCGCCCGTGTCGACGATGGTGAACTCGCGGCCGTTCCAATCGGCTGTGTGATACGAGCGGTCGCGCGTGACGCCGCGGGACTCGTGGACGATGGCGTCCGAGGTCTGGGCCAGGCGGTTAACGAGCGTGGACTTGCCCACGTTGGGGCGTCCGACGACGGCGACGATAGGTTTCATCTGCTCTCCTTTAATGGGTAGGGTCAGCGGGAATAGTTGAATTGGCGGGCGTTATGCCAAGGATGTGCTCCAGGGTATCGAGCAGCTCATGCGGCATGGTCGATACCACATGAACCTCGGCGCCGCGACCGGTAAGGCTTGCGAGTAATTCGTCACGATGATACTCGTCAAGGGTCATACCGTCGGCGTTGAACATGAGCTTAGGCACAAAGAGCATAACCCCCGACAGGTCCTGCGGCAGCTGCTCCAAGATGTCGCAGGCGACGATGAGGCCGGTCACGTCCACATTGCCACCAAAGTAGCGGTTTTTGATGGCCGTGACAGTGCCGGCGAGTCCCTGGGGCGATTCCACAAAGCGCGCCACCGTATCGCGCGCGCTGGCGCCCGAGAGGCACAGCAGGCGCTGGCCACGGGCGGCGATTGCCTCGCGAACGCGGCGCAGGCGCTCGGCATCGGCGGCGAGCACGGTGTCGGTCTCGTCCAGATAGGAGCGGATCATGCCGATACCGTCGTAGTACTGCGGGTAGCCGTCGTAAAAGTCGGCCTCAGGCGGCTCGATGCCGGCATCCAGGTAGAACTCGTCGCTCATCTGGAAGGTATGGCGGCCAAAGCGCTCGAAGGCACGGTCCTGGAAGGGCCGGATCATGGCAATGGTCTCGCGCGCCAGCTCGGGCTTGTCGCTGTAGGACCAGCTAAAACGATTTTGATGCTTGGTAAAACCGAGCGGCACAATGCCCAGGCTTGTGATTTGCTCGTGCTCCTCGCAAAAGCGCAGGGTCTTTTCCAGCTCCTCGCCGTCGTTCATGCCGGGGCACAGCACGATCTGCGCGTGAATCTCGATGCCGGCGGCCATGATGGCCTCGAGCACGTCCATGCCGCGCTGGGCGTTGCGGCCCATCATGCGGCGGCGGATGTCGGGGCTCACGGCGTGGACCGACACGTTCATGGGGCTCATGTTGCGTTGGATGACGTTTTGCACGTCCTCGTCGGTGAGGTTTGTCAGCGTGACAAAGTTGCCCTGCAAAAAGCTTAGGCGGTAGTCATCATCGCGGATGTAGAGCGTGGAGCGTCCGCCCTTGGGCAGCATCGTCATAAAGCAGAACACGCAGGCGTTCACGCAGGTGCGCATGCCATCGAAGATAGGACCATCGAACTCAAGGCCCCAGTCCTCTCCCGGAAAGCGATCGAGCTCAACGGGGGTGACGGTGCCGTCGCGCGGATCGAAAACCTCCAACTCGACGGTGTCGTCGTCGGCCTCCCAGAGCCACACGATCATATCGGTCAGCTGCTCGCCGTTGACCGTGAGCACGCGCATGCCCGGCTCGATACCCACATCCCATGCGGGCGATTCGGGGCGCACGTTTTTAACGAGCGCGCCCTCACCCGGCTCGGGGTCGCGGCTGCGCCCGTAATCGGCCACCTCGGCGGCGTATGCGGGTACGGTCTGGTCCATGATTAGCGGCAAAGCTCCTTGATGCGCTCGACGGCGCGCTCGATGTGTTCTTGTGGGGTAGAGGCTCCGGCGGTGATGCCGATGTGGCGTGCGTCGGTAAACCACGCGGCCTCGATCTCGGACGCCTCCTCGATGTGATGGGTGTGCTCGCAGACGTCGGCGCAGATCTGTGCCAAGCGGCGGGTGTTGCCCGAGTTCTTGCCGCCAACCACGACCATGCAGTCGCAGCGGTTGGCAAGTGCGGCCGCCGCCTGCTGGCGCTCGCTCGTGGCGGCGCAGATGGTGTTGATCACACGCAGCTCCTGCACGCGCGGGGTGATGGCGGCCACGACCTCGGCGAGGTTCTGCGCGGTCTGGGTGGTCTGCACAACCAGGCCGACCTTGCCCTTGAGCGGCAGCGCGTCCGCATCGGCGGCGCAGCTCACGACCTGCGCGTCATCGCCGGCATGGCCCAGGATGCCCTCGACTTCGGGGTGGCCCGGCTCGCCCACGACTATCACGTGGTAGCCCTCGCGTACCAGGCGCTCCGCCGCCACGTGGACCTTTTTCACGTAGGGGCAGGTGGCATCGACCACGTCGAGGCCACGCTCGCGAGCGGCATCGATGACCTGCGGCACCACGCCGTGCGCGCGAATGATCACGGTGCCCGATGCAGCGTCGTCCAGGGTCTCGGCTAGACCGACGCCCGCCTCGGCAAGCTCGCGCACCACGATGGGATTATGGATGAGCGGGCCCAGGGTGTGGACCTGAGCGTTCTCCCCCGCTTGCGGGGCGGCCGCCAATGCCATATCGAGCGCACGCTGCACGCCGTAGCAGGTGCCGGCGTGGGCAGCGATTTCGATAGTGGGGGCGTCTGCCTTGCCGGGCACAGCCTCGGCGGTGTTCATGACTTCCTCGCCCATGGTTAGAACCTGCCCGGGTGCTCTGCGCACAGGTCGTCGCGCATGGCGTAGACGCGACTCATGGCTTCGGACTCAAACCATGCCAGGCGTTCCTTGCGCTTGAGCTCGGCCGGAGCATCGGAAAGCGAGACGGCCTTGCCGGCACGGATCCAGCACTTTTTGGGGCGCATGAGCTTTTTGCCCTTAGGCGTGATGTCGGACCAGCCACAAATGGCGAGTGGGTTGACGGGCGCCTTGCCCATCTGGGCAATGAGCGCAAAGCCGCCGTGGACCTCGGGCTTAATCTCGCGCGAGCGGATGCGCGTGCCCTCGGGGAAGATCAAGACGTCCTCGCCGCGCTGCAGCGCATGCTGGGCGGCGCGCAGGCACTTCATGTCGGCGGTGCCGCGCTCGACGGGAATGCCGCCCACGCGGCTAAAGGCCCAGCGCACGATCTTGCTCTTGGCAAACTCGGATTTAAAGATGGGGCGCACGCGGCGGCCGCCAAAGAACAACGCCGTCTCCACGGCTAGCAGCTCGGCCATCGAGGTGTGGTTGCAGATGACCACGCTACCGCGGCCTTCCTGGCGCTCAAACAGCAAGTCGCTGTCCTCGACCCTCCAGCGCCACATGAGCTTGGAGAATGCCCAAAGGATTGCCATGACTACAGCGACGGTGCCGCGGATGAGCGCCGGGAACTCCGCGTAGGGGGCGTTGTAGTAATCTTCGGGCGTCTGCTTAAACAGGCGCATGGGCTACCTCCTTTGGTTGATGAGGTCCTCGATTATTGAGACGACCTCGTCGATAGTGTGGGCGGTGGAGTCGACATGCACGGCGTCCTCGGCGGGCACGAGCGGTGCGACCTCGCGGCTGCTGTCAAGCTTATCGCGCTGCTTGAGGGCATCGAGGGTCTCGTCGACCTCGGCCTCGAGCTGCTTTTCGGTGAGCGGCTGGGCGTCGTTTTGGTGGCGCTGCAGCACGCGGCGGCGGGCACGCTCACGCGGGTCGGCGGTCAGGAACACCTTGACCTGCGCGTTGGGGAACACGACGGTTCCGATGTCGCGACCCTCGGCGACGATATCGCGGTCCTCGGCGGCGCGGCGCTGGTGGATGAGCATGGCCGAGCGCACGCCCGGGTAGGCCGAGACCTTGGACACGTTGGCGTCCACCTGCGGGGTGCGGATAGCAGCCGAGGCGTCCTGGCCGTCAATGGTCAGGCGCGTGTCCTCGCCGGTGCCGTTGGTAAAGCGGATTTCGATTTGTTCGGCGAGGGCGTCGATGGCTGCCTCGTCGTCCAAGTCGATGCCGCGGTCGAGCGCGGCGAAGGTGACGGCGCGATACATGGCGCCCGTGTCGAGCTTGTTAAAGCCCAGCTGGCGGGCGATCTCCTTGGCGATGGTGGACTTTCCGGAACCGGCGGGGCCGTCGATGGCGACGATCATGCAATGCTTCCTTTCGGTGGTTGATGTGCTGGTATAGGACGCGGGCGTTGAGGCGCGGCGGGTTGCCTAGCCCGTGTAGCGCTCGCGGTAGGTGTTGCGCTTGGGCGCGGAGCCGTGGCTGCCGTGATGGCGCGTGCGGCTCGCGGGGATTTCCTGGGGCTTGTCACCGCGCTTGGAGGCAGCTTGCTTAGGCGGGATGCCGCCGGCCTTGAGGATTTGCACCTCGCGGTCGGTGAGCTCGCGCCACGAGCCCTTGGCCACGTCCTTGAGCTCCAGGCCGGCAAAGTTACAGCGATGCAGGCGGATCACCGGGTGGTGAATCTTGCTCAGCATGCGTTTGACCTGGTTCTTGCGGCCCTCGCGGATGATGACCTCCACGGCGGTGGTGCCGGGCTTTACGCCTTGCGGAGCCACGGCCTCGGCCTCGCGCGCGGTAATGACGCGGCAGATTGCCGGCTGGCACAGGCCGTCGTCGAGCTCGATGCCGCGACGGAGTGGTTCCAAGTCGCGATCAGTCAGGTGACCGTCCACGAGCGCCTGATAGGTCTTGTAGACGTGCTTGCTGGGATGCAGCAGGTCCTGCGACAGGTCGCCGTCGGTGGTAAAGAGCAAAAGGCCCGTGGTGTCGCGGTCCAGGCGACCCACCGGGAAGAGCCCCGGAAAGCGGTCGCGCGGGACCAGCTCGGCCACGCAGGGGCGCTCCTGCGGATCGCTCATGGTGGTGAGGTAGCCGGTCGGCTTGTAGAGCATCAGGTACACGGCGCCCTGGTTGAGCTTGACGGGCATGCCGTCGACCTCGATATGGTCGCGGTCGACATCGACCTTGGTACCCAATTCGGTCGCGACCTCGCCGTTGACGGTCACGCGGCCGGCGGTCATCAGGTCCTCCGAGCCGCGCCGGCTCGCCACGCCCGCGCGCGCCAAAAAGCGCTGCAGGCGCATGGTGTGCGGGTAGACGGGCTGGGCGTCGCCTGCTGACGCTGTGGTGTCCATGGCGCTTGCGATGCGCGTCTCCCCTGCTTCGTTAGTCCTCGACATGCATATCCTCCGAGGTATCGACGGTGGGTAGAAGCTCCTCGCCATCGGTGTCCTCAACATCGGTATCGATCAGTTCGCGCTCTTCGTCCAGGTCCTCGGCCTGCTCCTCGAGCGTGGACTGAATGCTGCGGCCGCTCAGACGCTCTCGGATAAACTGGCGCGATTGCTCGTCGGGGGCAAACTGCTCCAGATCGGGCAGGTCGCGAGTGGAGCGCAGGCCGAACTTTTCCAAGAAGGCGTTGGTCGTGCCGTAGATGATGGCCTGACCGCGCTCGGGGTCGCGGCCGAGTTCGCGCACCAGGCCCTTATCCACGAGCGACGCGATGACGCCGTCGGAGTTGACGCCGCGGATGCCCTTGACCACCTCGCGCGTGACGGGCTGGTGGTAGGCGATGACGGCCAGGGTCTCGAGTGCCGCCTGCGACAGCTTTTGCGTGTCCCAGCTCAGCACATAGGCCTCGACCACGTCGTGGTAGGCAGGATGCGTAAACAGGCGCCAGCCGCCGGCGACCTCGCGCAGCTGAAAGCCGCGGTTGGCCTCCTCGTACTCAACCTTGAGCTCGGCCAAAAGCGACGCGCACTCGCCCGGGGCGATATCCAGCGCTCCTGCCAGCGCGGGCGCGCTCACGGGGTCGCTCGACACCAGCAGCAGTGCCTCGAGGGCGCCTTTGAGGCTGTTTGCCTCTAGCGTGGAAAGGGTTGACATGGTTGGTCGCTCCTATTCGGTGAGCTCGGGGCCCTCGCCGGGCACGTATGCCTCGGCGCCCTCGACGCGGTTGATTTGAATGGTTCCAAAGATCTCGTCCTGGCTCAGCGTGAGCGAGCCGCGTTTGGCGAGCTCGAGCATAGCCAGGAAGGTGACGACGAGCTGCTCGGTGGTGGCGTCGCCGTCTAACAGCTCGCGGAAGGTGCAGGTTTGGTGCGCCATGGTAAAGCGGTCGACCGAGGCCACCGTCAGGTCGAGCGGCACGCGATGCGGTGCCACGTGCTCGGCCTCCAGCAGGAAGGTCTGGCGCTTGCCGTCCAGGTCGGCGCAGATGACGGCCAGGCCGCGCAGGGTAATGCCGGCCAGGTAGTCGGGCATAAGGCCCAGGAACTCGGGGTCGGGTCCGGCCACGCGTGGATGCATGCGGCTTTCGGCCTGCATGCGCGCGCCAAGGGCTGCCGCCGCGCCCTTAAACTGCTTGTAGGCGATCAGGCGCTGAATCAGGACCTCGCGCAGGGCGTCGCCGTCAAGCGCACTGAGTTCCTCGAGGTCATCGTCGTCCTCGTCATCATCGTCTGCCTTGCGCGGGGCCTCCTGGGGCACCAGCGAGGCGGCTTTGATGTCCAGAAGGGTTGCCGCAACCAGCAGAAAGTCGCTCGCCACGTCCAGGTCCAGCGCCTCGATGCGCTCGGCCTCGGCAAGGTATTGCTCGGCCACCTCGCTGATCGAGATGGCGCCGATATCAACTTTTTGGCGGGTTACCAGCTGCAGCAGCAGGTCGAACGGTCCGCTGTAGACCTGCGTCGACACGCGATACGACATCTTCGACCTCCTTTGACGGCGCCTTCGCGGCGCGGTTTGGGTGCATGTTGCGACCGTTTTGCACGGTCGACCTGTAAGTTTACCTTAGATGCCGGCGATTGCGAAGTTGAGCAGCCACTCGGCCAGCGGATACACGGTAACGTCGAAATACCGTCCGATCACGTCGATGCCGGTCCACATGGGCAGCAGATACAGCACTAGGATGAGGATGGGCATGGCGTATTGCTGCAGGCGGTAGTAGTTGGTGAGCGCCTTGCCCTTGAGGAACGGCACGATAATCGACGAGCCGTCGAGCGGCGGGATCGGGATGAGGTTAAAGAACGCGAGCGACAGGTTGACCACGATAAAGGTGGCGCCGAAGTTCATGATTTGGGACGCCACGGCAAAGGACATGCTGGTGTAGAGGTTGCCGTATGTCGCGTGCATGAGAGCGGCCGCGAGACACGCGAGCGCAATGTTCGATGCGGGGCCGGCCACGCTCACCAGGACCTCGTCGCGCTTGGGGTGCTTAAGGTTGTTGAGGTAGACGGGCACGGGCTTGGCAAAGGCGAACACCGGGCCGCCGGCGGCGAGCATCAGCAGCGGCAGAAGAATGGTGCCAAACGGGTCGATATGGTTGAGCGGGTTGAGCGAGACGCGGCCACGGGACCGGGCCGTCTTGTCGCCGAGCGCCCAGGCCGCCGCGGCGTGCGCGCTCTCGTGGATGACGATGCCAACGATGACGGCAACGGCGCTGGCGAGCAGGTTCATGAAGTAGCTGCTGGACATGTCGATCCCCTAGCGGACGCGGCGCGAAGCACGCGTGAGCAGGTAGTCGGCCACAAACAGGATGACGGCCACGATGGCGTAATCCAGGCGAAACACACCGCCAAAGGGCGAGGTGATAACGCCGTAGCCGGCGATGGCACTCGGCAGCGCGCGAGAAAGCTCAACGACAAAGCCCACGATCTGCAGCTTGGCGGTGAGGCCGCTAAAGCACAGCAGCACGGTCATCGCGCTCATAAAGATGCCGCAGATGCGACAGGCGATGGCGATGATGCTCATCGCCACGGCAGCGGCCTTACGAGAGTTCACGCGCGGTCTCCTCTTCGATCTGGGTGGAAAGCTCCAGCCATTCGTCCTCGAGCTTGGGCAGTTCTTGCTTAAGGCCGTTATATTCCCCCAGCGCGGCGTTGAACTTGTCCTGATCGGCATAAAGCTCTTCGCTCGCCATCAATTCCATAAGCTCGTCATAGCGGGCACGCTTTTTGTCCAGCTCTGCCTCGATCTTTTTGAGCTGGTTGCGCACGCCCTTGAGCTTTTTGTTGAGCGCGGCGCGAGCCTGGGCCTCGGCGCGCTTTTGCTCCTTGGTCTTTTTGCCCTCGGCCGGCTTAGGAGCTGCGACGAGGATGTCGGCCTGGGCGGCGCTGGCTTTGGTGGGCTTGGTCGCGGCCGGTGTGCTCTCTCCTGCCGCCTCGGCGGCGGCGCGGGCTGCGAGGTCCTCGCGCTTGTAGAGGTAGTAGTCGTAGTCGCCGTCGTAGACCGTGACCTTGCCGTCGCGGATGTCGATGACACGATTGGCAACGGCGCGCACCAGGTGCTCGTCGTGGCTGATCAGCACGATGGTGCCGGGGAAGTTTTGCAGGGCGTTCTCGAGCATGTCCACCGAGTCGATGTCCAGGTGGTTGGTGGGCTCGTCCAAGCACAGGAGCGCCTCGGGGGCTACGAGCATCTTGGCCAGGGCCAGACGCGCCTTTTCGCCGCCGGAGAGGACGCGTACCTGCTTTTCGATTGCGTCGTTGTCGCTAAACAGGAAGGCGCCCAGCAGGCTGCGCTGCTGAGGCACGGTCCACTTGGGCGTGACGGTGTCAATCTCTTGCAGGACGGTGTTGGACTCAGTCATGCCTTCGAGCGCGTGCTGGGCATAGTAGGCCACGCCCACGTTGGTGCCCAGATCGCGGGTGCCGGTGGTGGGCGGCTCCAGACCGGCGATGATCTTCATGAGGGTAGACTTGCCAGCGCCGTTAGGGCCGACGAGCGCCACATGCTCGCCGCGGTAGAGCTTGAGGTCGATATCGCTGTAGATGTGCTTATTGCCGTAGGACTTGGACACGCCCTCCAGGCCCACGACCATGTCGCCCGGGCGCGGCGGGTCGGGGAACTTAAAGTCGATGTGCTTGTGGCCCTCGGGCAGGATGACGAGCTCTTTTTTGATCTGCTCGATCTTGCGGATGCGCTCCTGGGCCTGGGCAGCCTTGGTGGGCTTGTAGCGGAACTTGTCGACGAAGACCTGCATGTGGGCGATGTCGCGCTCCTGGGCAGCGCGCTTGGCGCGCATCTGCTCCAGGTTGTCCTCGCGCTGCTTGAGATAGCTGCTGTAGTTGCCGGTGTAGGTGGTCACGCGGCGGTTTTCGAGGGCGGCGACGTGGTCGACGCAGGCGTCCATGAAGGCGCGGTCGTGGCTGACGATGAGGACGGCGCCATCGTAGTTCGCGATAAAACCGCGAAGCCACTGGACGCTTTCGAGGTCCAAGTGGTTGGTAGGCTCATCCAGAAGCAGCAGGTCGGGGTGGCGCAGAAAGAGCTTGGCGAGCGCGATGCGCATTTGCCAGCCGCCCGAGAACTCGGAGCACGGGCGCTCAAAGTCAGTAACTTTGAATCCTAGGCCGGACAGGATTTTGCGGGCGTTGCTCTCGAGCTCGTAGCCGCCCAGGTGCTCAAAGCGGTCCTGGACCTGGCCGTACTCGTTAAGGAGTGCGTCGACGTCCTTGCCCTGCTCGGAGAGCTCGGTGATTTGGGCCTGCAGCTCGTTAGCGCGCTCGCCCATGCGGCGGATTTCCTTGGCCGCCGCCATGACCTCGGCAAGGATGGTGGTGTCCTTTTGCTCCAGGTTGGTTTCCTGCTCTAGGTAGCCCACCTGGCAGTCCTTGGCGTACTGGACCTGGCCGGCGTCGGGGCTGTCGATGCCCATGATGATTTTGAGCATGGTGGTTTTGCCGGCGCCGTTGGGTCCCACGAGCGCAAAGCGTTCGCCGGGGTTGATCTGGAAGGACGCGCCGCTAAAGAGGACGCGCGCGCCGAAGCTTTTTTCGATCTTGTCGACCAGGAGGATCATGGTGCCGCCTTTGACCTTGTGTGCCTATATGAAAAAAGGCCCCAACTTGCGTTGGAGCCTCATTCAATGCTCGGGTGGAGACGAGGGGAATCGAACCCCTGACCTCTTGACTGCCAGTCAAGCGCTCTCCCAGCTGAGCTACGCCCCCGTGCGAAGAAGAATTATACGGGAACTCCCCCGCCGATGCAAGGACAATTTCGGAAAATATTTTGCGGGCGGCGGCGAGGATGCGGGACGGGATCGAGAGCGAGGGGCCCGCGATACCCGATCCGGCCCGCGGGTCGCGCCCCGCGGGCGGCGGCGTGGCCGCCGCCCTCCTTCCCGGCGCCCCCAGGACATCTCGGGTTCCGCCGTTTTTCGCTTCCGCGGCGCGGGCCGCCATCCGCCCAACGGCCATCCGGCCGGCGCCGGGCCTACTATCGGGGCCAACCGTGCCCCCGCCCACCCGGCGATCTCAAAACCATGCCGGTTTACGAGGCTGGGCCGGGAACCCCCGAGCATGGCGTAATCGGTAAAATCAAAACCACAGGTAGACGGCTTGCGAATTCCGCGAAATGAAGGGTATGGACGGCCGATCCGGGTCCAGCCCCGTAATCCGGCATAGTTTTGAAATGATACTTGTCAACCAGCACTAACAATTACGTGGATTTGAACCGGAAACGTTTATCAAAGCAATTTGGCAGGCATGTGAAGTGGGAACTTTGACAAAAAGAGGCCGGGCTATTTGCCCGGCCTCTTGATTCTCTGGTGGGCCCTCCGGGATTCGAACCCAGAACCCAGGGATTATGAGTCCCCTGCGCTAACCGTTGCGCCAAGAGCCCTTGTAACGTGGCGGATGTGATAGAGCCCGACAGAGCAGGCCAACCATCTTAAACCACGACGTGAAATACTACCATGCACGCGGCACCCGTTCAACGCACGATCTTGTCGACCAGGAGGATCATGGTGCCGCCTTTGACCTTGTGTGCCTATATGAAAAAAGGCCCCAACTTGCGTTGGAGCCTCATTCAATGCTCGGGTGGAGACGAGGGGAATCGAACCCCTGACCTCTTGACTGCCAGTCAAGCGCTCTCCCAGCTGAGCTACGCCCCCGTGCGAAGAAGTACTATACGGGAACTCGGACGGCGATGCAAGGACAATTTCGGAAAAACTTTCGCGGGCGGCGGCGAGGGGGCGCAGCCCGGCCGCGGATGCGGACGCGGGAACGGGCCGCGAAGCCCCGCGATGCCCTTTTCGCCCGCGGGGACGCGCCCCGCGGGCGGCGGCCACGCCGCCGCCCCCCCCTCTCCGGCGCCCTTGGGACATCTCGAATCCCGCGGACCGCCGTTTTTCGCTTTCGCGGCGCGGGCCGCCATCCGCCCAACGGCCATCCTGCCGGCGCCGGGCCCATTATCGGGGCCAACCGCGCTCCCTCCGGCCCGGCAATTCCAAAAACCATGCCGGTTTACGGGGCTGGGCCGGGAACCCCCGAGCAAGCCGCAATCGGTAAAATCAAAACCGCAGGTAGACGACTTGCGAATTCCGTGAAATGTCGGGTATGGACGGCCTGTCCGGGTCCAGCCCCGTAATCCGACATAGTTTTGAAATGACACTGATTCACTGGCAGGCAAACAAGGTTGTTCTAGCATCTCGTTGCCGGCTAATTCCCGATTTCCAACCAGTTGCACAAAACATTTGCTCGCAGTCGCGTCTCGGCGCGCTTCATTGCCTCGGATTTGGCTTTATATCGAATCCCCAAACGACTGCAGACGCTTTTGACTATGGTGTCT
>CABQMF010000008.1 GCA_902465265.1 uncultured Collinsella sp. | reverse complement strand
GCCTCTCCCTGAACCCCAAGGCGCCGCACGCGCCCAAAGCCGCGATGGCGATCGAGCTGTGGGCCGAAAAGCGCGCGCAGCTCGAGAACGGCGAAATCGAGGCCGCCGAGTACGAGGACTGGAAAGCCTCGCTGTAGCGGCTCTCTGCATTTCGCAACCAGCGCAACCGAATCAGGACGCCAAGCTAGGCGGTGAGCGTTGCGCATTCCTGCGCATGCTGAGTTTTTACTCCCCATTGCATGCAAAGGCATTTTCGGCGCACCTGGGGAGCAAATGACGCGGTGGCTTACACGACGGCACACTACAGCACACCGCGGCATTTCCCCTGATTACTCCCGTTTTCATTGAGACGGCGAGATTCTTTACTCCCCATTAACCACCTGGGGAAACGCCGTGCGGAGACCGCAAAAATGCCCATTGAGTTCGATTTGAGTTTCACGGGCCCCGAAATGGCCCCGTTTCGCCCTCGGGGACAAAAACCGCGCGTCTACTCACTTGGGATGAATCCTTACTCCCATTCCTCCGAATACCGCCCAGTGCCCTGTCGTCTTGAAACACGGGGAGTAAATGGCGAAATCGCAGGTGAAAGGGAGTAAAAAGCCAAAGAAAAAGCCTCCGTTCCAACGCGGGAACGGAGGCTCGATAATCGGTTTTACTCACCAATGTCGCTGGTGGCTTTGCCGTGACCCTCGTACGAAACGAAACTCAGAGGCACAGTGCGGCACTAAAAAGTGCAGGTCAAAGCCCTATCGGCTTATTCCCACTCGATGGTCGCGGGCGGCTTGGACGTGATGTCGTAGCACACGCGGTTGGCGCCGGGAACCTCAGCAACGATGCGGCCGGAGATGCGGGCCAGCACGTCGTAGGGCAGCTTGGCCCAGTCGGCGGTCATGGCATCGCTGGACTCGACGGCGCGCAGGATGATCGGGCGCTGATAAGTGCGCTCGTCGCCCATAACGCCCACGGACTTAATGTCGGGCAGAACCGCAAAGTACTGCCAGCAGCTGTGCTCGGAGTTGCGCTCGCCGGTCTGTTCAAACAGACGCTGGTTGTAGGCGTCGAGCTCCTCGCGCACGATGGCGTCGGCGTTCTTGAGGATCTCGAGCTTCTCCTTGTCGACCGCGCCGATGATGCGGATGGCCAGACCCGGACCCGGGAAAGGCTGACGGAACACGATGTGACCCGGCAGGCCAAGCGCCAGACCAAGTGCACGGACCTCGTCCTTAAAGAAGTGGTCGAGCGGCTCAATAAGGTCGAAGTGCACGCCCTCGGGGAACGGGATCAGGTTGTGGTGGCTCTTGATGGTGGCCGTCTTGCCGCCCGTCTTGCGAGCGCCGGACTCGATGATGTCGGGGTAGATGGTGCCCTGAGCCAGGTACTTGACCGGCTTGCCATCGGTCTCGAGCTGCTGAGCAACCGCGAAGAACTCTTTCCAGAACTGCGTACCGATGATGCGGCGCTTCTCCTCGGGCTCGGTCACGCCGGCCAGAAGCTCGGCATAGCGGTCCTCGGCGTGGACGTGGATAAAGTCGACGTCAAACTGCTTGGTGAAGACCTCCTCCACCTGCTCGGGCTCGCCCTTACGCAGCAGGCCGTGGTTGATGAACACGCAGGTCATCTGCTTGCCCACGGCGCGAGCGCCCAGCGCAGCCACGACGGAGGAGTCGACGCCACCGGACAGGGCCAGAATCACGCGGTCGTCGCCGACCTTCTCGCGGAACTCGGCCGTCATGGTCTCGACCAGGTCGTCCATGCTCCAGTTGGGCTCCAGGCCACAGATCTCAAACAGGAAGTTGCTCAGCAGCTGCTGACCGTACTCGGAGTGCTTGACCTCGGGGTGGAACTGCGTGGTGAAAATCTTGCGCTCGACGCACTCCATGGCGGCAACCGGGCACACGTCGGTGCTGGCGGTAACGGTAAAGCCCTCGGGCACCTCGGACACGGCGTCGCGGTGGCTCATCCACACGGTCTGCTCCATGGGCGTGGAGTTAAAGAGCTTGGCGCCGGCCGTGCGCGTGATGGTGGCGCGGCCGTACTCGCCCACCTCGGAGTGGCCGACCTTGCCGCCGAGCGTCACGGCCGTGATCTGATGGCCGTAGCAAAAGCCCAGGACGGGAAGGCCCAGGTCAAAGATGGCAGGATCGATGGACGGAGCGTCCTCGGCATACACGGAGGCCGGGCCGCCAGAAAGGATGAGCGCAGAGGCGTTCATCTCGCGAATCTCGTCGGCCGAGATGTCGCAGGGGACAATCTCGGAATACACGTTGAGGTCGCGGACGCGACGGGCAATGAGCTGACCGTACTGCGCACCAAAGTCGAGTACGAGGACCTTTGCGGAAGCCTTTTGATCCATGGTTTCCCCCTCTTGTTGGCGGGGAGCCGGTGCCCACCCGCGTGAATGAACGAAAATAACCTCCATAGTGTACACGTTATATGGGGTTTCTCGTCCCTCGCAGCCATCAGCGCACGGCAAACGCACGACCAGGGCCCCTATTTGACGGCAATTGAAGTGTTACCAAACGTTACAGATGATGTAATACGTTTGAACATTCCTCGCCCTGTGCCACAATACTGCCGAACGACTCCGCCCTTGCGGCGGCAAATACGATAGGAATACCAGCATGAAGCGCATCCTTCTCATCGCCACGGGCGGCACCATCGCATCGACCGAGGACGGCAACGGCCTCTCCCCCGCCCTGACCGGTGAGGAACTCGCCCAGAGCGTCCCCGAGATCTCGGGCCTCTGCGAGCTCGACGTGGTACAGCCCATGAACATCGACAGCACCAATATGCGCCCAAGCGACTGGATGCGCATCCGCGACGTCATCGTCGAGGGTTATGCCGACCACGACGGCTTCGTAATTCTGCACGGCACCGACACCATGAGCTACACCGCAGCAGCGCTTTCCTACCTGATTCAGGACAGCCCCAAGCCCATCGTGCTCACCGGCTCGCAAAAGCCCATGGGCAATCCCTTTACCGACGCCAAGCTCAATCTGTACCAGAGCCTGCTCTATGCGCTCGACGAGCACTCGCACGACGTCTCGATTGTGTTTGGTGGCGTCGCCATTGCCGGCACGCGCGCCCGCAAGCAGCGCACCATGAGCTTTAACGCGTTCATTAGCGTCAACTATCCGCCCATCGCCTATATCCGCAACGACCGCATCGTGCGCAACGGGCTCCACGGCACTCGTCAGGGCGAAAACCCGGTGCGTTTCTACGACAGCATCGATCCGCGCGTATTTGTCCTCAAGCTTACGCCCGGCGTAAACCCGGGCATCCTCGACGCCCTTGCCGATAGCTACGATGCTGTAATCCTTGAGACCTTTGGCATTGGCGGTATCCCCGAGTTTGGCGAGTCGGGCGAGTCGTTCCAAGAGGCAATTTTCCGCTGGGTCGATTCGGGTCGCACCGTCGTTATGACCACGCAGGTCCCCGAAGAGGGCCTCGATCTGGGCGTTTATGAGGTCGGCCGTGCCTACGCCGATCATCCGGGCATTCTGCGCGGCGACGACATGACAACCGAGACGCTCGTGGCCAAGACCATGTGGGCACTCGGCCAGTCACGCGATGCCGCCGAGATCCAGCGCCTGTTCTACAGCCAAGTCAACCACGACCGCATCCCGATGGCGTAATTCAGTTGTCGACGGGTATCCCCTATTCGATACCCTCGAGAAGCTCTGACACCGTCATGCCGAGTGCGGGCGCGATCTTAAATAGAACCTTGAGCGTGAAATTTGCCGTCCCATCTTCGATTCGGTCGAGGTAGGGTCGGCTGATTCCTGTCGCCACACAAAAATCAACCTTGGAGATACCAAGGTCCCTGCGTGTCTCTTCGACCCGCCTGCCAAGAATCTGTTTCGCACGTTCGTCCATGCAGCCGAGTTTGAAATGGAGCCGAACATAAACGTAAACTATAGTTTACGTTTTGCCGAATACACAGGAGTTTTCTATGTCGGGTTCTTCGGTCCGCATGTACCGAGCCACGCTTCGCACAAACAGCGCGCCGCCCAAGCTCGTCGTCGTTGAAGCAGAATGCCTTTCGCCCGATGAGCGCACAGCATTTGCATTGCTATCAAGTCGCGTCGCCGCCGTTCTGGTCCCTTGCCCGGCGCAAGGTGAACTTGCCATCCAATGCCAAGCGCACAGCTGCTCGCTCAATCAGGCTGCCGTAATCGCAACCAGCCAACACGGTCTGCCCCTTCTCCTGGAAGCCGGTATCGCACTTGCCCTTCGCGGCGCCGGATACGAAAACGAGGCCGCCGCCGACATGGTCTTTAAACCACGATCGAGCGGCGGCCTCGCAGCAGCCATTGAATATGTGTGCAGGCTCGTTGCCTAAAAGGACAAGCTAGAAACCAAAGCCAAAGCCCGTTCCAGTAATCGCCGAATACATAAAGTAGACGTTGATTACATTGAGGAACACACCCGTGATGCAGCCGTTACGCAGGTAGCGCTCGCACGCAAGGCGTGCCATCACAGCGGAGTCCTCGTTGTTTTTTGCCTGGCGTCCCGCCGTAAAGTACGTCGCCACGCTCAGCAGCAGGTTGAGCACCGGCAGTGCCAGCAACTCGTAGCTCTTGCCCCAGCGCGTCACCTCGCCGGCGGCATTAAACTTTGTTGCCACCTCGGGACCAATGTTGGGGATAACACACGCTGCAACCACCAGCGGAATCACCGCAAGTACGAGCAGCGCAATACCCATGTAGCCAGCTTTTTTGCCATATTTAAACATGCGCGTCGTCCTTACACGTTAAAGCGGAAGTGCACGACGTCGCCATCGGCCATGACATAGTCCTTGCCCTCAATGCGCAGCTTGCCGGCGGCCTTGGCGCCCTGCTCGCCGCCGAGCTCGATGTAGTCGTCGTAGCCAATAACCTCGGCCTTAATAAAGCCGCGTTCAAAATCGGTGTGGATGACGCCGGCGGCCTGCGGGGCGGTCGCGCCCTGACGAACCGTCCAGGCCTTGACCTCCATCTCGCCGGCCGTAAAGAACGACTGCAGGCCGAGCAGCTTATAGGCCGCCTGCGCGAGCACGTCCAGACCGGGCTGCTCCAGGCCCAGGCTCTCCAGGTAGTCGGCGGCGTCCTCAGGATCGAGCTCGGAAAGCTCGGCCTCAATCTTGGCGCAGATGGGCAGCGGCTTGACACCATCGATGGGCGCCAGATCGTCGTTGAGCATGTCCTCGTCCACGTTGGCCACATACAGGATGGGCTTCATGGTGAGCAGGAACAGGCCCTTGGCGGCAGCACGCTCCTCGTCGGTCATCTCCATGGATGCGGCGCGCTTGCCCTCGTTGAGCCAGGCAAGCAGGCGCTTGGCGACCTCAAACTTGGGCATGAGCTCCTTGTCGCGCTTGGCCTCCTTCTCGAGCTTAGGCAGCTGCTTCTCGAGTGTGCCCATATCGGCCAGGATGAGCTCGGTCATGATGGTGTCGGCATCGCCGGCGGGATCGACGAACTCGCCCGTGCGGCCCACCTCACGCATGACGTTGGGGTCCTTAAAGTAGCGCACGACCTCGCAGATGGCGTCGGTCTCGCGGATGTTTGCCAAGAACTGGTTGCCCAGGCCCTCCCCCTCGTTGGCACCCTTCACCAGGCCAGCGATGTCGACAAACTCGACCGTAGCCGGCACAATGCGGCCAGGGTTGACGATGTCGGCAAGCTTTTGCAGGCGGCTATCGGGCACATCGACGATACCCACGTTGGGGTCGATCGTGGCAAACGGGTAGTTGGCGGCAAGGCCGGTCTTTTTGGTAAGCGCGGTGAACAGCGTCGACTTGCCCACGTTGGGCAGGCCCACGATACCGATGGAAAGGGACACGACAGCTCCTTTTGGTACAGGTACTTCAAACTTCATAAGTATAGCGCCGCCGCAGCATCCGGGCGAATCCGGACACCGCGGCGGCGCAAATGAAGCAGAGATGCGTGAGGGTTCGAGACAGCAGTTCTTACTTAAGCTCGGGCCAGAAATCCTTGTTGGCCTCGATGAGCTCGTCCAGGATCTGCTTGGCAACGCTTGCCGAAGGAATGGTCTTGGAGAGCGTGAGCGCCTGCCAGAGCTTCTGGTAGCTGCCCTCGACCCAAGCCTGGACAACGAGCTTCTCGACGGAAACCTGCTGCTCCATCAGGCCCTTCTGGAACTGCGGGATCGGGCCCTGGCAGATCTTCTCAAAGCCGTTGGAGCCAACGATGCAAGGCACCTCGACCATGGCCGTCGGGTCGAAGTTTGGCACAGCACCATCGTTGGGGACAATCAGCAGGAAGCGCTCGAGCGTGTTCTCGGCCAGCGCGCAGGCAAGGTCGACGATGTAGTTGGCGTGTACGTCGGGCTCAAAGCCGCCGTCCTTGGCAGTACCCTTGGCGATGATGTCGCGGCAAGCGCCAAAGACCTTCTTCTCGCGGCCGTCCATAACCTCATTGGCGCGAGTGTAGTTGGGGTCAGACGTCTCGACAACATAGTCCGGGTACAGGTAGTACTTGAGGTAGGTGTTGGGAATCGTCTCGGGATCGACAGCATAGACATCCTTGGCCTTGCCGAAGGTGTGAATCCAGCTCTCCTCGACATGCTGCTCCTTACCGGCCTCGTGCTCGATGCCGTCCAGGTAGCCGTTCTTAGCCATGTGCTCCTTAATCTGCGGCATGAGGTCGTTGCCATCCTTGTCGTAGATCTTGCTCCACCAACCAAAGTGGTTGAGGCCGTAGTAGCTATACTGCAGCTCGCGACGATCCTTGATGCCGCACATACGGCTCATCTTATCCATAAGGTCGATCGGCATGTCGCAGATGTTGATGATGCGGCTGTTGGGGCGCAGCACGCGGCAGGCCTCGGCGACGATGGCCGCGGGGTTGGAGTAGTTGAGCATCCAGGCGTTGGGGCTGTACTTCTCCATGTAGTCGAGGATCTCGATGACACCACCGATGGAGCGCATGCCGTAGGCGATACCGCCGGCACCGCAGGTCTCTTGGCCAACGCAGCCGTACTTGAGAGGAATCTTCTCGTCGAGCTCGCGCATGGCGTACAGGCCGACGCGGATGTGAGCAAGGACGAAGTCGGTCCCGGTGAATGCGGTCTCGGGGTCGGTGGTGTAGCTAAACTCAACCTCGGGGGCGTTCTCGTGGAAGTAGATCTCGCAGGCCTTGGCCACGGTCTCCTGGCGCTCGGCGTTGTTGTCGTAGAAGGTCACCTTGTTGACCGGGAAGCGGTCGCGCTCCTCGAGCAGCATCAGGGCAATGCCCGGGGTAAAGGTGGAGCCACCGCCGGCAATGGTCACGGCATAGTTCTTCTTGGACATGATGTCCTCCTCATTCTGGCCGCTTGCTCAATCCGTCCCCGCACGCGGCCTTGCGCGGTTTGGAATTGTTACCTAGAAGTGGAGTTTTTTATCTCTAGAATCGGCCTTGCGGTGCATACCGGCTCTGCAAGGCCGATTGTTTCGATGGACGATGGTTTACAGAAGACTCTCGAACTTCAGAAGACTCTCGAACTTCTCGCGAACCTGCGGGACGCTAAGGCCGATGATGACCTGGATTGACTGACCTTGGACCACCAAGCCATGCGTACCGATCGCCTTGAAGGAAGCCTCGGGCGCAACGACGCTCTTGTCCTTGACGTTAACGCGCAGACGGGTAGCGCAGTTCGTTACATCGATGATGTTATCCGTGCCACCGAGCAGATCGAGGATGTTCTCGGCAAGCACCAAGCGCTCATCATCTTTACTCTGGACGGCCGATTTGCCAGCAGCAGCACCGCCCTGCTTTTGCTTGTAGTCGGCCTTGGACTTGAGCTCGACCTCAACATCGTCATCCTCGCGACCGGGGGTCTTAAAGTCGAACTTGACGATCAGGAAACGGAAGACCACAACCCAAAGAGCGGTAAAGCACAGACCGACAAGGATGGAGATGGCGTACTGCAGACCGTGTGCGGCCCAAAGGGGCAGCCAGTCCCACGAGAGCATCGAGATGATGCCGCCGTCGAAGATACCCACGACGCCAAGGAGGTTTTGAGCCATGCAGCCAAGCGCTCCGAGCACGCAGTGGACGACGAACAGGCCGGGCGCGATGAACAGGAAGGTGAAGTCAAGCGGCTCGGTAATACCGCAAAGCATAGCGGTAAGGGTGACCGGGATCAGCAGAGCCTTGACGCGCTGCTTGCGCTCGGGTTTGGCGGTCATATAAAACGCAATGGCGACGCCAAGCGAGCCGAAGACCTTAGTCCAACCAGGGCAGGTATAGGCAGCCCAGGGTGCGGCATCCTTAAGAGCAATGCTCGGATCGGCAGCCAGTTGGGGCAGGATGTTGGCCCAAGCAGCAAAGATGCCGCCGTTGACCGCCGCGTTGTCGTAATAGAACGGCGTATAGATAAAGTGGTGCAGGCCTGTAGGGATCAGCACGCGCTCGAAGAAAGCAAAGACACCCACGCCAAACGTACCGGCGGAAAGGATGAATCCCTGGAAGGCAGAGATAGCAGCCTGAACATGCGGCCACACCAGGCAGGCGATAAGAGCGACCGGAACCATAACGAAGAAACCGATCATATAGATGAACACGGAACCCGAGAACACGCCCAGCCACTCAGGAAGTTCGGTGTCGAAGAACTTGTTATGCAGCATCGTGGCGATACCAGAGATAATGAGCGCGCCCATGATGCCCATGTCAAGCGTTTTGATGCTTGCGATAGTGGCAAGACCAGTACCGCTGCCCGCCTCGACAGAATAGTCGACACCAAAGACAGGGCCCCACTGCCCCAAGATTGTGCTTACAAAGTAGTTGAAGGTAAGGTAGATGGCCAAAGCCTCCATGCAGCAGCGAGCGTTCTGCTTGTTCGCGAGCGAGATTGGCAACGCTACGCAAAACAGCAACGGCATCTGGTTAAAGAGCGTCCAACCACCCTGGAGCAGCACATTCCAGCAATCAAACCAAAGATGGCCCGCAGTGGCCATCTCGCCAAAGATCGCCTCGGTGGTAAACAACGTACCCAGGCCAACGACAATTCCGGAAAATGCGAAAAGAATTGCAGGCGTGTACATTGCACCGCCGAAACGTTGTATCTTTTGCATCATGACGGGGAATCCCCCTCTCTTCATTCGGAGCGACTGCGGTTTTGGCTTCACTCGAGACCGCAGACGCGCCGTTTGCGTGTACCTCGTGCAATTGGACGGGTGGGCCCGTGTCCCCGGCTTCTTGTGCTTCTATTTTTATCATATCACTTATCTAGACAAGTTGATACGGTTTCTATGTTCGGTCAGCGGTCGATTATTGGCCGTAAACGGTATAAGTCCAGTATTTTGCCTGCTAAATCTAACATAGCTTATGGCCGCAAAATATATTTCTTTTCAACTTGTCTAGATGTGCTTGTCTATACCTGTAGACATGCCTATACTTCATTACAATATTCACCGCCACGTTAAGGAGTCACCATGAAAAGCGCGGTCTTCTATGGAAAGCACGACCTCAGAGTCGAGGAATCGGCAAAGCCGGCCGTGGGCAAGCGCGACGTTCTGATCAACGTCAAAGCTTGCGGCGTCTGCGGCACCGACGTGCATATCTATGAAGGCGACAAGGGCGCGGCCGACGTTACCCCGCCCACGATCCTTGGTCATGAGTTCGCGGGCGTTGTCGAGGCCGTGGGCAGCGACGTCGCTGGCTTTAAACCGGGCGATCGCGTGTGCATCGACCCAAACCATCCCTGCGGCTGCTGCGAACCCTGCCGCGACGGAATCAACCACTACTGCGAGCATATGACCGGTTACGGCACCACCGTTAACGGCGGCTTTGCCGAGTACTGCTCCGTCGATATGCAGCAAGTCTACAAGTTGGGCGATCACACCAGCTTTGAGCAGGGTGCTATGACCGAGTCCGTCGCCTGCTGCCTGCACGGCATCGATATGTGCAACATCAAGCCCGGCAGCACAGTTGTTGTTATCGGCGGTGGCATGATCGGTCTGCTCATGATGCAGCTTGCTAAAAACGCCGGCGCCACCAAGGTTGTCTTGCTCGAGCCTGTCGAAGGCAAGCGCGAGGTTGCGCTCAAACTCGGCGCCGACCTGGCAATTGATTCCATCCACGAGGACGTCCCGGCCCGCCTGAAGCAGGAGGGCGTCGGCAACGTCGATGTCGTTATCGAGTGTGTTGGCAAGCCCGTCACCATCGAGCAGGCCATCCAGATCGCCGGCCACAAGGCTACGGTCATGATGTTCGGCCTCACCAAGCCCGATGAGACAATCACCGTCAAGCCCTTCGAGGTCTTCCAGAAGGAGCTCGTGCTTACCTCGTCCTACATCAACCCTTATACGCAGCGTCGCGCGCTCGAGCTCATCGACTCTGGCAGGCTCGACGTATCCTCGATGGTCGCCAAGGTGGCTTCCCTCGACGAACTCGGCGCCATCCTGTCAGACCCAGCTCTGCGTGCCATGGGTAAATATATAATCGACCCCAGCAAGTAAATCGATCGACATCTGCGCGAGCAGTCCTCATCCACCGCTCGCGCACTCAGCTCTAGGAGACCGTCATGGCGCGAGCCATCTTCCAAACCATTTATGACAACGTGAAGCAGTCGATTGACGACGGCACATACGCCTATCTAAGCTATCTGCCTTCGGAGACTGAACTCACGCAACTGTTTGGCTGTTCGCGCATGACGGTCCGTCGCGCCATCTCGATGCTTGCGGCAGATGGATACGTGCTCCCCCAGCAAGGCAAAGGCATGCGCGTCATTCGCAACATCAGTGACGAGACGAATCGTGGTGGCGGCGGACTCGAGACCTTTAAGGAAATCGCAGCTAGCCGAGGCTTTGAGCTCAAAACGGTCACCACTGTCTTTGAGCTCCTCGTCTGTAACAAGGCGCTCTCCAAGATTACCGGGTTTCCCGAAGGCTGTGAACTCACACGTGCTAAACGCATCCGTTATGCAGACGGACGAGCCGTGTGCTCCGACGACTCCTATTACCTAAGCTCACAGGTACCGGGGCTGACACCCGAGATTGTCAACGACTCGATCTATCGTTACCTCGAAGAAGGCCTTGGAATTAAGATTGCCACGGGCAAACGCGATGTAACGATTGAGCATCCCACGCCCGAGGATACACGCGTACTCGATCTCGACGACTTTAACGCACTCGCCGTTGTACGCGGGCAGACCTACAACGCCGACGGCATCCTTATGGAATACACCGAGACAAAGCAGGTTCCCAGCTTCTTTTTACTCCACGAAACGGTCACCCGCCGCAATAACGGCAGCGAGACCCATCAGAGCAGTATGAGCTAACCATCTATTAGTTGCGGTGGAATAGTTCCTAGAATGGCCAGCTTAAGGGCAAGACGGGAACTATTCCACCGCAACTTTTTTGGCCGGCGGGGCAGTACCTGTCCCACCGGCCATCATGTACGCTCTTTTAGCTAGTCCGCGAGCTTTTCCACCTGGTCGAGCATCTTGTCAAGCTTGGCCTTTGCCTCGGCCTTGACCTTCTCAGCTTCTTCGTGAGCCTTCGCCTTCTGGGCGGCCTTTTCCTCGGCCTCGGGATCGACGACGACCAGGTTGGATGCATCATGCTCAACCAACTTAAGCGCATGCTCGGGGCACACCTTGACGCAGGCTCCGCAACCTAGGCAATACGTGGACTCCAGTGCAAAGCGACCGCTTCCCACCAAATCGCAGGCAAACGTGGGGCACACGTTGACGCACTCGCCGCACGACGTGCACTTGTCAAAATCGCACTCCGGCGTGCTCACCTGCATGTTCTGGGCAAGCTCGGGGTGGTTCTGCAGCGTCGAGAGCACCAGCTGCCGCCCGTGCGTGAGCGAACGGCGACGCTTAGTCGTCGTGGTGCCGCACATGGTGTTGAGCGTACGCTCGAGCTGCGTGATCTGGTGACGGTGGGCCTTCAACTTCTGCGTCACCGAGGCCAGTGCCGCCGTCGCCGGGTTGAGCTTAGTCACGGTTAGACCCGTGGTGCGGGCAATCTTTTCCATGTACTCCTTACGCTCGTACTCGCGGCGCTTATGGCATTTGAGGCTCTTGGGGTCGACCTCCAGGCCCATGCCCGTACCGGCCCACTCCTCGGCCTTCGCAATCGCCTCGCCCAGAATATCCTCACCGCCGGTGTTGCGGCATTTATCGCACACGCCCAACGGCAGGTACACACTCACGTTGGGATAGTCCGCCAGCACCGAGAACCAAGTCTCGGCCGTAATATCGCCCACGCAGGCAACGACGACCTCGTTTTCGCGCGGCATGCGCTTGAGGGCGCGCGTGCAGGTGACGTAGGCGGTCTCATGGCTCGTAGCGGCAGAGACGATATCGTCATACAGGTTTTTGGGCGCCAGGCGCGGCGAGATGATCGCCTCGGTCGGACAGGCAGCGGCGCACAGGCCGCACTTGCGACAGGAGTCGAGGATCTCGATGGAGTCTTCCTCGACCTCGATAGCGTTGACCGGGCATACGTCCATGCACGCGGTGCAGCCGCTCTTTTCGTTTTTGCAGGTCAAACACGGGATGGTGTTGCCGCGCGGGCGCTCCTTGTAGTCGGCAGGATTCCACTGCGGCGCCGACGGATCGAGTGCATCGGTCACACCGCCAAGCGGGTTTTTAAGAAAATCGAAACCCTTGCTGATCTCGATAATGTCATCAAACAGATCGTGTTCCTGCGCCATGCGCGGCCCCTCCCTGAGCAGTGCAAACAAGCAAGAGATAATGATACGCTATCGGCCCACGCCTCGGGCAAATTACACGCGGCGCATCTTTGCGGCAAATAGCCCATGGCCTATCGCCGCCTCGATCGCACAAGGCCGATCAAGAGCCAAGCTATGCCTCGCGCATGAGCTGCACGAGCTTTTGTTTGGTCACCTTGGCCTGTTCGTTAGCCATATTGCGTTCGTTTCTAAAGGCCGCATCTGCAACGCTCATCAAGTCGGCATCGGAAATCTCGTCAAGGCCTAGCTCCTCGAGCGTCGTCGGCAGACCGACGCGCTGGCAAAACTCGAGCACCTGATCAAGCTCGGGCGCACGCTCCAGGCGCAGCTGCACCACCAGGCCAAATGCCACGGCTTCACCATGCATGGCCTTGCACTCGGGCAAAATCGTCAAGCCGTTGGCGATGGCATGCGCCAGCGCCAAGCCACCGCTCTCAAAGCCAACACCCGAGAGCAGAATATTGCACTCGATCAGGCGCTCAACTGCCGGCGATGTACGGCCCTTTTTGAGGTCGCGCTTGGCAGCGACGCCGCACTCCATGAGTGCGTCATAGCAGGCACGAGCCGCAACCAAGGCCAAGTGTCCCGGCGCGCCACCGTGTTCGTTGACGCCGTGCGCCGCGGCGCACGAACGCGCCTCGAAGTACGTTGCCAGCGCATCGCCCATGCCAGCGACCGTCATACGCAGTGGGGCCGCCGCGACCACGTTGGTATCGACCACGACCAGGTCCGGATTCTTCTCGAGCATCAGGTAGCGGTCGAACGACCCATCCTCGTGATACAGCACCGAAATCGCACTGCACGGACCGTCCATCGACGCCGCCGTGGGACATACGCACAACGGCAACTCGGCATAAAACGCAACGGCCTTGGCGATATCGAGCATCTTGCCGCCGCCAATACCCACCACCATGTCGCAATACTCGGCCTGGGCTTCCTTAGCCATTTTTACAACGGCCTCTTCCGTACACGGACCGTTATAGATCTTAAAGAATGGCTCGCTTAGATCTTCGTCCAGAAATCCATCGACGATCTGCCTGCACAGCCGATCCTCGGTGCCCTGGTCAAACAGGACATAGGCAGCGCAGCCCAACCATGACAAATACCTGCCCTGACGCGAGAGCTCACCCGGCCCCTGAACATACCGACCGGGACCGCCATAAACCATGGGAAGCGCCATACGAGAATCCGCCCTTTCATCAACAACAATTGGTGCAAAGCAACCTGACCCCTTTGCACCATAGCAAAAAGGGGCAAAGCCATCTGCTGGCTTTGCCCCTTCCTTAGCTTGATTTACTCATCCATGAGATAGTAGTGGCCCAGCGCGTCGGCACCCAGGATGGCGTTTGCGACCATCTCGGGCGTCACCTCAAACGGCATGTTGCACATGGTGTCCTCGGGCGCGCACGCGGCCTCGGCAACAATCATGGCCTTCTCGCGCGTAACCTCGGCAACGCCCAGCTCCTTCATCGTGACCGGCAGGCCCAGCTCAATGCAGAAGCCCAAGACTTCCTCAAGCTTCTCAGTCGGAGCATCCTCGAGTACCAGCTGGACGATAGTGCCAAAGGCGACCTTCTCGCCGTGATACATGCTGTGGCACTCGGGCAGCATCGTCAGGCCATTGTGGATGGCATGAGCAGCAGCAAGGCCCGAGCTCTCAAAGCCAATGCCCGAAAGCAGCGTGTTGGCCTCAATGATGTGCTCGACGGCAGGCGTGAGCGCACCCTTCTCCAGCGCAACCTTGGCCTTGACGCCATCGGCCATAAGCGTCTCATAGCAGAGCTTGGCGAGCGCCAGGCCGGCCATTCCGCCCTTGCCGCCGGCACAAGTACCACCGTCGGCATCATGCGTCGCCTGGGCCTCAAAGTAGGTTGCGAGCGCATCGCCCATACCGGAAACCGTCAGGCGCACCGGGCTCGCCGCGATAACCGTCGTATCCATCAGGACAATGTTGGGGTTTGCCTTAAGGAAGAGGTACTTGTCGAACTGGCCGTCATCGGTATAAAGCACCGAGAGCGCCGAGCACGGGGCATCGGTCGAAGCAATGGTGGGGCAAATGATAACCGGGGACTCCAGGTAATAGGCGACGGCCTTCGCGGTGTCGAGGATCTTGCCGCCACCAACGCCGACGATGATGTCGCAACCGTTGTCGCGGGCGAGCGCAACCAGGCGATCGACCTCGCCCTTGGAGCACTCGCCGTTAAAGTCCTCAAACAGCAGCTCGGCCTTAGCCTCGGCAAAGCCGCCCTCGATCTTGGCACCGACGCGCTTCTTGCCCGAAGGCGTCACGATGACGAGGGCCTTAGCGCCGAGCGGCTCGACATAGGAGCCGAGCTTGGCGAGCTCGTCCGGACCCTGGATGTACTTGCTGGGGCTATTGAAAATTGCAGCCATAACTATCCCATTCTCTAAAAGAAAAAAGAAAGGGGCTCCGTACGGATACGTGCGGAGCCCCTCGTTACGATAACAAGAGTCGATTAGAAATCGATGTCGGTGTCGTAGTAGCAGGCCTTGAGGATCTTCTCGAAGTCGGCAGCCTTGGTCTCACGCGGGTTCTCCGGCGTGCAGGCGTCCTGCTCGGCGTTCGCGGCGATCTCGGGCAGCTTGGCGAGGAACTCCTCCTCGGAAACCATCTGCGGGTTCTCGGCGTCGACCTTCACGCCACCATTCGCGTAATCCTTGATGGACTGCGGAATGTTGAGCTGGTCGTTGAGGTCGCGAATCTTCTGGACGAGCGCAGCGATGAGCTCCTCGTTGGTCTCGCCGGGAAGGTGCAGGATCTCCTTGGCCACGTAAGCATAACGCTCGGCAGCACGCGGGTCCTTGGAGTTCCACTGGATGACCTTGCCCAGGTACATGGCGTTAGCAGCACCGTGGATGATGTGACCGTTCTCGAAGGCAGCACCGGTCTTGTGAGCCATGGAGTGAACGATGCCGAGCAGGCCCGAGGAGAAAGCGATACCGGCGATGCACTGAGCCTCGTGCATGTGCTGACGGGCCTCATGGTCGCCAGCATAGGACTTGGGCAGCCACTCGACGATCTCGCGGATGCCGTGCAGAGCGTTGGCGTCGGTGAACATAGAGGCGCAGGTGGAAACGTAGGCCTCCATGCAATGGGTCAGAGCGTCCATGCCGGTATGAGCGCACAGCTTGGCGGGCATGGTGTAGGTGAGCTCGGGGTCGACGATGGCGACATCAGGAGTGATGTTGAAGTCGGCCAGCGGGTACTTGATGCCCTTGGCGTAGTCGGTGATGACGGAGAAGGCAGTGACCTCGGTAGCGGTGCCGGAGGTAGAGGAGATGGCGCAGAAGTGAGCCTTCTGACGCAGCTCGGGGAAGCTGAACGGCTGGATGATGTTATCGAAGGACTCCTCGGGATACTCGTAGAAGACCCACATGGCCTTAGCGGCATCGATGGGCGAGCCGCCGCCGATGGCGATAATCCAGTCGGGCTCGAACTCGCGCATGGCCTCGGCGCCCTTCATGACCGTCTCAATGGACGGGTCGGACTCGACGCCCTCGAACAGCTTGACCTCGAAACCGCCCTCTTTGAGGTCGGCCTCAACGTCCTGCAGGAACCCGCCGCGGCGCATAGAGCTGCCGCCAGAAACGATGATGGCCTTCTTGCCCTTGAGGTTCTTCACCTCGTGGCGAGCGCCCTCACCAAAGTACAGATCGCGAGGATTGGTAAAACGTCCCATACTGTGCCTCCTAAACAAGCCCCTCTTAGACTTGCGTATATAACGGAGCACCCGATTGGCTCCGTTAGGACCATTTTGTGCGTCGCCGGCGATAGCGACGCAATGTCAAAACGTCTCAACGCTCAGACAATCACTATTTTACCGTTCTGGTTGGTCAGTTATTCACCTAAAGCCGATAATGATGAAACGTTTTTTCTATCCCTGAAGACCCTTGTGGGGCATTCATACTCCCAAGCTGGGCAAACGTTTTATCAGGGTTGACCACATATCCCGGGCAGGACGGTACCCCTCCAAAATGTGCCCCGTTCGCCGCCAAAAATCGACCGTTTACGGCACTGTGATACCACCCGTGCAACCGAGGTGCCGACATTTGTGCGACATCCGTCTTCGTGGTGCAAAGGTGCAAGTCCAAGTGCGGCACCCCCGGTGTGCCACATGCGGGTAAACTAGAACTTTATATAGAGATATTTGAACCCTAACCGCAGCAAAGGAGGCCCCATGGCATTCGATCCCATTCAAGAGGATTGCCATCGCCTCGTTCTTGAGGCCTTGCGCCGCGACAATATTCCACTCACCGACGGCCCCGCCGTAGAGCGTCTGATGGAGCAATTCACCCGTAACCCCGCGCCGCTCATCGTGCACGACCGCGACCGCGCCGGACACCTGATTGCCAAGGTGGTCGAGGCCGTCGACTATCGCATCCCCTTTATCCCTGACGATGCCCAGGCAGAGCAAGAAGAAGCCGCAGCCGAGAACATGCTCCGCGAGGCAGCCGCGCTCGACCCGAGCAACTGGGATGCCCAGCGCATGCTGACGGCGCTCACCGCCGAGTCCAACGAGGAATACGTACAGTATCTGGTGTCCAAGTGCGACGAGGTGGAGCACGATCTGGCGCTCAAGATCGCCTCGGCGCAGGACCCCTACGAGCGTGAGGCCGCAGGCGACCTGACCCGCCGTCCCTACCTGCGCTGGCTTGCCGCCTTGGCATCGCGCGCGCTCATTAGCGGCCGCTACCGCATGTCGCTGGATGCCGCGAATCGCAGCCTGGACTTTGCGCCCAACGACCCCGCCGGCGTCCGCCATACCGCGATGCTTGCCATGGCAAAGCTCGAATACCCTGCCGAGGAGCTCAAGCGTTTTCGCTCCGCCCACTCCGTGCCCTATCTTGCCAACACGCCGCTGCGCCGCCGTCCCAAGGACGCAGAGCGCGACTTGGACCCGTGGACGCTCATCGCATTGATGAGCGCAGCCTGGCGCGAGCTGGACTACGAAGGCGCCGAGCACTACTTGCGCATCCTCGCACGCTCGTGCCCGCACGCAGCCGAGGCGCTCTACTTCCAAACCGAGTTTCCCGATGGCGTCTATGCCCGCGTCAACGTAGGTCCGGGCTCCACCGATGAGCTTGTCCTTGCCCTGTCCGAGGCGACGCCGGTGCTGCAGGAGGGCCTGGGCGCCCCCGACAACGCCAGCTTTGCCGCCTGGGTCGCCACCAACGACATCGTGCGCTCCCAAATCGACGGGCGCATCCTACGCGCAGCCGAGCAGGGGCTTCCATTTAAGGGAGGAGACCTCTAATGGATCCGAGCGTCTACATCCCCGCCTACCTGGAGCGCGCTTACGTTGCGTCGCACCCCGAACTCACCGATGCAGCACGCGAGCTTGTCCATAACGACATCAGCGCAAACCCTCAAAAGTATGCGCAGACCGAGCATGCCCAAGCGCTGCTGTCCTATGCCGGCGTTCATCGTCATTTGCTTGACGAGCTTCGCCGCATCGAGGACATGGGCAGCGACGAGGAGTTTGAGCAGACGCGCAACCGCTTGTTCGACGACATGCGCGATGAGCTGCTCAAGATTGTTCGCGTCGATGCGCATGTCCTCGATGCCCAGCTGCTCGCCATCATCCTGGCGGACACGCCCGTCGATGCCTGCCTGGGCGACTTGATGAAGCTCGAGACGAGTACGGCCGACTACCTGCAACAGAGCGTGCCCGGGTTTGATATGGAGGCCCCGCACTACTGGGCCAATAATGTTTTGGCCGACGGTGTCACCGCAGCAGACCTTACCGTGAGCGAGCCGGCGCTTATCGGCTGGCTTCACACGCTCGAGGCCATCTCGCAGCTGTGCATGGCGAGCGCTCGTTACCGCGCCGCCGCCAACTATTCTCGCCGTGTCCTTAAGGCGGAGGGTTATCCCACCCGGGCCGCCGGCACCGTGTTGCTTGCCCTCGCCCGCTTGGAAGACCAGGACGGTTTTTTTGCCCTGGCACATCAGCTCGAGGAACAGATGGGGGCAGACGCACTCGAGAACTCCCCCTGGTACCTGCTCGCCCGCACGATTCTGCTGTTCAAAACAAACAAGATGCGCCCGGCGACGCGCGCGCTGCGTGAGTTCGCTAACCGGTGCGAGGGCGGCGCGTTCTTCTTGCTGAACCCCATGTACCAGACGCCGTATCTTCCCTGCCGACCCGAGCCGCGCGACCCCTGGGACCTCTCGCACCAGGCGGTTTGGGAAGCCGACGGCATTATCTCGGACACCCCCGACTTTGCCCCCTGGGCCAACGCCTGCGAAGACGTATCGCAGCTTGCCCAGGAATTTGCGCGCCGCTACGGCTTTTAGCGACGCGATCGCCCCGACCATGTCATCTATGTTAGGAACGGCTTCATGAACCTCCGCTCATCTCTCGCCTGCACCTCGAGCGATATCGCCCGCTGGGGACTGCGTTCTGTCCTCAAACGCCAGGGCGGCGTACTCCCCGGCCGCATCGCCATGAAGATCGACCCCGAGCTGCTAAGCGACCTCGCAAGCCTAGTCGACCGCAGCGTGGTGATCACCGGCACCAACGGCAAGACCACAACCTCCAACCTCATCGCCGACGCAGTTGCTGCCAGCGGCGCTACCGTGGTGTGCAACCGTGCCGGCAACAATATGGAGCCTGGTGTGGTGGGCGCTCTGCTCGAGGCCCGCGGCGGCCTTAAGCACACCAGCAGCGACAAACGCGTGGGCGTTTTTGAGTGCGACGAGCTCTACACCGTACGCGTTCTGCCCAAGCTCAAGCCGACGTACTTTGTGCTGCTCAACCTGTTCCGCGACCAGCTGGACCGTTACGGCGAGATCGACCACACCCAGGACGTCATCGCCCACGCGCTGGAGCTTTCACCGGCAACGACGCTCATCTACAACGCAGACGACCCGCTGTGTGCCGCAATCGCCGCGCGCGTTCCCAATGCAAGCATCGCCTTTGGCATCGACGGCGCCACCGACACCGAATCCGACCGCATTAGCGACTCGCGTTTTTGCTCACAGTGCAACGCGCCGTTGGAGTACGACTATGTGCAGTACGGACAGCTTGGCGCATACCATTGCCCCTCGTGCGGCTGGGCCCGCCCTGGGCTTGTCCGTCGCGTGACGGGCGTGGAGCTCGGCTGCGACGGCTACGGCTTTGACTTGAACTTTGGACCCGATGCCGACGCACCTGCCACGCGCATCGCCACGCGCTATAACGGCCTGTACATGGTCTACAACGTTGCCGCGGCCTTCTTTGCGGCACGCGAGCTGGGCGTGGACGCAGCTCACCTGCAGCCCACGCTCGATGCCTACGTGCCAGCAGGCGGACGCATGGGCCGTTGGAATATCGCCGGCCGAACCGTCGAGGCCAACCTGGCCAAGAATCCCGTAGGCTTCGATCGCCAGATCCAGTCCATTAAAACAGCAGGTGGCAGACTCTGCGCTTTCTTCCTCAACGACAACGATGCCGACGGCCACGATGTATCGTGGATCTACGACGTCGACTTTGAGCGCATCGCCGACACAGCGGGACTTGTCGCCTTTGCCGGCGGCACGCGCGCGCACGACATGCAGGTGCGCCTCAAGTACGCCGGCATCGATGCCGCCATCATCTCGAATATCGAGCAGGCGATCGGCGCCGTTGGGGATGAAGCCGACGGCGACACTTTCTATGCCGTCGCCAACTACACGGCCTTTCCGCCGCTGGTCAAGGAGCTCGACGGGCTTAAGGATACCGATGCGAGCTCGGTTGCCTCCTGCGCCGTAACACGCGCCGATGGGAGCGCTGTCCCCGTCGGCGTCGCGCCGGTCGAGCTTTCGCGCCCCCTGCGCATCGTCTATCTGTACCCCGATGCCCTCAACCTCTATGGCGACGGCGGCAATGTCATCGCCCTCGAGCGCCGCTGCGCCTGGCGTGGCATTCCCGTGCGCGTGGACGAGGTCCGTATGGGCGAGTCGCTCGATCTCACCGACGCCGATATCGTCATGATGGGCGGCGGCTCCGATCGCGACCAGCTGGCCGTGGCGCACGAGCTGCTCGCTCAAAAAGACAAGGTTGCGGCTTATGTTGAGGACGGCGGCTCGCTGCTTGCTATCTGCGGCAGTTATCAGCTGCTCGGCCGTTCATACTATATGGGCGAGAATCGCATCGAAGGTCTGGGTGTCATTTCCGCCGAAACCGTGCGCGGTTCTGACCGCCTGATCGGCAACGTCGCCGTCAAGACCGACCTGGCACCCGAGCCCTTTGTGGGGTTCGAGAACCACGGCGGCCGCACCCTGCTCGACGCAGATGCCACGCCGCTTGGAACGTCCGTCGTCACGGGCACCGGCAACAACGGAGACGACGGCTTCGAGGGCCTGATCTACAAGGGCGTCATCGGCACGTACCTGCATGGCCCGGCGCTGCCCAAGAACCCCGAGCTCGCCGACTGGCTCATCGCGCACGCCCTCAAGCGCCGCGGCGATGCACAGGCCACAGCCCTGCTGCCGCTCAAGTCCCTCGACGACACCTACGAGCACGCCGCCCACGACGCCGCCATGAAGCTCCTCCCCTAACGCCCCGCCACCACAAAGGGGACAGGCACCTTTGTGGTGGTTTTGCCCCGTCCCAGCGGTTTGTCTCAATCTGTAACATCTAGACCGTTAAAAGTCGTCTTACTGTTACAGAATGAGATGTTCGTCCCGACGCCTGCCGTCTGTCTCGATCTGTAACAGATAGAGCCGATTTGCCCGCCCAGATGTTACAGATTAAGATATTTGAAAAGCGGAATAGAAACCCACTCCTGTGTGGTGGTTTTTCAATCTGCCAACGATATGTGAACGGATTGAAAAGTCTGCTATACTCTTTCCCGCTGTCCCCATCGTCTAGCGGCCAAGGACGCCACCCTTTCAAGGTGGATATCGCGGGTTCGAATCCCGCTGGGGGCACCACAGAATCTGAGAAGCCCGCTACCAATTCGGTAGCGGGCTTTTTGCTACCCATACGCCGGGATTCGAACCCGACAGGGTGCGGAGCTGAGGAAACGCGCAAGCGTTTTCCAGCGCAGCACGCAAGGAGCGGAGCGACGCAGCGGAAGCGGGCGGCGGAAGCCGCACGCGGACATCCCGCTGGGGGCACCAACGCGAAAATGCACGAACCCGCGCGAGCACCATCGCACGGGTTCGTTCTTTCTTGACATTAGATGAAGAAGACTCAATGCCCTTGCGCTAGACAAACAGCTCGCACTCCTTCCGCTCGGCACAGGCTTTACTCAACATCTTGGTAGCCGCAGAGAGCATGACAGGATTTAGCCCACGCGCGCCCCGCGGGCATACAGACACACAGCGCATGCATGAAATGCAGGCCTTTTTGTCCACCCGCTTGGGGTCGTCTTTATCGATAGCGCCAACGGGACACGCTGCGCCGCAAGCCCCGCAGGCGGTGCACTCTTTTGTAGCCTTAGGCACCATACTGGTGCCCCCGGCCTTCTTATAGGGGCGATTGCCCGGAATAGCCGGCTCAGAAGCATCTCCTGCAGATATCTTTTGCTGAATCTGATTCGCAAACCCAGCGAGCTGCGCCGCGTCCTGTGGGTCTGGCCGACCGGCTGCAAACTGGCGAACAATAGAATGCTCGGCGATAGCTGAAACCGCCGCGATCACCCGAAAGCCCGCGCCCTTTGCCGCGTCCTCAAGCTCGACCAGCGTGTCCTCATACGCGCGATTTCCGTAAACACAAACCAGAACCGCCCGTGCATCGTTCCCTCGCACCATTCCCAAGCGCTCCACGGCCACAGCTGGGACTCGCCCGCCATACGAGGGCACCGCGATTACGGCTACATCCTCTTTTGTCATCGCAACCGTACGAAACCCCAACCCGCTATCGGCCAGATCCACAGCAACGGTTTCCCCATCCAACGCATTGGCAATGTATCCAGACACCTTTTCCGTTCCACCCGTCGGGCTAAACACGATATCGAATACCTTCATCGGATAATCCTCCCCTTTATGAACAAATGCCCGAAACATCCGCATGCCAAAACAGGTTACAACTTTCAAGATGCCCCGCGCGAAACGCTCGCTCGACAGCATGTTCAAAGACGACCCGGTCGACAAAAAAGGGGCCTCGCACAGGCGAGACCCCTTCGAGCGCAAAATCAAACGCGTCTGTTACACATAGAACAGGATGTCGTCGTAGGTCGGGACCGGCCAGTAGTCGGCGGCCACGATCTCCTCCATGGCATCCACGGCGGCGCGCAGCGTATCCATAGCGGGAACGACCTCGTGTGCGTACACATTGGCCTGCTCCTGGCCATCGAGGGCCTCGGCCTTCTGATGCACGGCGTCGAGCGCCTTGATGGAGTCGTTGATGGCGGTGATGCCGTTGCAGAGCTTGTTGAGCGTGTTCTGCTCGCACTGCATGGCGGCCTCAGCACCGGCGGCACGAATAGTCTCAAGGCCCTTAGCGACCTTGGTGGCATAGGCGGTAATGACCGGGCGATAGGTACGACGCGCCTCGCGAACCATCGTGGTGGCCTCGATGTTCATGAGCTTGTTGTACTTCTCGAGCTTGCAGTCGTAGCGGCACTGGGCCTCGGCCTTGGTCAGGACGCCCGTCTCCTCAAAGAGCGCGATAGCCTTATCGGAAACAAAGGCGGGCAGGGCGTCGGCCGTGGTCTTGTTGTTGGCAAGGCCGCGCTTCTCGGCCTCGATGGGCCACTCGTCGGAGTAACCGTCGCCGGAGAACAGGATGCGCTGATGATCGGTCAGCACCTTCTTGCAGTACTCGAGCGCGGCGTCCTGGAACTTATCCTCGGGCGTACCCTCGAGTGCGTCGGCGAAGGACTTGAGCGACTTGGCCACGGCGGCATCGAGCACCAGGTTGGAGTCGGAGACGTTCTGCTCGGAGCCGCAGGCACGGAACTCGAACTTGTTGCCGGTGAAGGCGAACGGGGAGGTGCGGTTGCGGTCGGTGTTGTCCTGCATCAACTTGGGCAGGGTATCGGCGCCCAGGTCGAGCACGCCGCGCGTGGCATGGACGGAAGCCTTGCCATCGATGATCTTCTCGACGACCTCGGTAAGCTGGTCGCCCAGGAAGATGGACATAATCGCCGGAGGAGCCTCGTTGGCGCCCAGACGATGATCGTTGCCGGCCGAGGCAACGGAGGCACGCAAGAGCTCCTGATAGTTATCGACGGCCTCGATCACCGCGGTGAGGAAGACGATGAACTGCAGGTTGTCGAGCGGGGTGTCGCCCGGGTCGAGCAGGTTCTCGGACTCGGTGCCAAGCGACCAGTTGTTGTGCTTGCCCGAACCGTTGATGCCCTCGAAGGGCTTCTCGTGCAGCAGGCAGACCAAGTCGTGACGGGAGGCGATGAGCTTCATCTTCTCCATCATGACCAGATTCTGGTCGATGGCCTCGTTGACCTCGCCATAGACAGGGGCGAGCTCATGCTGGCAAGGAGCGACCTCGTTGTGCTTGGTCTTGGCGGGAATACCAAGCGCCCACAGTTCATCGTCCAGGTCCTTCATATAGGCCGAGACGGTGGGGCGGATAGCGCCAAAGTAGTGCTCCTCGAGCTCCTGGCCCTTGCAGGGAGCAGCACCAAAGAGGGTGCGGCCGGTGATGACCAGGTCCCTGCGCTTGCGGTAAGCGTCCTTCTTGATCAGGAAGTACTCCTGCTCATCGCCCACGGAAGGAACGACCTTCTTGGGGGTCTTACCAAACAGCGCCAAAACGCGCTTGGACTCACGCGAGAGCGCGGTCATGGAGCGCAGCAGCGGGGTCTTCTTGTCCAGGGCCTCGCCCGTGTAGGAGCAGAAAGCCGTGGGGATGCACAGGACATCGTCCTTGATAAAAGCGGGGCTGGTGGGATCCCAGGCGGTGTAGCCACGGGCCTCGAAGGTGGCACGCAGGCCGCCGTTGGGGAAGCTGGAGGCATCGGGCTCGCCCTGGATGAGGTTCTTGCCCGTAAACTTGGTAATGGCGGTGCCGTCGTGGTTGGGCTCGAGGAAGCTGTCGTGCTTCTCGGAAGTAATGCCCGAAAGCGGCTGGAACCAGTGCGCGTAGTGCGTCGCGCCCTTGGAGATGGCCCAGACCTTCATGGCGTGGGCAACGGCGTTGGCCACATCCAGGTCGAGCGGCTCACCGTCCTCGAGGGTTGCAGCAAGGCGCTTCCAAATGTCCTTGGGGAGGTAGTCCTTCATGACTTCCTCAGAGAACACCATGGTCCCGAAGCGGTCAGTAAGTTCGGCCATACGGAACTCCCTTCGTATCGGCACCGCGTGAGATGCGGTGTTGATTACTAACGAACGAGTCATAGCTTAGACTCGCCGTGTTTCCGCGACATTACCGTTATGTTGCTGTCGCGAAACCAATCAATGAGGTTACCGTATCACGGCGGCATTGCCACCCTCAACAGTCAATCAACTGTATAAATTGCAGACCTCTCCGCATGGTTTACGGGTAGTCTTTTTGGGACGGGGCTTTCTTAACTGGTATTTCGCATCAGATACCATTCAATATAGCCCCATCCTACATTGACCGCCCTGTTATAGGAAATGCCGATAGCGAAGCATTTTCGATTGGTATCCCCAAATAGCGAGAGAAACTCCGCCTTAGCGCAGTGGTGCTGTAGAATCCTTGCAACAAAACATCGCATCCAGGCATCTAAAGGAGCACGATATGCGCGTCGACGAGGTTTTTAAGCAGGCAGCATCCCAGGGCACCGCACCCGTTTCGTTTGAGATGTTCCCGCCCAAGGGCGAGCTAACCCTCGACACGGCTCGCGAAGTGGCAGGCAATCTGTGCAAGCTTTCGCCGAGCTTTGTCTCGGTCACCTGCTCGGCCGGCGGCTCGGGTAACGGTGCCACCACCGCCCCCATCGCGCATATGATTACGAGCGAATTCGATACACCTTCGGTGGCACACCTTACCTGCGTGGGCCGCTCGCACGCCGATATCGCCGCCAAGATCGACGAGTATCGCACCGCCGGCGTTGAAAACATCCTGGCCCTGCGTGGTGATCTTCCCGCTGGCGCGACTGAGGACGACAAGCCCGCCTCGGACTACGCCTACGCCCGCGACCTCATCCCCGAGCTCGTCGACGCCGGCTTTTGCGTGGGCGCCGCAGCCTACCCCGAGGGCCACATTGCCTGCGAGGACCTCAACGTCTCGGTCGAGCACCTCAAGCAAAAGCAAGATGCCGGCGCAAGCTTCTTTGTGACACAGCTCTTCTTTGATAACGAGTGCTTCTATCGCTTCCGCGAGCTTGCCGACAAGGCCGGCATCACCGTGCCCATTACCGCGGGCATCATGCCGTTTATGGGCAAGTCGCAGATCAGCCGCATGGTCTTTATGTGCGGCGCGTCGCTGCCCTCCCCCGTCATCAAGATCCTCGCCAAGTACGAGAACGACCCCGAGAGCCTGCAGACAGCCGGTGTAGATTATGCTGCTCGTCAGCTTTGCGACCTTAAGGAGCACGGCGCCGACGGTCTGCACCTGTACACTATGAACCGTCCTGCAATCGCCGCGACCATTATGGAGCGCCTGGGGTAATGGAAAAACCGCACGTCGATACAACCGTTGTTGAAGTGCCGGCCGACCTTGCGTCGCCGGCGCTTTACCGTATCGACGCTGCCCACCACCCTCGTGTCGACCGTGCCGAGATGCTGCGGTATCTGGGCTACGGCGGCCAGCAGATTGAGCCCGAGCTGTCACGACGAATTGAGCTTGTGGTCGAGCGCCTAGAGCTGGATATCGAGCCCCGCGGCGTGCGACGAGTGTTTGCCGTCGATGCCACGGGCGTTGACGAGCAGGGCGAGCCCTGCATCCGCTTGGTTGGCACCAATGTTGAGCTGCGGGGTCGTGATATCTATCGCCACCTTAAGGACGCCCGCCTGGCGGCGCTCATGGCATGTACCCTCGGGATGTCTGCCGAACGCCGTCTGCGAACCACCGGAGCTCAGCAACCCCTGGAAGGCGCCGTGCTCGACGCCGCATGCTCTGCCTATGTAGAAGCCGCCGTTGAGCAAATGGACCAGCAGGTCAAGACGGACGCCGCCGTTCATGGGCTCGCCGGCAACTGGCGCTTTAGTCCCGGCTATGGCGACTGCCCGCTCTCGGCCCAGCGCTCGATCGTCAATGCGCTCAACGCCACGCGGCTCATCGGCCTGACCGTCACCCCCACCAGCCTGCTCATGCCCACCAAGAGCGTGACCGCGGTGATCGGCCTGTTTGACGGCGAAGTCCACGACGCCCAGAGCCGCCCCACCTGCAATATCTGCCGCATGCGTGAGCACTGCCGCTTCCGCGCCGCCCACACCACCTGCTATTCCAGCCATTAGGAGCCATCGATGTTTACTCCGCTTATCACTCATGATCTGGACGGTGCCGCGCTGGCGGCACCCGTCAATGCTGCGCGCTGCAACGGTGCCGCGTACAAAACGCGCACGATCGATGACCTTCGCATTAAGGACGATCGCCTGCGCGCCGCTATCGAGGGCACGGGACACTTGCTGTTCGACGGCGGCATGGGCACCATGCTGCAGGCGGCCGGCATGAAGGCCGGCGCCCTGCCCGAGTTGCTCAACTTTGAGGAGCCCCAGGTCATTAGCGATATTCAACGTCAGTACGTCGAGGCCGGCTGCGACGTGATCACCGCCAACACCTTTGGCGCCAACGCCCACAAGCTCGACGGCGCCGCCACCGTGGCAGACGTCTTTGCCGCGGCAGTCACCTGCGCCCGCGAGGCCGGCGCCCGCTACGTCGCCGGCGATATCGGTCCCATCGGCGCGCTGCTTCGCCCCCTGGGCACCCTGAGCTTCGACGAGGCCTATGACCTCTTTGCCGAGGAAGTGCGTGCCGGCGTCGATGCGGGTGTGGACCTCTTTATTATCGAGACCATGACCGATCTTGCCGAGATCAAGGCGGCAGTCCTCGCCTGCCGCGAGAATTCTGACCTGCCCGTCTTTGCCACCATGACCTTTGAGGAAGACGGCCGCACCTTCTTGGGCACGAGCCCCGAGGTCGCCGCCATCACCCTCGACGCCATCGGCGCCGACGTCCTGGGCATCAACTGCAGTCAGGGACCGGCCGAGCTCCGAGGGCTCGCCGCGCGCATGCTCACCGTTACCGACAAGCCCGTTATGGTGCAGGCCAATGCGGGACTGCCCCGCGTGGACGACGACGGCAATACCGTCTTTGACATCCAAGCCCCCGAGTACGCCGAGGCCGTCGCCGGCATGATCGCCGACGGCGTGAGCGTCGTCGGTGGATGCTGCGGTACCACGCCCACGCACATGGCGGCACTTCGCACCCTCATCGACAACCACACGCCCAGCCCGCGTCACCGCAAACCCAGCATGTCGGCCACGAGCGCCCAGACGGTCGTGGACCTCCCCTGCGACGGCCACAAGATCGCCGTCATCGGCGAGCGCATCAACCCCACCGGCAAAAAGCGCCTGCAGCAGGCCCTACGCGACGGCGACCTGGACTACGTCGTGAGCCAGGGCATCAGCCAGCAGGAGCAAGGCGCCGACATCCTGGACGTCAACGTGGGCCTGCCCGAGATCGACGAGGTCAAGGTCATCCAGCAAGCGACCGAGCAGCTCCAAGGCTCCACGCTGCTGCCGCTGCAGATCGACTCCACCGACCCCGCCGCCGTCGAGGCCGCCGTACGTCGCTACGCCGGCAAGCCCATCATCAACTCGGTCAATGGCAAACAGCAGATCATGGACGAAATCTTCCCGCTGGTCGCCCACTACGGCACCAACGTCGTCGGCCTCACGCTCGACGAGGGCGGCATCCCCGATACCGCCGAGGCACGCTATGCCATCGCCGAGCGCATTGTGGCCGAAGCCGCCCGTTACGGCATCGGCCCGGACCGCATCCTTATCGACTGCCTGGTCATGACCGCCTCGACCAACCAGCGCCAGGCCGAACAGATCCTGCGCGCCATGTCCCTGTGCAAGGAGCGCCTGGGCGTCAAATGCGCGCTCGGCGTGTCGAACATCAGCTTTGGTCTGCCTGCCCGCCCGCTGCTAGGCTCGGTCTTTTTGGCCGCCGCCTTTGGTGCAGGTCTGGACGCCCCCATCATGAACCCGGGTTCCAAGCGCTTTATGGATACCGTCTACAGCTATCGCGTGCTGAGCGTTGAGGACGAGGGCTCGACCGGATACATCGAGCGCTACGCCGGCTGGACCGATCCGTATAAGATCGCCGCGAACCCGGCGGCCGCTCAGTCGGCATCGAGCGATGCCGCGGCTGCCGCAAGCACCACTGCAAGCGCCGAGGACGACCCCATACGCCACATGGTCGTCTCGGGCCGCAAGGGCGAAATCGCGGCCGAGACCGAGCGTCTGCTGGCAGATCACGACGCCATGGACCTCATCAACAACCACTTTATCCCCGCCCTCGACGAGGTTGGCGTCCTCTTTGACCAGGGCAAGTTCTTCTTGCCGCAGCTCATGGCCTCGGCCGAGGCCGCGCGTGTGGGCTTCGACACCATCAAGCGCCTGATGCCCGCCGGCGAGATTGCCGACAAGGGCAAGATCTGCGTGGCCACCGTTAAAGGTGACATCCACGATATCGGTAAGAACATCGTCAAGATGCTGCTCGATAACTACGGCTACACCGTCTTTGACCTAGGCCGCGACGTCGACCCGCAAGAGGTGCTCAAGACCGTACAGGAGCGCGACATTAAGCTCGTCGGCCTCTCGGCGCTTATGACTACCACGGTCGTCGCCATGGAGGAGACCATCAAGCTGCTTCATGCCGAGGTGCCGGGCGTCAAGATCATCGTAGGCGGCGCCGTACTCACCCCCGAATACGCCAAGCAGATCGGCGCGGACTACTACGCCAAGGACGCCGCCGAGAGCGCACGCATCGCCGAAGAGGTCTTTGGGCAGTAACACGACGGAAACAACCGAGCACCAAAACGTGCCGCACGCGCCACTTGGCACGTGCGGCACGTTAGAATAGATAAGACTATGCTCGTTTTGGCAGATAGGAGCGCAAGGATGGCGATCACGCCCGCAGAAATCGCGGAAACCCGCGGCATGGTTGAGGAGCAGAACCTCGACATCAGGACCATCACCATGGGTGTTTCGCTCATGGGTTGCGGTGACGAGAACCTCGACCGCATGTGCACGAAGATCTACGACCACGTGACGCACACGGCTGAGCACCTGGTCGAAACCGCCGAGAACCTCGAGCGCGAGTACGGTATCCCCATCGTCAACAAGCGCGTCTCCGTCACCCCGGTGGCGCAGATCGCCGCGTGCTGCAAGGATGAGGACCTCACCCCCATCGCGCATGCCCTCGACCGCGCGGCCGAGACGCTCGGCATCGATTACCTGGGTGGCTTCTCCGCGCTCGTCCAGAAGGGCATCGGCGACGCCGACCGCCGCGTCATCCAGTCCATCCCGCAGGCGCTCGCCACCACGAGCCGCGTCTGCTCCAGCGTCAACGTCGCCAGTCTGCGTGCCGGCATCAACATGGACGCCGTACTCATGGCTGCGCAGACCATCATCGACGCCGCTAAGCTCACGGCCGACCAGGACTCCGTCGGCGCTTCCAAGTTTGTCTGCTTTGCCAATATGGTCGAGGACTCCCCGTTTATGGCGGGCGCCGTCCACGGCGGTGGCGAGGCCGACGCCGTCATCAACGTAGGCGTCTCGGGCCCCGGCGTTATGGCCGCGGCCCTGGAGACGCTGCCCGATTCTGCATCGATGATGGAAGTCGCCGAGAAGATTAAGCAGACCGCCTTTAAGATCACCCGCGCCGGCGAGCTCATGAGCCGCGAAGCCGCCCATCGCCTGGGTGTCGAGAAGGGCATTGTCGACCTGTCGCTGGCTCCCACGCCTGCCATCGGCGACTCCGTTGCCCGCATCCTCGAGATCATCGGTGTTGGCACCTGCGGTGGCCCGGGCACGACCTGCGCGCTCGCCATGCTCAACGATGCCGTCAAGAAGGGCGGCGTCATGGCCAGCTCCAGCGTGGGTGGTCTCTCCGGCGCCTTTATCCCCGTGTCCGAGGACGCCGGCATGATCGCCGCCGTCGAGGCTGGCGCGCTTTCGCTCGAGAAGCTCGAGGCCATGACCTGCGTGTGCTCCGTTGGCCTGGACATGATCGCCATCCCCGGTGACACCCAGGTCGAGACCATCGCCGGCATCATCGCCGACGAGATGGCTATCGGCGTCATCAACAACAAGACTACGGCCGTGCGCGTGATTCCCGCCATTGGCAAGGGCGTGGGCGACTGCGTCGAGTACGGCGGCCTGTTTGGCCGTGCGCCCATCATGCCGGTGAACCCCAACGCCGGCACCGTGCTTGCCCACCGTGGTGGACGCTTCCCGGCACCGCTGAACTCGCTCAAGAACTAGCTGAAGGGTTCGGGCGGGAGCCCCGGGGAGGGCAAATATATAAGGTCGCCTGCTCGGACAGTCCTGACTCGCACGGAGAGCACATTAAGTGCTCTCCGGCTCGTGCGGAACTCGCGATCGACCTTATATATTTGCCCTCCCCGGGGCTCCCGCACAACGGGACCTCAGTTGGGTTCTATCCCGGTTGCAGTTGCTTCGCTCCTGCACCACTTGGCTGGTGCGGCGGTTTGGCGTTGGAACGGGTCTTTTTCTGATATATGCTTGTTGCGGCTCTTCTTTTGGGAGGGGCCGCTTTTTTGTTGTAAGGGGGATGGCCCGTGGCTGATGGTGTAATTCAATCTGAGCTTCTTTCTGCGGATTGGAATGGCGAATGGATGCGCCTGCAAGCTGCTCGGCGGCGGGCTGATGATTCTTTTGAGTGGGATAAACGTGCCCGGCATTTTCGTCCGATGGAGACTGCTCCGTATGCTCGGGATTTTATAAAGCTGTTGGCGCTTGAGCCTGGTGAGTCGGTGCTCGATATGGGGTGTGGGGCTGGGTCGATTGCTATCCCGCTTGCGCAAGCGGGACATCCCGTGATTGCTGCTGACTTCTCCCCCGCCATGCTGGGCACCCTCGATGCTGGTATCGAGTATTACGGACTCGAGGAGCTCATTACACCACTTGAGCTTGCTTGGGATGATGATTGGGATCTAGTTGGGCCGGTTGCGAAGGCGGTAGATGTCGCCTTTGCCAGTCGCTCTGTCACCACGACCAACCTAAAAGGCGCACTTGCCAAGCTCGACTCCACAGCTCGCCGGCGTTGTGCTGTCACGATGGTCGCCAACTCCAGCCCGCGCTATGACCTGCACGTGATGAACGCCATCGGCGCCTCGGTTACCTGCAGTAATGGCTTTGTGTATGCCTTTAACATTCTCGTTCAGATGGGTGCCCTGCCGCAGGTTACGTACTTTGAATCGCCTCGTCGCGATACCTTCGATAGCCTCGAGGCAGGCGTGACGGACTTCTCCCGTATGCTCGAACATGGCAACGAGGATAAAATCGACCGTCTGCGCGACTACATCGCCCAGCACATGATCGAGAATCCCCATGCCGGCGAGCCAGGTTCCAAGGGCGTGCCGCAGGGGCGCTATATGCTCGACCATATCCGTAAGGTCCGCTGGGCCTTTATTGCCTGGGCGCCAGTTTCTGCGAACCGCCTGTAGCCCAATTGCACCCGCGCCGCTTACCCACTTACAGCCCGCGCCGTCCACCAGTTTGGCATCCGCATTCTTTGCGAACTGGGCAAACGTACTCCACACCGTGCCGTTCCTGCGCTATCGTGGGACAGCTCACGTAGATTAAGGCCCCATCGCGGGGCGCCCCATAACATAGAAAGCGAGAACCCATGGCACTGACAGGAGCCCAGGTCAAGCAGCTTCGCAGCATGGCCCATCACCTCAACCCCGCCATCATCATCGGCAAGTCCGACATCAACGAGGGCACCGTCGAGCAGACGGTCGCCTACCTGGAGAAGCACGAGCTCGTTAAGTGCTCCGTACTCGATGGTTCCAGCCTTTCCGCCCGCGAGGCCGCCGAAGAGCTCGCCGATCGCTGCCATGCCGAGGTCGTCCAGGTTATCGGCCGCAAGTTCTCGCTGTATCGCGAGTCCTCGCGCAAGGACATCGAGAAGATTAAGCTCGTCTAAGAGCCAACGATCCGGCGAGCCAACATACATCAAGCTTGCGAGCGTCCGAGCAATTCGGACGCTCTTTTTTATCGCTCGACGAGCACGCGGTTAAGCCTGCCCTCCACCAAGCGCTCGTACAGACGCCGCGTCTCGGGCTCGGGCACGCCATTGACCTGCTCCCTTAGGTGATGCATATGCCCACTGTACAGCTCGACGATATCGCGTCGTCGCCCCGCCGCACCGTAGACGCGCATAGCGCAACGCACCATGTCCTCGCGCGCCGTCTCTTGCCGCAACCCCGACTCCACCAGCCATACCGCCGACTGCAGGTCGTTTTCTTCTAGGGCGGCATTCGCACCCTGAATCATGCAGTCGATATACTTCGATTCCATAATGCGCCGCATACGCAAAAAGTAGGTGGGATTACAGCCATTGGGAACATACAACGGGCCGGCGTAGAGCTGCTCGATCTTAAGGCACAGCTCGATCAGATGGGGTCCGCGCGCACCCGTGCGATTTCCCAAAACTTCGCGGCTTATCTGATCAAACAACCGCACGTCGGTCTTGACGTAATCGCCGTTAAGCCCAATGCACTCGTTTTGGATCAGCACGCACGACTTGCCGTCCGGTGTCGGCCCCAAGGCCGAACGCAGGCGCGATATCGTCGAGTACAGATTGTTACGAGCGCTATTGAACTCGGCATGGGGCCATAGCTCCATAGCCAGCGTCTCGCGGTCGACCAGTGCATCCATGCCCAGCGCAAGCCGCTCGGCAAGCGTCGCCGCTTTCTTGCGGCGCCACATCTTATCCGTGATGGGAAACCCATCGCGCTCGGCGCGAAACGCCCCAAACATGCGGATCTCGATATGGCCAATCACATCGACACCCTCGGCATCGCCAGCCTGGAACAGACGCTCGCCTTCGCCCTCAAAGTCGTCACGCAGCGAATACCGCGACAGCTCGCGCACCGGGAGCTTCTTTCGAATTCTAGCAGCCGGCTCACCCAGACAATGCATTGCAAGACGCGCAAACAGCCGATACGACGGATCCAAAATCCCTGGGCGATTCATGGACATCCAGGCTGCAAGGTCGCTATCGCGGCCCGCGGAGGCCAAATGCAGCGCCACCATCCATGCCTCGGCACCACCGACCTGCGTTCGGCTCAAATCGAGCAGCTCTGCCTCTTCGCGCACCGATACCATCGATGTATTGCGCAAGTACGCCGCGCGCTCTAGCAGCAGTGCGTTGTCGCGTATGTATCCAATCGATTCCTCGGCAAGTCTGAGCACCTGCACCGCACGGAATTTGGCATTGACCGGACGCCCCTCAGCCAGCGACTGCCAGCCTTCCAGTATCAAGCCAAACAACTGGACTTGATTGTCACGCACGCGCACGGCAAAACGGTCGAGCTCATTGAATGCCTGCTCGTCGGTCACCGGCATGCCGGCAAGCAGACGCCGCGCCGATAATACCATGCGCACCCAGATGGCGAGTGCTCGGATTCCACGCGCTTCGAGCGCCTCGAGCGTCAGGACCATCTCGTCATCGCGCTCGTCAGTCCCTGCATACGACCCATCAAATAGCTCCGTCAACATGCGGTCCGCCCGCACAAACGTCCCCGCGATATCGAGCTCACAATCGTAGGCCTTATCCGTTTTGAGCCCCGCGAGGATCTCACCACCCTTCGCCCGCTCGGTCAGCCCATGCTTTATCTCGACATGCGCGGACAGCATGTCGAGTGCGGCGCAAGACGCCTCGCTTTCCAGCGCTGTATGGTTTGCCGGAAGTCCCAGACCACCATCTCCATAACAGGCGGCCGTAAACGCGTGCGCCACCTTCCACGACACGGGATCGAGCTCGCAAATCGCTTGCTCGCCCGCACGCTCGATAATTGAGGCCATATACCGCGCGAGCTTTGTATTGGAGACGCTCACCGCCGCCAGATAGATGCCGAGCGCCTCGTCAAGCGTCGGCTCCGACGTCCGGCCATCTGCCCCGGTCTTTCCCAACGCCGCGCGGCAGACATCCCCTCCATGTCCCGTCAGGGCCAGATCGACCCCATACTGCCCGGCAAGCTCCAACACCGCACTGCGGTCCAAAAACGCGTCGGCGAGGTCCATCGCGGTATCGCAGCGCCCCGCTTTAATCAAAATACGTGCTGCCCGCACAACAAGTTCGGGGCGAATTTCGGCAACCAGCTTGCGCAATCGCAGGCGTGCGTTGTCCTCGGTACCCAAGCAGGTAAAGCTCCGGTCTGCCGGATCAACGCCAAAAATGGGATAATCGCGGACAAGATAGGACTGATCAATTGCCGAAAGCCTAACACCGCAAGCCTCGAGTTCCGAAATATCGCCCTCGCCCATTAAGACCATCAAGCATGCCACGCTAAACAGGGCGTTGTTCTCGAGCGACGCCAGATCAACAAGTGCCGCACCGTAGATATTGACGATCTCGTTTTCGAGCATCTGGGCAACGTCTCCCTGTCCGTATAGCCCCGACTGCATAGCCGAGACGAGCTCGGGCACGCCCTGCGTAAGTTGATAGAAGTCGAGCGATGTGCTGATCGAAAACGCCGATGCCCACGCCGAATACTCATAGGCATGCACCTTGAGCATCTGCGCGTTGACTTTAATCGAATCGCCCAGTCCATGAATCAGCTGGCGATTCGAAGGACGGCAGCTCATAAAGACCCCAACCCCCATAGCACGCAGGCTTCGGATTCGGTCGATCAGCTCCTCGGTCTCGCTCTGGCTGAGGTTAGGCACGTTATCGATTGCGATCAGGGAGTGCGGCTTGTCCTTAAGCTCTTCGGTAACGACCTCGAGCTGCATAAACACCTCGCGCCCAATGGCGCGGTCTGCCTCAATGATCCGCACGGGACCTCGCGTCGGATCGTTTTTAACCTCTTGGGCATACTGCAGCAGCACCGAGGTTTTCCCAAAGCCATCAGGCGCGTAGAGGACTACGATGCCGGCCTTTCGGCCCTTGGCGATAAGTTCGTTCATCAAGCGATCGCGCCGCACCGTATAACTACTGCCCAGCGGCATAAGCTCGAGGTCGTCCGTATTGCCCAAATCGTTAACCATGCCCGCTCCTCAACTCGACCACATGGACACCGTAACGCTAGACCTTATGTATCGCTAGATGAATAGAGCGATACTACGGTTTAGGATGTTTGTTGGTACGCAAATGGCAAGTTTTTGTTCAGCGTGGTCCGATTGAAACTTATCCCCCAACCAATCAGTCTTTGTGCAGGTCAATGCGCTTGCCAGCTTGTCCCATCCTTTGGCAGTGTACCTCAAATGAGCGCTGTTCAATTGTGTTGCGCAACTCACCTAACGCCAGCTACCGTCTGCGACCTTTTCATAGCATTTATGCATAGTATCTGTTATGGAATGAATCATGCTGCACCAGACGCACCCGTCCAGTTCGCGGCCAGATTTTCGTCAAGCACACGGCGCACGCTCAGCAAAAAGGCCCCCGCAAAGCGGAGGCCTTCGGCAAAGCTATGTCGAGGTGATAGGCTTTCGCTACTTGCAGAGCGAAAGGGCGGCCTCGTCGGCAACGACAACGCAGTTGGTGTGCAGTTGCAGGATCGAGGCAGGGCACTCGGGGGTAACCGGACCATAGCACATGTCATGCACGGCCTGTGCCTTGGCCTCGCCGTTGGCGACGACCAGGATCATGCGAGCATACATGATGGTCTGGGTACCCATGGTGTAGGCCTGACGGGGCACGTCGTCGATGCTGTCGAACAGGCGGCTGTTGGCCTGAATAGTGCTCTCGGTAAGGTCGACGCAGTGCGTACCCTTAGAGAAGTGGTCATCGGGCTCGTTGAAGCCAATGTGACCGTTGTTACCGATGCCGAGCAGCTGCAGATCAGGGTAACCGGCGGCAGCGACGATCTTGTCGTACTCGGAGCAGGCAGCGGCAGCGTCGGGATTAGAGCCATCGGGCACATGCGTGTTGTTCAGGTCGATGTTAATGTGATCGAAGAAGTTCTCACGCATAAAGTAGTGGTAGCTCTGGGGATCGTCGTGCGAAAGGCCACGATACTCGTCGAGGTTGTAGGTGCTGACCTCGGCAAAGTCGACGTCACCCTTCTCGTACCAAGCGGCGAGCTGCTTGTAGGCGCCAATCGGGGTGGAGCCGGTGGCAAGACCCAGCACGCAATCGGGCTTGAGGATAACCTGGGCCGAGATGATATTGGCGGCCTTGCGGCTCATATCCTCGTAGTCTTTAGCTTTAATGATCTTCATTACGCGTCCTTTCTCATACAAGAGAGGCAAGGCTCTCCTTACAAGCACTTGCCCGCGGCCCGCGTCGGCCGCAACCAACGTGTGCGGCCACCAGGGCGAGGTCGCGTAATGTATGTGTCTCGTGTCTAGCCGCGTCGAGGCCCCTGCCCGTCCACGGTGACCCAAAGCTGTTTAGCTTCGGACAAATCCCATCTTGCCACGGAGGGCGTCCTCTTTCAAGGGCGCCCTCCGTAAACGTGTTTGAATTGTAGGCTAAAGGCCGAGCGCGCTCACTAGCGCTCGCGAGCGACGATGAGTTGGTCCATCTCCTCGACATGCTCGCCGACGGAACCCTTGATGCTCGAGAACTCAACGGAGTTGCACACCAAGATGGGAACCGTCACATCGTAGCCCTCAGCAGCAATTGCCTCGCGATCGAACTCAATAAGCACATCGCCCTTATGGACGATGTCACCCACTTGCGCATGTACGGTAAAGTGCTTGCCCTCAAGCTGAACAGTGTCCAAACCAACGTGGATGAGCACGTCTAAGCCATCGACCGTGTTGAGCGCAACGGCGTGTCCCGTGGGAAAAATGGCCTCGACCTTGGCGTCTGCCGGCGCAATCACGCGCGTGCCGGTGGGCTGAATCGCCACGCCCTGGCCCAAAAGGCCGGTGGCAAACGTCTGATCGTTTACCTCGGAGAGCGGAATGACGTCGCCCGAGATGGGAGCATCCAGCGTAAGGACTCGACCACGCATACCAAAAGACCTTAGGACTTTAGTGAACATGCTCCCCCTCGGACATACCAATCAATCAAAATAACCTTAACAGTCTACCACTTGGCACCCGTATTTGGCCATTAGGGAAGTTCGCGCTTGACAACCTCGACGATATCGTCAACAACGCGCTGGGTCAGCTCATGCGTCTCCGCCTCGGCCATAACGCGAACTAGCGGCTCGGTACCGCTCGGGCGCACCAAGATGCGGCCGCGACCGTTGAGCTCCTTCTCGGCGGCAGCGACGGCGTCCCAAATGGGCCGGCAATCGTCCAGGCCGGCCTTGTTGTCCGAATGCACGTTGACGAGCACCTGCGGGTACTTCTTCATGATGCCGGCAAGGTCGGTAAGGGTGCGGCCGGTGCGCTTGAGCACGGCCAGCAGCTGCAGAGCCGTCACCAGACCGTCGCCGGTGGTGTTGTGCTCCAGGAAGATGATGTGGCCGGACTGCTCGCCACCGATAACGGCACCGTCCTCGAGCATGCGCTCAAGAACATAGCGGTCGCCCACGGCGGTCTGGACCATCTCAAAGCCCTGCTCCTTCATTGCGATGGAGAAGCCCAGGTTGCACATGACGGTCGAGACGATCTCGGAGTTGGCGAGCTTGCCGCGAGCAGCAAGGTCGGAGCCGCAGATAGCCAGGATGTAGTCGCCATCAATCTCGTTGCCCTCGCTGTCCACGAACAGCACACGATCGGCGTCGCCGTCGTGGGCAAGGCCGATATCGGCGTGGGTGCGCAGCACGAGCTCGCGCAGGGGCTCAAGGTGCGTGGAGCCACACTCGACGTTAATGTCAGTGCCGCAGTAATCGGTGTTGATGGCATGCACCGTGGCGCCCAGGCGCTGCAGCGCGGCAGGCGTGGTCTGGCAGGAAGCACCGTGACCGCAGTCGACGGCAACAACCAGGCCGTCGAGCTTAAGGCCGTCGAGCGTGCTGATGGCATGATCGACATAGGCCTTGCGGGCGTCCTTCATCTTGATGATGTGACCCACACCGGCGCCGGTCGGCAGCGTATCGGCAGCCATGGCCTCCTCGGACATGACCCAGGCGCTGATCTCTTCCTCGACAGCATCGGGAAGCTTCATGCCCTTGCGGCTAAAGAACTTGATGCCGTTGAACTCCGGCGGATTGTGCGAAGCGGAGATGACGATGCCGCCGTCGAGCTCGTTTTGGACGGTAAGCAGCGCCACGGCCGGCGTAGGGATAACGCCGCAGCAGTGCGGACGGCCACCCTCGGCCATGATACCGGCGGTCAGCGCGCTCTCGAGCATGGTGCCCGAAAGACGCGTATCGCGACCGATGCAGATGTCCGGACCAAGGAACTTGGTCGCCGCACGACCCAGGCGAAACGCGAGGTCACACGAGAGGTCGGCGTTGGCGACGCCACGGACGCCGTCGGTACCGAAGATGTTCTGGGGCATAGGATCGCTCCTTCCCAAGTGGGCAAAACGCAGTCGCCCACCCTAGTCGAAAAAGAAAAGCGGGACCCGCCGAGCAATCGGCAGGCCCCGCTTGTACATTGTATCTCGTAAGGAGATAAAACCTTAGCGCTTGGAGAACTGGGGAGCGCGGCGGGCCTTCTTGAGGCCGTACTTCTTGCGCTCGACCACGCGAGCATCGCGCGTAAGGAAACCGGCCTTCTTGAGGTCAGCACGGTAATCGCCAGCGTTCAGAAGAGCGCGAGCGATGCCCAAGCGCAGAGCGCCGGACTGACCGGAGATGCCGCCGCCATCGCACAGAGCGATAACGTCGAACTGACCGGCGGTGTCGGTCACCTTGAAGGGAGCAAGGGCGTTCTCAACGAGCTGATGACGGCCGAAATACTGCTCGGCGTCACGCTTGTTGATGGTCACCTTGCCGGTGCCGGGGACGAGACGGACGCGGGCGACGGCGTTCTTACGACGGCCGGTACCCTGGTAGACAACGGTGTTCTCAGCCATCTTTAAGCCTCCAGCTCAATCTTCGTGGGGTTCTGGGCAGCGTGCGGATGCTCGGCACCAGCGTAGACCTTAAGCTTGGTCATCTGGGCACGGCCGAGGGTGGTCTTGGGCAGCATACCGCGAACGGCGCGCTCGATGACCTTCTCCGGGTGCTTCTCCATAGCCTGGCGGAAGCTCTCAGCCTTGAGGCCGCCGTTGTAGCCGCTGTGGCGATAATAGGTCTTCGTGTCGGCCTTGTTACCGGTAAGCTGGACCTTATCGGCGTTGATGACGACAACGAAGTCGCCGCAGTCGCTGTTGGGCGTGAACTGGGGCTTGTTCTTACCGCGCAGGATCATTGCGATCTGGGTGGCAAGACGGCCCAGGACAGCACCATCGGCGTCGACGAGAACCCAGTTGCGCTGGACCTCGCCCTGCTTGGCGTAGTGAGTCGATTTCGAAATCACTTAGACTCCTCCATGTACAGTACGTGTTGTTACAGAGATTCACGGGGCTCTGCAAGTAACCCGTCCATATTACCCCGCTCGCCGTACGAGTCAACAGGTATTTTGGCTCCGACCAGAGTTTCTGCACATGTCATCCACGAGCCATAATTTTTCCAGCTCTTTAGCTGTTGTCATTTTTTGAGGGTTCGCCGTCGCTAGCGCTCAACGAACTCTTGGATTTCCGCGAGCAGGCGCTTTGCCTCCTGACGGCCCTGGATATACAGGTCCAAAAGCTTTGCCGAATCGTGCTCGACATGGCCGACCTCGACCGGCTTTTGCGGAGCAACGACCAGCGCACGGCCCTCGCGCTCATACTTCCACAGGTGCATGCGCTGGATGTTGTAACGGTCGTGGCGCGTCTCGATAGCCTCGAGCAGATAGGGGTAGTCGGCATAGCGGGCGCGCGCGGCAGGCATAAACTCGTAAGGCTTTTTCTCGTACGAGCGGTCCTGCGTGACGATGACGACTGCACGGTCAAAGCCCGCCTCCTCGAGCACATGCTCGATGGGGACCGAATCGGCTACGCCGCCGTCGACGTATTTGTGCCCGTCAATCTCGACCGGCGGCGTCACCAGCGGCAGCGACGTCGAGGCGCGAACAGCGTCGAGGTCAAGTACGGCGCTTTTGACCGGCAGGTACGTGGCGGTTCCAAAGAGCATGTCCGTCGCGACGGCGTACATCTCGATGGGGCTTGCGTCGAACGTCTCGTTGTCAAAGGGATCTAGGCGGTCCTGGACATCGTTGAAGATAAAGTCGTAACCCACAATAGAGCCCGTGGACGCAAACGATGCGGCGCCCATGAAGCGGTTGTCATTGCAGAAAGCCAGGTTGATGCGGTTGGCACGGCCGATCTGGTGCGACTTGTAGTTCACGCCGTTGAGAGCGCCGGCCGATACACCGTAGACAGCCGGAATCTCGACGCCAGCCTCCATGAGAACATCGAGCACGCCCGCGGTGAACTGTCCACGAAAACTACCGCCCTCCAGGACGAGCGCGACCTTGCCGGCGTTCTTTGCTTTATCTTCTGCAGTCATGTTGACCTCCTGCGATTGCGTTTTGGCTTTCTTCTACCCAGTTTTGGAATGGAGGGCGCATAGGTTTTGGAGTTGAGAAGGGCGTGGCGGTCAACCAACCCCAGAGCATGAGTTGCCGCCGGGAAAGCGCGTCCCAGTCTGAGGGGCGATTCTGTGATGAATTTTCCGCTAGCCATTCATTTGGAAACTGCATCCCATTCCGAATGAGGATTCCGGGATGTACTTTCCGCTTGAGCTGCCATTGGGAAAGCATGTCCCACTCTACGGCTCGATTCCGGGTCGTAGTTTCCGCTTGAGGCACCATCCGGAAACTACGTCCCAGTCTGAATGCGGATTCCGGGACGTGCTTTCCGCCTGGGCCGCCATTGGGAAAGCGCGTCCCACCCTGCGTTGCCGTAGCGTTTGCTTAACGCCCGCGCCCTGCACAGAGTTCGATTCTCCGCGGTACGGTGGATCCGTTGATGGGGCGAGACCGGGGCAAGACGCCCGATCGGCATCGCATCTATATTGGGCTGGGGCATTGCGCGGAGAATCCGCGTATTTGCTTCGCAAATCCGCACCGGCTTCGGCCGCCTGCCGGCGTCCTCGCCCGCGGGCTAAAAACGCTCACGCGTTTTCTTTACGCCCGCGCCCTGCATAGAGTTCGATTCTCCGCGGTACGGACAAGAAATAAAAAGGCAGGTAGATATAAGTATCTACCTGCCTGTTACTTATGGTGGAGGCGCGGAGAATCGAACTCCGGTCCACGAAAGCCCCCTGATTGGCATCTCCAAGCTCAGTCGCTGGTTTTATCTCGGACGCTTTGCGCGCAGCGACACGCTCGCGGCGTCCTAACCGGTTCGGTCTTAGCCTGCGCCATACCGATTACGTGCGCAGGAGCATTCCCCTAAAATGACGTCGCGCCGGTGTCGGGGAAATCACCGGGTTGACGCGCCGCTATAAACTAAGCAGCGAGAGCCATAGGCTCAAAAGAAGAGTTGTTGTCAATTCAATTTGACGGTACCCCTGTTTAACGAGGCGAGGAGACCTCGGCTTGCTTCCTCTCTCAGAGCTATCGTGTCGAAACCAGTCGCCCCCGAATGTCGGGAAAGTCTGGATGGGATTGAGCACGAGCACCCAACACCCGTCGACTTTTCAAGGAACATACGGGGCGAGCCCCGCTTGTGGAGTGTTATCTTACCACGTTCTGAAAGCGGACAGCTGTTCTATGCACGAGCTGTGAAGACCCCAATGTGCGCTGCACTTCGCACTTTTGCTACCGATCTCGTCACGTATATTTTCGCCAAGCACAACTGACCCGTCGAAAGGACCGTTATGGATACCAAGCAGCAACTCGTCAATGCACTCGCAGGCCTGGGCTCAACCATTACCGAAGCTATGGACGTCATCGAGGGCTTTGTCCCCTGCGGACATCCCGCACTCACGGTATCGAACGCACTCGTCGCGCTGGACGCTGACGATGATGCGGCTCTCGCCCAGCAGCTTGAGACCGTCGAGGGCTTTATCGACCACGTGAGTGAGAACCGCGGCGTGGCCGCCTACCACGGCATCGAGGTCGAGCTCGCGGGTCCCAAAGCCGATCTGTTCGCAGCAATCCGCGAGGTAGGCGCCCTTATGCAGACCGCAGGCGTCAAGAACACCCGGGTCAACGAGTGGGTCTACCGCAGTCTGGCAGCACTCAACAGCTCAGACGAAAAGGCAGCCGAGCAGCTCACCGAAGCCCCGGCCATCAAAGCTGCACTTGCCTAAAAAGGCCTGCACCCTGGCGGCTGCGGTACCACCCGGGTGCAGGCCATAAGCTCAATCGAAAACCCTAACGCAGATACGCTTTCGCGTTGTCCAAGCTGTACGCAATCGTCGAGCCGTTGTGCAACAGCGACGACGCCTGCGGGGTAATCGCGCCGGTAATGCCCAGCGCCAGGAGCGCTGAGTTGGTGAGCATCACCTTAGAGTAGGAGCTCGTCAGACGATCAACGAGGCCCTGGCTCATGCGGCGCAGGCGCACGATCGCAGCGAGATCCGTATCGGTCAGGATGATGTCGGCGACCTCCTTGGCGATGTCGCTTCCGCCACCCATCGCCAGGCCCACGTCGGCCAAACCGAGCGCCGGCGAATCGTTGACGCCGTCGCCCACCATGGCAACGTGGCGCCCCTCGCTCTTAATTCGCTCCACATAGGCGTACTTGTCCTCGGGCAGCAGCTCGGCCTTAAACTCGTCGACCCCCGCCTCTCGCGCAATGCGCTCGGCTGTGCGCTCGGAGTCGCCCGTGAGCATAACGACATGCTTGACGCCCAGCGCATGCAGGTCGGCGATGGCCTCGCGGACCCCGGGCTTGAGCGGATCCTCGATGCCGAGCACGCCCACAACCGTGCCGTCGACCGCCAGATACAGCGGCGACAAGCCCTGCATCTGGAACTCGATTTGCTCCTTAATGTCGGACTCGAGCTGCGCACCCTCGTCCTCAAATACAAAGTGTGCGGAACCGATGATGGCGCGACGCCCTTCAATGGACGAAGCGATGCCGTGCGCCACGATGTACTCGACGGCGGCATGGCGCTCGCGGTGCTCGAGCTCGCGCTCGCGTGCCGCATTGACCACGGCGCGTGCCACCGGATGCGGGAAATGCTCCTCCAAGCAAGCGGAAAGGCGCAGAATCTCGTCCTCGCTCCAGCCATCGGTGGTGAGCACGCAGGCAAGACGCGGCTGCGCCTCGGTGAGCGTGCCGGTCTTATCAAACACGATGGTATCGGCCTTGGCAAACGACTCAAAGTACTTGGCGCCCTTGACCATCACGCCCATCTTGGCGGCATCGCTCATGGCGGTCATGACGGCGACCGAACCCGTGAGCTTAAGTGCGCACGAGTAGTCGACCATCAGCGCCGCTGAGGTCTTGATGAGGCTGCGGGTGGTAAGCGCAACCAGGCCCGCGAGCAGGAAGTTCCACGGGACGATCTTGTTGGCGAGGTCTTCCATGTGCGACTGGCCCTCGGACTTGAGCAAGTCGGCCGCCTGCACGAGCGAGACGATCGAGCGGAGCTTGGTCTGAGCCGTGTTGGCGCGCACACGCACCAAGATACTGCCGTCTTCCACGACGGTGCCGGCGAATACATCGTCGCCCGCGCTGCGCTCGACGGCAAGCGGCTCGCCGGTCAGGGTCGCCTGGTTAACCATGGCGCTTCCCTGCTCGACCACGCCGTCGATGCAGATGGACATGCCGGTGCGAACGGCGACCAAGTCGCCGGGCTCAAGCTCGGTCGCGGCAACGCTTACCTCGGTGTCGCCGACGACCTTTTGCGCCTTGTCGGGCACATCAAGCAGCGAGTTGATGAGCTCGTTTTCGCTCATGGCGCGCGTGTAGTCCTCGAGCAGCTCGCCCACGTTGAGCAGGAACATTGTCTGGCCCGCGGTGTCGACGTCGCGCTTGACGAACGAGATGCCGATGGCCGAGGCGTCGAGCACGGGGACGGTCAGGCGCGGCTGTGCAAGCTCACGGAGGGCGGCGCGCAAAAAGGCCATGTAACCGGCCACGACAAAGATGGCACGCAGCGGCGTAGGCAGGAACCAGCGGCGCGCGTAGTGGGCGCCGATAAGTGTGGCAAGATCCATGACGAGCTTGTGCTTGCGTGGCTCAAGCTGCATCACGTAACCCGTCTTTGCGTCGGCAATGGCCTGGGCATCGAGCGCACCCAAGGCGTCGAGCACGCCCGCACGACACTGCTCGTCATATTCGAGCGCCATCTGGCCAATACGGCCATAAACGCGCACCTTGTGCACGCCGTCGATATCGCCGCTGAGCTTAAGAAGTGCATCGAGATCGCTCTCTGGCACAGGACCCGCCAATTGAAGACGGGTCCTGCCGGGGATCTCGCTAATAATCGAGAATCTCATAGTTTGTGCCTGGGAGCGTTACTCGGCTGCCTCGTCAGCAGCGGCCTCGCTCTGGGTGATGTAGGCCGCCTCGGCAACCATGTCGTCGACATTAGCCTTGGCCTGCTCGACCATGTCCTGGTAGCCGTTCTTGATGCGCATGCCGCACGCGATACCCTGCACGCAGGCATTCTTGACCGGAGCGCTGGTGAGCAGCTTGATGCCGGCCGTACCAAGCAGAAAACCGCCACCGACAAGCAGGGTGTTAAACGTCGACTTCTTCATGTTGCTTCTCCCTTTTGCCGCATTGGACGCGGCACGGTGCCTCAGCACCCGAGTAAACAAGTTTGCTCGAGCACACTTTTGGAAAATAGTTTAGTTTATCTAACTATTGAGGTCAACAAAGGTTAACTTTTTGGAAATCTTAGGGCGCGGATCAGCCCACTTCCGACAATCCGCCCGCCGCGACGCACATCTCCGGCATCCAAGAAAGACTCTCCACCGACCTAATGAATTGAGGTCTAATACTTTTCCCGAGAAGTGAACGAGCAAAATCGGACCCCTGAAATATCCACATTTTTTGGCAACAAAACCGCAGGAAAAACTCGGCAAAGCCGCAGGAAACGGCGTCCAAAAAGTGTCGATGCTACAGGGGTCCAAATAAGGTCGTTCACTTCTCGGGAAAAGTATTAAACTTCGCTTTCTACAACCCAAAAAATGTGACCAAGGAACCGTCCCTGCACCACATCCACAAAAAAATGAGGGCGCCATCGGCACCCTCATTCACCAAATTCCATTCAGCCCGCCTGACCCGAACGGCCGAGTCGTCACGGAACCCGGGAGCCCCGGCAGGGCGGGTGCTTGCTCAAAATGAGTTCCGCACGCAAAGAAGGCCACTTAATGTGGCCTTCGTCTTGCGCAGGACTGTTCGAAATTTTGAGGAAGCACCCGCCCTGCCGGGGCTCCCGGGTTCCCGCTTACGAGAGCGACGTTCTCAGCAACTCGTTGAAGAGCTTCGGGTTGCCCTTGCCGCGGCTCGCCTTCATGCACTGACCCACCAAAAAGCCGATGACCTTCTGGTTGCCGTCACGATACTGCTGCGCCTGATCGGCACAGTTTGCCAGCACCTCATCCACAATCGGCTGCAGCGCGCCGGCATCGCTCACCTGACGCATACCACGCTCGTCAACGATCTTGTTGGGGTCGTCGCCAGTTTGGGCCATGGCCTCAAAGACCTCGTGCGCCTGGTTGGAGCTGATGGCATCGGTCGCTAGCAGCTTGGCAAGCGCCGCCACCTGAGCCGGCGCGATGCCGGACTCGGCCAGCGAGACGCCGGCGCCCTTAAGGTAGGCGATCATCTCGTTGACCAGCAGGTTTGCGACCGTCTGGGCCTCCTTGCCGGCCATACCGGCAGCGGCGGTCTCAAAGAAGTCGGCAAACTCCGGGTCGCCGGCAATCTGCTCGGCATCGGCCGCCTTAATGCCAAAGTCGGCCTCAAAACGGACGCGCTTGGCATCGGGCAGCTCGGGGATCTCGCCACGGCAGCGGTCGATGAACTCGTCGTCCAGATCGAACGGCGCCAGGTCGGGATCGGGGAACAGGCGATAGTCGTCGGCCGTCTCCTTCACACGCATAACCACGGTGCGCTTGCGGCTGGGCTCCCAGTGGCGGGTCTCCTGATAGATGATGCCACCCTCCTCGAGCACCTCGGCCTGACGACAGATCTCGTAGGCAAGGCCATCGTGCAGGCTCTTAAACGAGTTGAGGTTCTTGAGCTCGGTCTTGGTACCCAGCTTGGTCTCGCCGCGGCGGCGCAGCGACACGTTGCCGTCGCAGCGCATGGAACCCTTCTCCATGGAGCAGTCCGAAATGCCCAGCGTCACAAAGATGCGACGGAGCTTTTCCATAAACAGGCGCGCTTCCTCGGGCGTGCGCAGATCGGGCTCAGTCACGAGCTCAATCAAAGGCGTGCCGCAGCGGTTGTAGTCGACGAGCGACTCGGCCGCGGCGGTAATGCGGCCCTCGGCGCCGCCCACGTGGACCATCTTGGCGGCGTCCTCCTCCATGTGGATGCGCAAGATGCGGATGGGCACCGTGTAGGAACCGTCCTCGCGACGCTCGGGCATCTGCAGGTTGGACGCGTCGTAGCTGGCCAGGTGACCGGCGCGCTGGTTACCCTCGCGCATGGTCGACGTCATGGACGTGGACAGGCCCTCGGCGTTGGCCGAGGCGCTCGCCAGGCTCTGGGCCTCGGCCTCGCCAAACGCGCAGTCGGGGCGCTCGGCGGCACCGCGACCGGTCACGTCCAGATCCAAGTGACCGTACATGGCAAAGGCGACCGGACCCTGCGTGGTCTGGAAGTTCTTGGCCATATCGGGATAGAAGTAGTGCTTGCGGTAGAACATCGAGTGGCGCTGGATCTCGCAGTTGGTGGCCAGACCCGCCTTGACGATGCTCTCGATGGCGCGCTTGTTGGGCACCGGCAGGGCGCCGGGCAGGCCCAGGCACACCGGGCACACGTTGGCGTTGGGATCGTCATCGTGGCTGAGCTTGCAATTGCAGAACATCTTGGTATCGAGTGCGGTGAGCTCGGTATGGATCTCCAGACCGATCACGGCCTCCCAATCCTGCAGGACCTCGGAAAGCTCCTTCATTACAGCTCGCCTCCCTTCCCGGCAAAATCGGGCGCGACGGAAAGCGCGGGCGCACCCGTGGCAGCATCGGCAAAGCCGCGCTCCAGGGCGCGGGCAAACGTGAGCAGCTGACGGTCCTTAAACGCCGGACCCACCAGCTGGGCAGAAACGGGCAGCTGAGTATCCTCGCCCAGGCCCAGCGGCACCGAGATACCACCGTTGCCGCAAATGTTGAGCGAGATGGTGTACAGGTCGGAGAGGTACATCTGCGTAGGGTCGCTGATCTCGCCAAACTTAAAGGCCGTGCGCGGCGAGGCGGGCATGAGGATGGTGTCCACCTTGGCATACGCGGCGTCGTAGTCCTGCGTGATGAGCGTGCGGGCCTTTTGCGCTGCGTAGTAGCACTTGTCGTACACGCCCGAGCTCAGCAGGTAGGCGCCGAGCATCTGACGGCGCTTGGCCTCGGCGCCAAAGCCATGGGCACGCGAAAGCGAGCTCTGGTCGGACAGGTTGGCGCAGCCCTCCTCCTGATAGCCGTAGCGAATACCGTCGAAGCGGGCCAGGTTGGAGAATGCCTCGGCCGGGCCGATGACGTAGTAGGCGGCGATGGCGGCGTCCAGGTGCGGCAGGTCGACCTCGACCAGCTCGGCGCCCTGGTTCTGCAGCTCCTGGGCGGCGCGCTGAACAGCGGCCTTGACCTCGGGCGTCAGGCCCTCGGCCTCCATAAATGCGGGGATGATGCCCACGCGCTTGCCCTCGATGCTGTCGTTGAGGTGCTCGGAAAAGTCGACGGCACAATCCTGGCTGGTGCAGTCGTACGGATCATGGCCCGCGCCGGTAAGCGCGTTCATGGCCAGCGCGACATCCTCGACCGTGCGGCCAAAGGGGCCCACCTGGTCGAGCGACGAGCCAAAGGCAACCACGCCGTAGCGGCTCACGGCGCCGTACGTGGGCTTAAAGCCCACCACGCCGCACAGCGACGCCGGCTGGCGAATGGAGCCGCCGGTGTCCGAGCCCAGCGAGAGCGCGACCTCGCCCGCGGCGACGGCTGCAGCGGAGCCGCCCGAGGAGCCGCCGGGCACGCGCTCGGTATCCCAGGGGTTGTTGGTGCGGTGGAAGGCCGAGCTCTCGGTAGAGCTACCAAAGGCAAACTCGTCCATGTTGGCCTTGCCCATGGGCAGGCAGCCGGCATCGAGCATGCGCTGGACGCAGGTGGCGGTGTAGACGCTCTGGTAGTCCTCGAGCATGCGGGAAGCACAGGTGGTGCGCGTGCCCACGAGGTTCATGTTGTCCTTAATGGCCAGCGGCACGCCCGCGAGCGGGGGCAGCGGCTTGCTTGCGGCACGGTCGGCATCCACGCGCGCAGCAGCCTCGAGCGCAAGCTCGGGCGCCACCTGCAGGAATGCCTGGACCCCGCCCTCGCGCGCCTCGATGGCGGCAAGGGAGGCCTGGGCCACCTCGGTAGCGGTAAAGTCGCCGGCGGCAACGCCCGCGGCGATCTGGGCGGCGGTAAGGGAATCGAAGCTCTGCGCCATTACTCGCTCTCCCCCTCTCCCAAAATGGACGGCACGCGGAAGTAGCGGTCGCGCGCGCTGCTGGCGTTTTCGAGCGCGACGTCGAGCGGCAGGTCGCGCTCGGGCTCGCGCAGGTCATCGCCCATCACGTTGGACAGGCTTCCGATGGGATGGAACGTGGGCTCCACGTCGGGCAAGTCATATTGCAAGACGGGCTCGAGCATCTGGACGGCGTCGTTCATGTAGGACGTCATCTGGGTGAGCTCGTCATCGGTCAGTGCGATCTTTGCGTACTCGGCGATGCCGCGCACGTCTTTCTCGCTGAGTGCCATAGGCGCTCCCTTCCGCATAACAGTTAAACCGCTCTAGTATACAGGGCAACGCCGGCTTGGAGCAGGCACTTTACCCAAATGCAGCGAAAACGTAACGAGGGCGGCGGGCTGGCGGTTCTGCAGCGAAACGTCACCGTCCATAGCGAAAACCGTCCCGCCCGCAGCGAAGACTGTCGCACCCACAGCGAAAACCGTCGCGTCCACAACGAAAAGCATCACAACATTCGACGTTTTTCGCCAAAATCGAAATTTTCATCGAATGTTGTGATGGTTTGGAAGCCCCAACCACCACAAAGATGCCTGTCCCCACCGTGGCGGTTCTGGAGAATGTCCTATGCCGAGGCCTTGGCCTTGCGGCGCTTGCGGATCGCGTGGATCACGATGTCCAGCAGCAACAGCACAATGGCTACGACCACGATGAGCACGGCAAACTCGCGCTTGCCCCAGTGGCGCCCGGCCAGCGACTTTTGCTTGTCGACGTCCTTCTTGTTGTACTTGGTGCGTACGCAATGCACCAGCAGGCGATGGTCGTTCACGCCGTAGGGCGTGCAGGTAACGAGCGTCACTTTGTCGGCGCCGGGCTCGATGGTCAGCGACTCCATCTCCTCGGGCAGCACGACCTCGGAGTCCACCATCTTGTAGGCGAGCGTCTTGTTCATGGTGTGCAGCAACACCAGGTCGCCGGGCTCCAGCGAATGGATGTCGTCGAACATGCTCAGGTTGCGCATGCCCGAGTGCGCGGTGAGCACGCAATGCGTCGAGGTGCCGCCCACCGGCAGGCTCGTGCCCTCCAGGTGGCCGACGCCCGCCATAAGGACTTCCTCGCTCGTGCCGTGGTAGATGGGCATGCTCACGTCGATGGAGGGGATCTCGACCCAGCTCATCATGGGGTCGCGGTCAAAGATGAGCTGCTGAGCGTAGGGCTCGATCTGGTCGGCGGGAAGCTCGGTGGCCTCGCCCGCCAGCTGCTCGTTAAAGGAGCGAGCCTGGAGCAGGATGCGCTCGCGCTCCTCGGCAGACAACGCGTCCACGGTGCTGGACACGGTGCTGATCTGGTTGAACACGCCCGAGGCCTCGAGCCGGTCCAAGATCCACGGCCAGGTCATAAGGCCCACGCCAATAAGGATGATTACGATGGTGATGAGCCGGTCGGCCCAGCGCGGCAGCCGCTTGCGGCGGCGCTTGGGCTTTGGTTGAGGTTTGGGCTGAGGGCTTGAGCCACCGTTGTCCGCGGCGTTATTGCTCTTCATATGTTTGGCGCCCTGCACCATCGCCGGTCACTCCTCTACAACTCAAGTTGTCTAAACAAATAATAGCCGATTAGCGAGCCTCCGCGCCGGACAACGCAGCTAGGACCGAAGCACCGCCTACGGTTCGAATTCTTGGAGACCTTCTACAGCGCTTCTTGCCATGGATATTCCTTTCCAAACATGCGATCGACTTCGAGCTGAATTCGCTCATCGTCGATTGCCGCCAAAGATAGCGCAAGCGAAATGTCGTCGACACGGGAGGAGCCGGCAAACACGGGCGCATAGCGCCACACTTGGATCATCGCCGTCTCGTTATCCGGCAACTCCCCGTCTGCGACTTCGAGGTCGCTCAGTTGACGCCATGCACTTCTTAAGACGGCCTTTTGTTCCATACCCGGCGCAGCGAGCATCGAACGCGCAGCGAGCGCCGTCTCCCCGGCGTCAGCAAGATAGTCGATCTGCGGCGTCTTCCTTGCAAAAAAGACCTTTGAGACAGGCGAGGAGAGCTCTGCCATGTGCTCGCCGAGCAGAAGATCGTCGGCAACAGGGAACACAACGACACGTCGATCGCGACGCTCGCGCCTCGCGATCCCCCTGTCAACAAGCTCGGTTATGGCCTCACTCGCACGGCTTGCCGAGATCCCAAGCGCACGACAAAGGTCATAGGGACGATATGGCTCCTGGGTTGCTCCCCAGATTGCGGCAGCCTGCGCGTTGGGCGACATCTTGGTCGCGTGATTGTGAAACCAAGCACCGCCCCTCTCCGTGCAAGCTGCGCCCATAAATGGAAGAAAAGCCTGTCTACCTGGACAGACAAAGGGAATCCCTTGTGCGACCAATGCTTTGCGCTGACGTGCATCGGCATCAGGAAACGAAACGACAACAGGAGTCTCCGCGCGCAAGGCTAGCTGACTATAGACTCTCTTAGCCTCGGGAAGCCCGACGCCAGTAGGCAAACTTGCAAGCAAAAACGAAAAACCGTTTGCGTCAACAGCGCGGACCTCAATCGCCCGCAGATGCAGCGGCAAGCGTGCGAATCCAGGCCAAGTTTTGGTCTTGGCGGAGAGACCTAGTGCTTCTTGTAAGTAGATTAGCGCTTCGTTCATTTCCATCTTTTTCGTTTGATTCCAGTTTATATTGGAATTATACATAATTCTCGGAATTGACGAGATTCCTTTCGTGCCTAAGTCCATATTTGCGTTTTCAGAATATCCCGGATCGGCGGGGCGATTCGGGATACAATGTCAATAGAAAACGACGCACCCCGCGTAAGTGTACGAGAGCGCGGGCGGCCTAGTTTTCAGCTTTAGTTAAATGCCCGGGCTCCGAACCCCGGGCATTCTTATTTGCGCTTGTTGCGGCGCAAATGCCTTCTACCGTCCGCACCGCGCGTGCGCCTACGGACCTTAAACCGAACTTCATACGAGTCAAGAAACGCGATGACGAACGTACCCGCATCGGACGGTGGAGGCTGGCTGCGTTATCCCAAAAAAACGGGGCAGACTCCAGTGCGGAGTCTGCCCCGAAAAGAGAATGGCAAAGCAAGAACGTCGATGGACGAGAAAAGTGTCCGCAAGTCTCATGGCCATCACATCCCACCTGCCAAAGGGATGGGTGAGCGAGCGTTACTCCTGCTCGGACTCCTCGGCCTGCTTACGGCTGCGGATGAGGTGCGCCACGCCAATGCACAGCACCGCGCCACCAGCGATCCAAGTGAAGGTCACGCCGTTGAGACCGGTCAGCGGGAGGCCGACATGCTTGGTATCGCCAACGGTGATGTTGAAGGTGCCGTCGTTATTTATGGCAGTGTCAGTCTGGGCCACGAGCTTGTTGTCGCCCTTCTTATCATTAGGCGTGCCGATGATAACCTGATTACTTGGGCCGTCTAGCTGATACTTATCCGCTTTCGAGTTTTCACCCGTTGTCCCGCTTTCATTAATCGTGAACTTGAATGTGACCTTATCGTAGTTTTCGGGAGCGTCAGTCTCCTCTACCTCATAGGTTCCCGCACCGAGGCCCTTGACGGTAAAGGTGCCATCGGAGCCAGTCGTGAACTTCTGCGGATCACCTCCAAGAGCTCCAGTGGACTGAACGTATTTCCCCACCAGGTTTAAATCCGCCGCCTTCGTCACCTTGATGGTAAATTTCGCATTCGGGAGTGGCTTCTCAGTGCCAAGGTCAACCTTATTCAGTTTAAGGCCATAGGTGTAGGTCTTGACCTCATCGGGCACCGTCGTGCCGGTGTCGGTGGTCATAGGGTTGTTTGAATACTCAAGTTTGACAGTGTTGGTGTTACCCGCATTGTCTCCAACGGTAGCATTGCTGTTAATCTTTGCCTTATAGGAGACGACGATGTAGGAGTCCTTAGTGACGTGATCGACGCTCTTCAGGTTATTGCAGGTCCACGTCGTCGTCTTACTGCCATCAGCGGCAGCCGCGGCGGACGTTTCCTCCTTGAAATTCGTAGTGATATCCGTGCCCTTCGTGCGGCCGAGATCGCCCTTCGCGTCATCCTTGCTCGCATACAGATAGACCTTGGCGCCGTCCAGCAGAGTCAGTCCCTTGGAGATCTGGTCGGAGAACTTGTAGCAATACGTGTCGTACTTGTCGTAGTTCTCGGCAATGGTGCCATAAAGGTTGTACGTCACGTCTTGGCCGATCTGGGAGTCGGCAGCATCGTGCTCTTTATTATCGGCATCGCTCACGATCTTCTTCTCGACGGTGGGGATACCAGTTTTCTCGTTGACCTCAACGGGCGTGTCTCCCACGACAGTGAAGATGGGGGATGTACCCGCCTCGCCATCACCAATAGTGTCAGCCTTGGTCACAAAGAGCCAGTAGCCATGCTCAAGGCCGGAGGCAACGCCATTGGTCGTTGTCTTTTGCTCTGTAAGATTGTCTACAGCAGCAGCAATCTTATAGGCAGCGCTGTCAGGACCGACGCGAAATGTATCGCTGGTTCCCTTTACCTGATTCGTGATCCAGTCCGCAGCATCTTGAGCGGTAGTTACAGCGTAGCCCGGTTCTACGGTCTCAATAACGCTCTTGACAGCCGCCTCCACTTCCTCGTTTGCCCAAGTGATATTGGAAACTTTACCGTCCTTAACATCAGCCGTAAAAATCTGATAGCCATAGAACTCGGTATGGTTGTCCTTAACGTTCGCGATTTTCACCGAGCCATTGGCCGTTGCAGCCGTACCCTCCGCCGCAAACGCCATCGTGACCGGGGCCATGACTCCGCCGAAGCTCAGCGCTGCTGTGAGGCCGGCGGTTACTGCCAGGCGTGCGATGTTCTTGCTCATGCTCATCTTCTTTTCCTCTGCTTTCTGCTCGAATTCCATTTGATCTAAATCTGTCTGTCTGCGTCTTAGCATCTGCTTCGCTATGTCTCGCCCCGCTCTCTGTGGGGCTGCCAGCCACTCTTTATGGCTGCCACCTCCCCTGCTTGACCAGGAGCGCGACCACGATGAGCGCGGCTCCGGCGACCGCTGCGGCGGCCGCGGCGTACATTGCCATATCGCCAGTCGAGGGCATAAAGCCTCCGGTGGTAATGCTAGGGGGTGTGCCGGTGGGCGTGTTGATGAGCGACGCCTCCAGGCTGCCCGTCGACCCGTCCGCGCTGTCGGCGCGCAGGGGCGACTCGGCCGTGATGGTGAGTTTGGGCTTGGCGGCGGCCACCTGGTCGACGTCCAGGCCCTCGGCCTTGACCGTCACGGAGCGCGTGCCCTCAAAGGCGGTGTAGCCCTTGGGCGCCTTGAGCTCACGGACCTCCAGCTTGCCCGAGTCCACGCCCGAGACGGTCACGCGGCCGTCCTCGCCCGTGGTGACGGTGGCCTTGCCCTCCGCATCCCACGTGCCGTCGGCCGCCAGTGTGCGACCGCGGTCGTCGGCAATGCTCAGGACCGCCCCGGCAAGCGGCTTATCGCCGTCGCTGCCGCGCTTGGTGAGCGCGAGATCCCAGGTGTAGGCGCACGCGTCATCGCTCGGCGTGCGGGTAAAGCCGGCATCGCCGGACTGGTCGGCAAAGGGAGAGCGCGGGTAGCGCAGGTAGACCTCGTTGGGGTTGCCCTTCGCGATGCCGTGGTTGCACGCGCTGTTGAGCGGCGCGTTGTACACGGCGACCACGCGGGCGCCCGCGGTGAAGGCTTCGGTCCCGCCGAGCGCGGCGATCAGGTCGCCGGTGCGCACGGTGAAGGTCTTACCGTCGGCCGCTACCTTGGTGGCGCACTGGGCCGTGATGTCGGTCCAGCCCTTCGCGGGCTCGGTACCGGCGCGGCCGTCCTTGTCGGCCGAGACGGCGTCAAAGCCGCCGTCCGCGCCCGCCGCCACGTACACGCGCATGCTCGCGGCGACCTTGGAGGAGTCGAGCCCCGCGCTCATGGTGTCGACGAACCGCACCGTATAGGTGTCGTAGGCGGTGAGGCCCGCCGGGACCGTGGCAGAGAGGCGCCAGTACAGGTCGTCGGCGACCGTGGCGTCGGCGGCCTTCTGCCAGGCGGCGGTGCTGTCCTCCAGCAAGTGCTTGGCGACCTTGGGGGTCGCGGCCTTGGGCTTGACGGTGACGGCGCTGCCGCCCACCAGGGCCATGATCGGCGCGGTGCCGGCCTCGCCTTGGGCGATGGCGTCGTCTTTGGCGACGATGAGCCAGTAGCCGCAGGGCAGCTCGGCCGCCGTGCCCGCGTTAAGGGCCACAGACTTGGCGCCAGAGCTCTGGAGGGAACGAGCGAGCTGTGCGCTCAGCGCGCTCGTAAGGTGGGAATCGGTGTTGAGCCACTCGGCAGCTTCCTGCGCGGTGGCCTGGGAATTGGGCATGCCGGCGCTGTGCAGCACTGGCAGCGCGGCGTCGCGCGCGGCGTCGCTTGCCCAAGCGAGGTCGGTGGCGATCTTGGCGTCGCTGTCGCCGTCGACGACGTTGGCGCTAAAGATCTGGTAGGCGTCGTAGCTGCTCGCCACGGTGCCGCTCACCGTGATGGAACCGGTCGAGGTCGGCGCGGCCTGCGCGGATGCGGGGAACACAACCGCGCAGGTGCCGATCAGGAGGGTAAGCAGCGCAAACAAGATCGGGAAGGAGCAAACTTTCTTATTCACGACGCTCGCCTCCCTTCGCATTCGCCTTGCGACGAATGTGCATCCAGGCCGCAGCAGCGCAAAGCACCGCCGCGCCGGCAAGGTACGTCAGAGTGACGCCCGACATACCAGAAAGGGGCAAAGAGGTGGAGTAGGTGTTGGTGAAGGTGGGGCCGTGCTCATTGGGATTGTTACTGTCAAAGACAATGGGCTCCTGGTCGTCGATAGGATTACCGCCAGCGTCCTCGATCTTGGTGTAGGTTACCGTGGTGGCCTTGATTGTTCCGTCTTTTTGGTCCGTCATCGTGACATCAAATCGATAGACCGACTTGTCGTACTTGTAGTGCGAGAACAGCGAACCATCGGTTTTCTCGCGCACAAAGTACCTGAAGGTCTTGGAAGCGCCACGGCCCGGAACATCAGTATCATTCTTCTTCAAGCTGTCAAGCGTGTAAGTAATCGCGGGGAAGTCCTTGGTCTGAGGATTGCGGCCACCGGCAGTGGTCGAGACGGTCTTGACGCTGTCGCCCGTAAAGCTCTCGTTATCCGCAAACTCGAGCGTAAACTCCTTCATCTCGCCACCCTTAACGACCTTAGTTGCCTTAGGGACCCAGGAACCATTCGAATCGTACGAGGTGTATACGTTGGTGAAGGTCTTACCCTCGCCGGGGCCGACAATCGAATAATAGCCCTCAGTAGTATCTCGTTTCACAACAACGTTCTGGGAGTAAGTTTCGCCCTTGGGATGCTCGACCGCGCTCACGTTTTCGATCTCGTAGTTATGGATTTTGAGCTCTGTGGTCTTGTTCGGATCGTGCCGAGTCGGAACATGCATGAGCACAGTCGTGTTGTCTTTGACTGTCACCTTAATCTCGTACACGGCGGGGTCATATGTGATGTCGGAAACCTTTCCGGCATTTTCGGCTAGGTAATATGTAATCGTGTCAGCCGTACCGCTCGCTGCGAACTGCTCACCAAGGTTAAACGTGATGTTGCCGCATGCATCATTATTTGCTGTTCCTACCTTAGTGCAAGCGTCGCGATTGAATGTCCCATTAGTGAAAGGATCATCCGAACCCTTGCGGTAGACCGTAAAGGAGAACTCCCCATCTTTGAGGTCGCGGCCGTTCAGCTCCTTTGACGCCTTCAGCTTAAGGCTCGGGTAGACATACGTATCCGCAGGCACGCCTAGGTACAAGTCGCCATTCGACATGATTCCGCCGCCATGGTCCCAGGAATAGTTGCCCGTGATGAAAGTTCCGGCAGCTTCCTGCGCTTTATTCGCTTCATCACTTCCAGCTGTGACACCCGAAGACAGACCGACGCTCCGATAAATCTTCACGCCGCCATTGGCAGGGATATTGATAGCCTCATAGAGTTCATTGTTATCACTGGGTTCTTTGTTATCACTGCGTTCTTTGCTTCCCCAATACTTGGCATCTCCGCCGCCGAGCATCTTGCCGATTACTGCCGCAATCGGATCAGTATGGCCAGCCTTTGCCGCAAGGAAGAAATCGGCATGACCGTTCTCGCGAAACACCTCCGAGTTGTATGCATCTTTATCTTGATTCTTGTCATGACCACCACCTGAAAGATGGGGCGTAACGTCATTGCCGGAATTGTTATCTTTTTTGTAAGGTTTATTCTTATGGCCTTCGATATCATACTCAGCGCCGGCAGATGAGTTGCCAAAGATTGCCGTGCCCTCAGTGTTCGTTACCAACGTCTTGCCCGTGGGGCAGACTGCAACGCCACCGCCGTAGCCACCGGCTTTATTGCTGCTTATATAGGAGCTATAGACAAATAGCCTGCCCGCATCAGATGGGGTCTCATTACAGCCCTGGACGAAGATGCCGCCTCCGCCCCAGTCAAAGCGAGACATGCAGTGGTTATTAGTGATGTAGACTTTGCTGCCTGGAGTGCCGTTAATCATCGCGTCAACCCTCTGGCCCACTCGGATGCCGGCACCTTCAGATCGGTAGCTCACGTTAGAGGCAATATATCCTCCCTTAATGTCGAGCCATGCCATACCTCCTTGCTTAAGATTGGTAACGTAAACGCCGCCGCCAGCTTCCTCGGAATAGTTGCCAGTAATCTGGCCACCGGAAATGGTGACATGGGCGCCGCTATTGGCAGCAAGCCCAGCGCCGCCATGACAACCATTGCCATCCTCACTACAGAATTTAGCCATTCTATTATTCGTGATATAGCCACCAGAAACGGTCACGATGCCGCCCTCGGCCATAATGCCGCCACCGAGTCCCTGGTTGAGTGTGCTATTACCGGAGATTATGCCATTAGTTATGGTGACCTCGGAATAACGGGCATACACACCACCGCCACTATAAGCGCTGTTGCCGGCAATTACGCCGCCATTCAGACTAAGGGTCGAGGCGACGCCTTTGTCGTTGGATACCATAATGCCCGCGCCGATACTCGAGCCAGAAGCGCCGCAAATGTATCCGCCGCTCATGTTGACGGTAGAACCGTTCTCGGCATAGATGAGGTTGCCGACGCCGCAGCCCTCTTTCTGCGTAAGCGTACCGCCCTGAAGGTTAAACTTGCCGCCCTCGTAGACGTTGATGAGCTTCAACGTGGACCCCTTGGACGCAGTTGAGACAATTGCACCCTTGATGTTGGCCTCATGTGTTTCAAGCGTTTCCGTTGTGCCCGTATCGTTAGCGGACGACTTGGTTACGTAATAGGTGAGCAGGGTCGGGATGTTATCTATGTCATAGTTGACCATGGCATTCTTGCCATAATAATCGCTAGTAAACTTCTGGCCTTGATCATCCAGCTTCTGACCGGGAGTGACCTTTTCAGCATCCTGATTAGAATCATCCTTGATTGTAAACTCGGCACCATTACTCACATTGAAAAGCGGCCTGTTCTGGTTTTCGCCCGAGTGCTTTATCTTGCAGCCATTAAGATCAAGGGTGATATTGCTACCGCTCTTATTGAGATTGATTTGGCCGTTGTACTCGATGTTCTGCATCAGCTTGAAACTGGCGGACTTACCCGCCTGAACACCCTGAAGTTTACTGCAAAGTTCATCTTTGTTAGTTATTTCCCCGGCAGCCGCTCCAGTTTGCTCGTTTTCCGCAACCGCAGCAACGGTTTCACCATCCGAAGTCGTTGTACCCTCGTTCTGCTGCTCTTCCCCGGACTGTCCCTCAAGCTGGGCATCGTCGCCAGGCTCGTCGCCCTCGGTCTCGTCACTATTCCGGTTTTTGGCGTCTTTGCCCGTGGAATTGTCTGCACCGGCCTCCTCGCCCAAAGTGTTCTCGTCTGTACCGGCGTCCTCGCCCAAAGCGCCCGCGTCTGCAACGGTCGCCTTGGTAGAAACCGTCTGGGCATCGTTGGCAATGGCCTGCGAGATCGGAGGCATGACGAGCGACAGTACCAGGCTCAAAACGGAGGCTCCGCACAAAACGCCTGCCAGTACACGGCGCGTCGCTTTTTTACTCTGCTTAGATTTGTCTGAATTCGCTTTCATCGATGTCTCCTCCCCAAGAGACTGCGATCTTGCTCTTTCACTATCAAACGTATCTGCGCAATCTGTAATTGCGCACGTTTAATGTACAAATTTTAACGATTGTTTAGACATCTGAGCAACAAAACCGACATTTTTGTAGCGGATTCTCAATTCTCTTGACATTTGCTCAGATTTACCTTCGTTTATTCGCTATCTATTTTTTGTTTCTACTGGTAATTTAGTTGCACATCATTTTTTAATGGCATTAGATTTTTTTGCACAAATTTTTGCTCAATAGCAAACATCCCGCTCACGGTCGAAAATCGACCGTGAGCAGTAGGTCATCAACCGGAAGGAATATCCTACCAAACTGATGAGAATATCTTTAACCCATCGGCGGTTAGAAGCGTAATGCTCAGACAACCATATTTGAATTTGCGCGCAGATTTTCGGTATCAATTCGCCCAAATCGCCTGAGGCCACCACAAAGGTACCTGCCCCTTCGTGGTGGTTCTCCCCCGGCGCTACAGCAGATGCTCCTCGATAAAGATCGCGATGCCGTCTTTGTCGTTGCTGGCGGTTACAAAATCGGCGGCGGCACGGGTGGCATCGCTACCATTTGCCATGGCCACGCCCACGCCGGCGTCGGCCACCATGCAGGTGTCGTTGTCGGCATCGCCAAACACGCAGATGTCCTGGAGCTCCATGTCGTTGAGCTCCGCCACGCGCACAAGGCCGCGCGTCTTGGACACGCGCGGATCCATGAACTCGTAGAGCCGCTGCGTGGTCTGCAGAGCCGCCGCCTTAACGGTATCGTCGGCGAACGTCGACGCCCGTTCGATGACCTGCGGCATCACCTCGGGCGCCATGGTAAACATCACCTTGGTCTGCGGCTCGCGCAAAAACTCGGCAAAGTCGACCACCTTGTAGGGCACGCCGTCGACACGCGACAGGTGCTCGACGCATGCATTGCTCTCGGGCACATAGAGCACGCCGTCCCGAGGGCAAACGGGCGTTGCCGGCAGGCCTGCCATGTGCTCGCAGATGTGCGCGATGGTCTCGCCCGGTAGCGGGTAGCTCAGCTCGTTGATGCCGTGCGCACGATCGATGACTTCGGCGCCGCCGCAGCCCACCAGCACGTCTACCAGGCCTTCGATACCCCAGAGCCCAAACATGGCCTCGGTCGCCTGGACGTCGCGCCCGGTGCACAGGCCAAAGAGCACGCCGCGCTCGCGCAGGGCGTGGATCGCCGCCACGGTGCGCGGGGACACCGTGTGCTGGCTCGTGAGCAGCGTGCCGTCGATATCGCAGAACACGGCTTTGATGTGGCTGAAGGTGGTGTCCATGGGGGCCTTTCTGGGTTGTGTGGCGGTGTGGGGCGTATTCGTGAACGGCGTACATGGTATACCAAGGCGCGGGCGCGGCCCGTCAACGCAAAAACCATCACAAAGGTGCCTGGCCCTTTGTGGTGGCCAGACCCGCAGGGTGGCCTGGCCCGGGGCGCAAACCATCACAACATTCGACGTTTTTCGGCAAAATCGCGATTTTCATCGAATGTTGTGATGGTTTTACTGCCTTGCGGCACAATCAAAATGCCAGTGGCCAAACAGCAGCAACGCCACGGGAACCGCCGTCACGACCATACCCGCCCCTACGAGCGTCTGCTGCACGCCAAATGTCGCCGCCAGCCACGGGGCAATCGCCAGCGGCGCCACGCCGGCGAACATATTGCCAAAGCCCATGACCGAGTTGACGCGACCGAGCTGCTCGAGCGGAGCCGTCGTTTGCACGATAGTGTTGTGGAGCGGGTTGACGACGCCCCAGGCCACGCCCAGGACAATCTGGCCGATAAGGGCCACGCCCACGTACGGTGTCCCCACATAAATCAGACTTCCCACGCCCACGGACATGAGTGCCACGAGCAGCGTTTTGAGGCTGACGAAGCGCGGCGGCAAGCGGAGCGCGACCACGGCGCCCAGCACCGCGCCCACACCGCTGGCCGACGAGAGCCAGCCCATCCACTCAACACCGACGTGCAGGACATCGCGGTAGAAGAACGACTCCAGCGGATCGAAGGCACCGTAGCCAAAGTTTGAAAGAAAGATGATGCAGAACAGCAAGGCGAGGATACTGTTGGTGAAGACTGTCTTGATGCTTGTCACGAAGGTGGCGCGGGCGAATGTGCTGGGGTTGGAGCTTTGGCTGGCAGTGATTGCCGTTGTACTGCTGTCCGCGGGAGTACTTTCACGCGCGGCGACACGAACTGCTTGCGGTCTAAAGCCCCAGCCGACAATGAACGCCAGTACGGTAAAGATCATCATGAGCACGAACACCGCGCGTGACGATGCAGCCGCCGCAACAAAGCCGCCCAGCGTGGGGCCGACGATAATGCTCACGTTGGAGAACATGGTTATGGCGGAGTTGATGTCTTTGAGCTCGACAGGATCGTCGGTGAGGTAGGCTGGATAGGATGTGGCGATGGGCTGTGCGAACCCCATCACAAAGCCCAGGAGTACCGCGCCGGCAAGGACTGTTCCGGTCGCGCTGCCAAAGGCGATGATTGCCGCACCCGTCGCCAGCGTGCCGACGATGCTCAACAAGAAATGGCGACGTGGGCCCCAGGCATCGAGCGCCGCACCGCCCGCAAAGGATCCCAAGATCACAAAGACGTTCATAAAGAGGACTGCCAGCGATGTCGCAACGACCGAAGCGTCGTCCGCATAGGTGAGCGTTCCGATGACGCCGATAAAGTAGCTGGTCTGAAAACCGGTGTAGATGAGAAAGCGCATCGCCACCAGGCGCTTGGCCTGCACGGACAGCGATGATTGAGGCTTTGAGAAAAGAGGGGCGAGCATGGAGACTCCTTGTTTCATACGAATGCGGACGGCGGGCATTCGCCACCGTCTGCCAAATCAATCTATCCGCATGAAACATTAAGGACGCATCAAGCCCCTTCTCTCCGTTTTTCGCCCGTCATGAACTACTTGGTAGATTGTAAGGCATGTCCCACACATCTAACAAAGCAAAAACCACCACAAAGGAACCTGGCCCCGTTGTGGTGGAAATGACGTTTGCCCCGATAAAACCTGCCATGGCAGCGCAGCGAGCCGGTCCCAAGCTTTAAAGGTGGTCTTGGATCAGGTCGCAGATGGCTCGGGCGTCGTTGATGTTGATGGCTCGGGTCGCAAAGCCGGCGTCGAAGGCCTGACGCGCCAAGGCCTCATTGCAGGCAAGGGCCAGCGTGTGGCCATCGACCAGGTCGAGCGAGCTCTTGCCGCGCAGACGGTCGACACCGGAGCGCGCGACCACGATATTGTCGAAGCCCTCGGTCTTGTAGCCCTCGATGATCACCACGTCGACATCGTTGTAACGCGACAGCAACTCGCGAGCGGGCATCTCGTCCTCCTCGCGCGTATCGGCGTACTCCGCCCAGCGCGTGGCGCAGATGAGGCCCACGTGCTTGGATCCGGCCTGGTGATGGCGCCAGGTGTCCTTAGCGGGCACGTCAATATCAAAGCCATGGTGCCCGTGATGCTTAAGCGAACCCACGCGCAGACCGCGGCGGGTGAGCTCGGCGATAACCTTCTCGACGAGTGTGGTCTTGCCCGAATTTTGGTAGCCGATAAACGCGATCGCGGGGACGGCCGGGGCCGGAACTGCGGGCGCGACGGCGACGGATGCGCTCGCGGGTGCGTCGCCCGCGGCTCCCACGGCCTCAACAGCAGCGGCCTGACGCTCTGCACGATCCCACACGCCAGAACGGCCGCCCTCCTTGTGCAGCAGGCGCACGTCGACGATCTCCATGCCGCGATCGACCGCCTTGCACATGTCATAGATGGTCAGGCACGCGGCGCTTGCGCCGGTCAACGCCTCCATCTCGATACCTGTCTTGCCCGTCACGCCGGCCGTAACCAGTACGTGAAAGCCAACCTGCCCGCCCGCGCGCGCCGGCGCCCAGCCCTCGGGCACGTCCTCGGCCGGCGTCCCCGCCGGAGCGATGGGCGCAATGTCGCACTTGCTCTTGGTAATGAGCAGCGGATGACACATGGGAATGATGTCGCTCGTGCGCTTAATGGCCATGATGCCCGCCACGCGTGCGCAGGCAAGCACGTCGCCCTTTTTGGCGCGGTCCTGCAGCACCATGGCTTGCGTCTCGGGGTGCATGAGGATGGTGCCCTCGGCGATGGCAATGCGATGAGTCTCGGCCTTGTCGGACACGTCGACCATGCGTACCTCGCCCTTGGCGTCCACGTGCGTCAGCTCGTCGCGACGGGCGTCACGGGCGGGCTCGGTGGCAGCGCTGGCAGTCGGCTGCGCAGACCCGTCGGCGTTGCCAGCATTCGCCGCAGCCGTGACTTTGTGGGCAGACATCGCGGCCCTGCGAGCGGCCTTGGTGGCATCGGCGTACCTGCTCTTGGCCATATGATCATCCTCCGATTTGGGACATAAATCGTTGCGTGCCCTCAATTATCGCGTGTTCCTGCGGTTTGTGGGCCACGGCATCGCGCCAAATTGAAAGTACCCGCATATCATCACCACGGCGCAGCGCCTCGCGCACCGAATATTCGGCATCGCTAAACAGGCACGGGCGCACGTTGCCGTCTGCCGTCAGGCGCAGACGGTTGCAGTTCGCGCAAAAATGATTGGACATGGCGCTAATAAAGCCGACCGTTCCCGCCGCGCCCGGAAAGTGCCAATAGCGCGCAGGGCCCGCGCCGGCAGGAGCGTCGTTGATGTCGAGCGGCTCGAGCTCGCCCAGACCCGCCGCGGCGGCCCCGGCATTGATGCGCGCCCGCAGCTCGTCGCTCGGCACGGTATCGCTCGCATCCCACAGCTCGGGATTGAGCGCGGGCGCATGCGGGTCCACAGCGCAATGCGAGCTCGTGCGCTCGTCGCCGATGGGCATGTATTCGATAAAGCGCAGATGAATGGGGCGGTCGACGGTCAGTCGCGCGAGGGCCGCCACATCTTGGTTGAGCCGGCGCACCACGACACAGTTGACCTTAACGGGCTCAAAGCCCCAAGCCAGCGCCGCGTCGATGCCAGACGTGGTCTGCTCGAGTCGACCCAAGCGCGTGATCTTTCCAAAGAGCGAGGGGTCGAGCGTATCGAGCGAGATGTTGACGCGGTTAAGCCCGGCATCTTTGAGCTGCGGCGCCATCTTGGGAAGCAGGGCACCATTGGTGGTGAGCGAGATGTCCTCGATCTGCGGAATCGCACGAATGTCGCGAATAAGCGGGATGATACGGCGGCTTACCAGCGGCTCGCCACCCGTCAGGCGCACGCGGCGAATGCCCTCTCCCGCCGCCAGGCGCACAAAGCGGGCGATTTCCTCGGCGCCGAGTAGCTCGTCGTGCGCACGGGGCGCCACGCCGTCGGCCGGCATGCAATAGATGCAGCGGAAATTGCACTTGTCGGTAACGGCAATGCGCAGGTAGTTGATATCGCGGCCAAAGCCATCATGTTGCACGCGCCCGTCCACGCAGCCCTCCCCTCGCACTGGCCTTTATTCTTCAGGGAATATAGTACCGCACGGGAAGAATGGGTCGACATGCGTACGACACGACGCAGGTGAACGGTATTTCCGAGCGCAAACACGATCTGGCTCGGCCGTCCATGTTCAATGAGGCATGCCTACGCGCGTGACTTTTTTCGCCCCGCCGTCAACATAACCCTTGACTCTACAATCGTTATAGGGTTTTCACTACATTGGTAGCTAAACGAACCAAGCCAGAAAGCCCCGCCCATGGAACACGACCTCACTCGCGGCAATGTCCTCAAGACCATCGCCGTCTTTGCCCTGCCCTATATGCTCTCGTACTTTTTGCAGATGCTCTACGGCATGGCCGACCTGTACATGATGGGGCAGTTCAGCGGCGCCGCCGGCATCACCGCCGTGGGCAATGGCGCGCAGACGCTCTATATCATTACCGTGACGCTTGTGGGCCTAGCCATGGGAACGACGGTCATCGTCGGCCACGCCGTGGGCTCACGCCGCTTCGACCGCGCCGAGACCGCCATCGGTAACACCATCACGCTCTTTATGGGCGTCTCGGTGGTACTGGCCGTCATCTTGTTTGCACTATGCCCGCAAATCGTGGCGCTCATTGGCACGCCGCCCGAGGCGGTCGATGGCACCGCCGCCTACCTGCATATCTGCTTTGTCGGCATTCCGTTTATCGCCGCATACAACATCCTCTCGGCCATCTTTCGCGGCCTGGGCGATTCGCGCTCGCCTATGTACGTGATCGGCGTGGCGTGCATTATCAACATCGCGCTCGACTTTCTGTTTATCGGCCACATGGGGCTCGGACCCGTGGGCGCGGCACTCGGCACGGTAACCGCCCAGACAGCAAGCGTTGCCCTCGCACTCGTGTGGCTCAAGAGCCGCCGCACGAACATTCACGTTAAGCGTAGCGACCTGCGCCCTCAGCCCGAGGTGCTCGGCAGCATTCTTAAGATCGGCGTACCCGTGGCCGTGCAGGACGGCTGTATCCAGGTGGCGTTTATGTTTATCACCGTCATCGCCAACCATCGCGGCCTGGTCGACGCCGCCGCCGTGGGCCTGGTCGAGAAGATGATCAGCTTTTTATTCATTGTGCCGAGCTCCATGGGCGCCACCGTCAGCGCACTCACGGCGCAAAACGCCGGCGCGGGCAAGGGCGACCGCGCACGTCAGGTGCTCAAGGACGCCATGACCATCTCGGTAGTGTACGGCTGCCTGATCACGGTGCTGATGTGGCTGGTGGCGCCGGCGTTTATCGGCTTTTTTGCCAAGGACGCCGCGGTGGTCGCAGCCGGTACCGGCTATATGCGCAGCTACATTTTCGACGCGATTTTTGCTGGCATCCACATTTGCTTTAGCGGCTTTTTCGCTGCATACGGCAAGAGCTACATCGGCTTTGCGCACAACGTGCTGGCCGTGGCGCTCATTCGCGTGCCCGGCGCCTGGCTGCTGTCGAATGCCTATTCCGACACGCTGTTTCCCATGGGCATCGCCTCACCGTGCGGGTCGATTCTGTCGGCAGCCATCTGTGTTGTCGCGTTTACCGCGCTCAACCGGCACGGGGCTTTTGACAAGTTGGCAGCGTAGCGGGGCAACGCGAGCCCGGGGCACCTCCCCCTGCTTTTTACCGAAAGGAGCGGTCCCATGACCGACTCGCCAACCGAACATACCGAAGGACTGCTCCGCATTGGCGAGGTGGCGCGCCTGTTTAACCTAAGCGTGGGCACATTGCGCCATTACGAGCAGATGGGCTTGCTGGACCCGGCGCACATCGATCCGGCGAGCGGGTACCGCTACTACGGATCGCGGCAGCTCTCAACCCTCAACACCATCAGCCACCTGCGCGTTCTCGACTTGCCGCTCGCACAAATCCGCGAGTTTGTGACCACGCGCGATGTGGACCTTATGCAGCGGCAGCTGACTCAGCAGCAGGAGCTCATCGAGCGCAAGCGCCGCGAGTTGGAGCGTGTGTCGCGCAAGATCGATAACCGGCTTGCGCTGCTGCATGATGCCCTGAACACCGAGCTCGATACCATCTGCACAATCGATGCGCCCGAGCTCCGCTGCGCCGTGTTGCGCGAACGCGTCAACCCTACCGATGCCTATGCGCTGGAGTGGCAGATTCGTCAGCTGCAGAAGGGCCAGCACGAGACCTTTGTCTTCCTGGGCAACTTGGGCGTTGGGATTAGCGCCGAGCGCCTGGCCGGCGGCGACTTTGACGGCTACGACGAAGTCTTTCTGCTGCTCGATGACACCGATGAATACCTGGGCGATATCGAGGTGCGGCCCGCCGCGCGCTGCCTGACCATTAGCTTTCGCGGCACGCACGGGCAAGCAGCCCCGCGCTATGAGCAGCTGCTCAGCCATATGCGCGAGCACAACCTGACGCCCGCTGGCCCCTCGCGCGAGATCGCCCTTATCGACGACATCATCAGCGACGACCCCGCGACCTACGTGACGCAGATCACGGTGCCGGTTACTGTGCTCGATTAAGAACCTCTCGGAAAGCTATGAGGTGCGGCTCAACTAACGAGCGTCGGCTACAGGAGGACTATCACGCCGCGGGCAGTCCCCGGTGTGGCGGTTTTACTCCTCCGGGATCGGAAACACACGGATGAACTCTGCGGGCGAGAAGGTCTTGATGGTCGAGCGCACAAAAGCGGCGCGATCGCGCGTGATGATAAAGTCCACGCCGGCACGCTCGGCCATCGCACGGATACAGCCGTCCTCGAAGTCCGGCTCATCGGAATAGGCGGAGGTAAAACAAGCTTCTTGGTCGAGAGGCTCTGCCGAGTAGCTCTTAAGGCAGTCGCGCACTACCTCGCGGGCGCGCGCCTCGCCGGCCTGTTTAGTGAGAATGTAATACGCGTCCTTGAGAGAGCAGGCCGAAACAACCCCCTCGATAAGCCCCACGTCAACAAGCCCCTTGATGGTTTGCGCCGCCCCATGCTCCGGCCGACCCGGAAGCACGCAATCGAGCAGAAAATTGGTATCGAGAAATGCCCTCATAGGTAACGCTCCCTCGCGATGCGCTTTTCATCTTCAACCGTCATCGTATCGAGCGGCGTTCCCTTGGGCATTTTGGCTACGAGTTCGAGATACTCCTGATAGTCCTCATCCTCCGCGAGCATCTCGCGAATCTCCTTCCAGGTGATCTTGGGATGCCACATCGTACCCACGTCGCGCTTGGGCTTGTCCGTGCCGCACGCCGGCTTTGCGCCCCCTCGCTCCTGAGCAGCGTCATATTCCACCGCAACTGGGCCTTGATAGTCGAGTGGCACAATCTTGAACAACGGCTTGCTCCGCTTGAAGACCACAACCTCCTCGCCCTCATTGGCAACCTTTTCGGCCACCTGCGTAAGGTTCTGGCGCAGCTCCGAAAACGCGACGGTAACCATAGCGGCTCCTCTCAACATATATCTTCACTGTTGAGTATACACGTTATTGTTAATGTTTA
>CABQMF010000007.1 GCA_902465265.1 uncultured Collinsella sp. | reverse complement strand
ATCTCATAAAACATATGTGACTATCTTGGCAACATTACTCATATTTGGCGTTTTTTGACCACGTGGTATATGGCTAACCCCTCAAACAGCCCAAAACGCCTATTTCGATGCACGCTCCGCCGCCTCGATCACGTGCTTGGCGAGAATCGCAGTGGTCACAGCCCCCACGCCGCCCGGCACGGGTGTGATGGCGTTAACGATCGGCTCCGCAGCATCAAAATCGACGTCGCCGACCAGCTTGCCGGCGGCCTCGTCCCAGTTGATGCCCACATCGATGATCGTCTGGCCCTCGCGGACCGCATCCGCGCCAATCGTGCGCGCACGTCCAACCGCGGCAACAACAATGTCGGCAGAACGGCACTCGGCAGCCAAGTCGCGCGTATGCGTATGGCACGTCGTCACCGTGGCATTGCGAGCCGTAAGCATGGCGGCAACGGGACGGCCAATCACCAGCGACCGACCAACGACCGCGACCTTGGCCCCATCCAGCTCAACGCCGTAATGGTCCAGCAACGCTAGCACTGCCTCGGCCGTGCAGGGAGCAAAGCCCTCGCCTCGCCCCGAAAGTGTGGTGAGCAGCGAGGCCGGCGTCATGGAGTCAACGTCCTTGGCAGGATCGAGTGCCGCGGCAACTGCATCCTCGTCAAGTCCAGCGGGCAGCGGGCGAAACAGCAGGCAGCCATGAACAGCGGGATCAGCATTGATGCCCTTAATAGCCGCCAGCAGCTCATCCTGCGAAACATCGGCAGGCAGCAACACGCGACGAGCTTCAATGCCAACCTTTTCGCAGCGCTTGAGGGCACCGCGCTCGTAGGACAGGTCGTCCTCGCGCTCGCCCACACGAACGATGGCCAGTGTCGGCACAACGCCGCGCTCGCGCAAAGCCACGCAGCGAGCAGCGAGCTCCTCGGTCAAAGCGCGGGCAACGGGAACACCCTTCAGCAGCTCTGCCATGGCTATCCCCTCTTCCTTGCGGCGTCGGCAGCACGGCACGCCAGCGCATCGGCGCGCGGCAGCCACGTATCGAGCAACTCGTCGCATGCAGCCTCGAGCTCCTCGGCGCGGGCACGATCCTTCATAGACGTGGTGTTCGCAAAGAGCGTCAAGCTCGCGCCCTGCATGGCCGCGCGGCAAAACACGGCGCCGCATGCCACGTCGGACAGCAACTGCCGGGAGCCCTTGTCCGCCATGTCCTCGAGCAGCGCCAGCGCACGACCGCACGCATCCATGATCCGATATGGCGGCATGGCGGCCACGTGCAACGCATCCTGAATCGCCGCGGGTCGAGCGGGGTCATCACGAGGAATACCGTATGCCGCAGACACCTGGCCGTACGCACGAACGTCCTCGGCAACCAGACCCACAAGCTCCTGAGCCAGCTCGTCTGCCTGGGCAAACGCGTGCGTCAGATCGTCTGCGCGATCGGCAAGCGCGGGGTTCGTCGCGCCATAGCGAGCAACCATCCCGCACAGCGAGGCACCCAGTGCTCCCACAAACGCGCTGGCGCTGCCGCCGCCGGGAACCGGCTCGCGTGCAGCCAACGCCTCGGCAAAACCGCGACAGGTTTTATCCATCATCTCTTGGCTCATCGAAACACCTCTGCCCACCGCGCCGGCCACCACGGGCCGCACGCATAACAAAAAATGGGACAACGACGCCAGGAAGCGGTTGTCCCATTCATCGGTTTTATTGAAGCCAAGTCTAACCCATAAGACAAAGGCTGTCAGGAGCTCTGGCTATCGGCGTTTCCGATTGCCGGCTATAGGCACGGGCGCCTAGTCCACCTGAAACGTCGGCAGCAGCGTGTCGATAATCTTCGACCCCATGTCGCGGTTTGCAGTCGAGTACTCCAAATGCGCCGTGGCAATCGTCGAATCCGTGGCGATCGTCTTTTCGTAAATGATCGTATCGTCCTCGCGCCACGAGACCACGTACCAGTTGTCGCCCTCTGCGGTATAGAGGTCGGCCTTGCCCGAGGTTTCCGCATCGACGAACATCTCGTGTGCAGTTTCGTCGTTAACGTTGACGTAGCCAGACAGGCCGATCACAAAACCCGTCTCCGGATCCTCGTACCTTGTGCTGCTGCCGCTGGGAGTATCTTCCATCTCAAAACGGTTGGGAATCGACATGCTATAAGGATGCATGTCGTTCGTGTACGTATGCACGTCGGTCAGGTAATCGTCCGAATCGCCCGAACCGTAGTAAGCCGACTCGTCCTCGGGAACGGCCTCGTCATCGGACGACGAGGGTTCCTTGGTCTTGGACTTGTCGCTCTTCTTCTTGGCAGAAGAATCTTTCTCGTCCGAAGACCCGGTATCGACCACCGAAATTTGCGTGTCAGAGCTCTTGGACCCGTTAAGCATCGTGAGCGCAAACACCGTGCCACCCCCGAGGAGTACCACGGCGGCACACGCCACCGCGATGATAATTGGAGCTTTGCTCTTAGGCTTTTGAGGCGCAGGCGCGACCGGCGGCATCGACTGGGTTAGGCCCGGGGCAGAGGAAGGGCCAGTGCCCGTAGGCGTCGGTATGGAACCGCCAGCCAGCGACGCCCCGCAATGCGTACAAAACGTCGATCCATCAGGCACTTGCTGTCCGCATTTTTGACAGAACATCGTTCGACCTTTCGTGGTTTAGCTTTTGTCACAGCCAAGTCTATACGCCCCCACCCAGGGCGCTGTTGCGCAACATGAAAAAGCCGATGCCGAGCCGTGCCGTCCCATGCGCCTGCCCCAAACATGGGACGCATGGCCCACCTTTCGAGACTCCCGGGCAGCACAAGCTGGGGCATATCTATAAGTAAGGAACCCGTTGGGGCACGGCCGCGCAACGGCCACAAGCGATGAACGGAGGCATAAGCCGCACAGCACACAGAGACATCCGCCGCCAGCGCAATCAGTACCCCAACAGCATGCGGCGCCGTGATGTCACCGACAGACAAGGAGGACGCCACCATGAAGAAAAAGACCCTATCGATCCTTTCCCTTTGCATCGCCCTCTTTGCCGCATTTGCCGTTGTCGGCTGCAGCGGAAGTGCGTCAAGCGGAGGCGGGGGCAGCAGCGCATCCAAGAGCGCGGGCAAGGAAAAAGCTCCCGTCGCCAAGAAGACCGACTTTATCTGGTTTAAGGTCGAGATGCCCGAGAGCGTTGGCGTAAGCGACTCCGCTGGCAAGAATGCCGACAGGGTCCAGCTCACCTTCCCCGAAGACGAGAACGGTTCGGCCGATCGCTTTATCCCCGTTTGGAAAAAAGCGCTGACGGCAGAGGAATCCCACGCCGACCAGGCAGAAAAGAAAGGTGATACGTTCCAGTGGAAGGATGGCGGGTCCGTCGAGTATAACGGCAGGACGTGGCTCGTCGGAACGTACGAGGACAACAGCGGCGTCTCAACCCTCCTCTTTACCGACGTTGAGCCGGGAAGCGTCTACGTTCTCATCTCGAACTTCGATCTGCATAAGAAAGAAGCCGAGGCGCTCCTCAACTCCATCGAGTTTCCCGATGACATGGCGAAGGCAGTTGCCGAGGCACGCGAAGTCGAGATTTCGAGCATCGAGATCAAGCATTAGGGGCTCGCACGCAGCATCGCATGCGCAGTCATTAAATGATCGGACGCCCAGCCAGGGGAGGATTGGATCGGCCGGCCCTCCCCTCTTTACGCCCGAGCATATTGCCACTTGTCGGCGCAAATCAGGCCCCCAGAATGGGACACATGGCCCACCTGAACGAGCCGCCCGCGCGTACAGTAAAGGCAGGTAATCCATGGGCGGTTACAGATCGAGGAGGACACGACCATGAAAAAGAAGGCCTTTGCGATTCTCACCCTCTGCATCAGTCTCTTTGCCGCAGTTGCCCTGGTGGGCTGCGGTGGCAGCGGCGGCGCTACCGGAAGTGGCGGTGGCGGCGGAGCAGAAAAACCAGCCGTGGATATGAGGACCAACTTCATTTGGTTTAAGGTCGAAGTCCCCGAGGGCGTCGAAATCACGGACGTCGCAGGCGATACCGCCGACAGGGCCCAGTTTAAGTTCACCGAGAGCGAGCATGCCAGCGACCGCTTCATCCCCGTCTTCGACTCTGACAAGAACGCTGACGAGCTGTTCGACTACGAGGCCAAATGGAAGGCCAACTCCGGATGGACCGAGAGCGATCCCGTTAAGTACAACGGCAAGACCTGGCGCAGCGCCTACTTTACGCACTCGGGCGGCGTGACGACCGAGTACTTCACCGACGTTGACGGCGGCAGCGTGTACGTGCGCATCGACAACGTCGAGGAACACAAGGACGCCGTCGAGACCATGATGAAGTCCCTGGAGTTTGCCGATGATATCGCCGAGGCAAAGACCGAGGCCATGGACGTCAAGCTCGACGATATCGAGATCAAGCGCTAAGCGACTGGCGAGCGCAACGGAAAACACGAGTGCAGCGCTAACAAGCAGCGGTGCCCCAGCGCATCGTATCCAGGGAGGGCCGGTAAGCCGACCCTCCCCATTCTTATGCCGGTAGCCGACGAACGCAGGATGCCGGGCTCCAAAACCATCCCAGACGTGATAACAGCACAAATAGACAAGTGCCCCAACACGTCCGCCCGCCGATTTATAGCGCCGCGCAGGCAATTTAAACCAGCATCTTTAAACATCTGGTCAGTATAGTGACCAAAACTATCGCATAACCGCACTCTGCGAATGGAGAAGTTATGACCGAACACCATGCCATCAGCCGCCGAGCGTTTACGCTGGGCCTAGGGCTTGCGGCGTTGTCACCACTTGCAAGCCTGCCCGAAACCGCAGCGCCGGGCATTCCCCTGCGAGCGGCATTTGCAGACAACACACCCGCACCGTCGGACAGCCTCGACAATTTCGTCATTCGCCTTCGCCCCGCGGGCTATTTTCGCACCGCGAGCGTCAACCAAGACGGCAACGTTCGCGGCAACGTCTGCCACCTGTTTAACGACGGCACGTCCAGCAAGCTCATCCTTGAGAACGTAACGACCAAGAATGACGATACAAACTGGTATGCTATCCGCACCTTGCTCAATTTCGAAGAGCATAAAAAGACGGGCTACAGCATTTGGTCGGTCGACGACGACTCGGACAAAGATGGAAAGGTCATCCACGTATGGGGCGGCGAGTATGACAACAAGCCCAGCCGTGCTTTTGCGTTCGAGCGTCAATCAAACGGAACCTATATCATCCGAGACCGCACGGTCGAGAAAGAAACCGAGAAAAAAGACATTAAGTACCTGGCAATAGAATCGAACGGCAAAGACCAGGACAACAATAAGATCTGCCATAAGAGTAAGAGCATTCCGTGGGAGCTCGAACTTATCGGTTACGACATGGGCAAGATCAATACCACAGTTAGAAGTATCGACTGGACCACGTATAGCAGCTACGTCGACGGACCATGCTGGATGAAATACGTCGACGACAACAAGTACCTCGACGAGCTGAGTATCCCGGGCACGCATGATTCGGGCACCTGCAGCGTGGACAACGACACCGAGCCCCAATCCTCACAAGCAAAGTGCCAGCAGGATTACATCCCCACGCAGTTGCTCGAAGGCATTCGCTATTTTGATATCCGACTCGGAAGGAACGACGAGAACGGCGACCCCGGTATCGACCATGGAAGATGCTACCTGCTCAAAAAAGACGGGGGCTTTATGCATCTCTCCAATGTCATCGACTACTTCAAAACATTTTTGAACGAAAACCCATCAGAAGCGCTCATCATGCTTGCGTCACGAGGCAACGACGAGGCTACCGACGAAAGCGTTACGACGGCTTTCGCCAAGGTTATGCACGATAATCCCGATCTGTTCTATACGTCGAGCCGAATCCCCACACTGAACGAGGTGCGCGGAAAGATCGTCCTGCTGCGTCGATTTGTACTCGCCGGCAACAGCGTAAGCAGCCACACGTGGGGCCTCGATCTCACCCAATGGGACGACAAAATCAAGGCGCATTCCGGGCAGTCGATGTGCCTCGTCCAAGACGCGCGAGGCTTTGAGACTACGGGCAATGCGGGCGACAAAGAGCCCTATTGCACCAAGGTATACGCCCAGGACCATTTTGAATGCACCGGAACCGACAAGATTAGCTGGGTCGATATGGCGCTGCGAGAGACGACCAATCTCACGCGCAACAAGGTGGACGTCGAGGACAATGATGGCGCCAAGGTGCAAGTCCTGGAACGCTGCTGGTCTATCAACTACACCAGTTGCACGAATTACAAACAAGGAAGCAATCCTTTTACCGCGGCGCGAGTGGTCAACGAGCATCTGTACAAGAGCCAGTACATCAATCCCAGCGGCAGCGATAAAACAAAGTCAGATTGCCTCAAGCACGTTGGCATTATCGCGTCCGACTTTGTCGATTCGGCACTGGCCCGGAGCATCTACCAACGCAATTACGACGCTAAGCACAAGCCAACAGTTTCATGCTGCCTCCCGGACCGCATGCACATGACGTATGGAGACTCGCTGAGCGATGCCTCGCTCCAAGATGGCAAGACCGTTGGCGAGGGCCATTTCCGCCTTGTCGACAGCAGCAACGTACTCAACGTGGCCGCTTCTGGCAGCGCGTTTGCCATCGAATACGTGGATGTCGACGCCCTGGGCAACGAGACCGTTACGGAGCTGCGGGGCTCCGTGCCCATCGATATCAATCCACGCGCGCTGACGCCCCATTTTGAGGGACTCGAAGGCCTTAAGGCCGGCGAAGACGTGCGCGCCAAGATTGCGGCATCACTCGAGGGCAAGCTCGAAACCGATGCCTGCACGGCCCAGCTCGAGTTTGTGCACGACGCGAACGGCGCTCCGGGAACGACGATGGCCGAGGGCGAGGCATTTGCCGCGGGGACGTATTGGGTGCGTGCGAAAGGCCTGTTGGGCGACGCGGCGCAAAACTACACGCTTGCCACCGACGGAGCCGCAAGCTTTACTGTGATGACTTCGGGCAACGCGGGCGACACCGGCAACGGTACCGGCGGCGGCAACGGCAACGATGCCACCACGGACAGCGCCGACAAGAACGGCAAGGGCAACAAGAGCAAGGGCTCGGGCGAGAAGCTCGCCGGCACGGGCGACGGCTCTGGCATCGCCGCCGGGCTCGCCGCTGCCGCCGTGGCGACAACGGTCGCCGGCGCGGCAATGCTTGTTAACGACCGCGAAAACGCTGGGGACGGTAGCGAATAGGCAAGCCGGCCTTTTAAACACATCGACTCAATCGGGGGCGCAGGACACCGTTCTGTGCCCCCGATTTTTACCATGGCCCGAACGCCGCCACAAGCTACATCACCATGTTCAGCGCGTTAACAAACTCCTGGGCCTTCACACGGCTGCTCAGGCTAAAGACACAAGCAGTCAACAGCCTGTTACGTAGGAAAACGTCGCGGCCCTTGATCCTGTTGACCCCCCGCGATGTCCTTAAGATAGACAATCTCGGTGTGCTTGCCGCCGAAAGTGCCCTTCTTGAGCACCTCGATACGGTTAGGCTAGATCTTGACGTCTTTAAACCTACCTGAACCTTTGTCCTGGAACAGCAGCGTGTTGTTGTCCATACGCGTCACTCCCGCGGGGTTCGCTAAAACTGTCTCTATGGTCACATTTTAGTCACCGCAAGGCTCCCATGCGAAGGTGCTAGACAGCACAGCAATTCGTGTCCGCGCGAGGCTTTAAACTAAATGCGATAAAGATGCATTCCACAAGAGGAAAGTGGGGCGACAGTGATGGGCGAACTGGCAAACCGTGGAGAATCGGCAATCGTGCCAGAAGTTTTTTACAAGCAGGTTTCCTCGATTCTCAACGCCGCTCGCGACAAGGCCTATACCGCCGTTAACTTTGCGATGGTTGAGGCGTATTGGGAGATCGGCAAGAGCATTGTTGATGAGCAGGGCGGAGAGGATCGTGCCAAGTATGGAGAGGCCCTGCTCAAGGCCCTCGCAATCAGACTTACCAAGGATTTTGGTAAGGGTTTTGAAGCAAGGGAGCTGCGCAAAATGCGTCAGCTCTATCTTGCATTTCCAATTCGGGACTCACTGCGTCCCGAATTGAGCTGGACTCATTACCGCAGGTTGATGCGCATTCCCGACCCTGATGCTCGCGCCTGGTACATGAACGAATGCGCCGATTCTCGTTGGAGCACGCGTCAGCTCGAGCGCCAGATCAACACCATGTTCCGCGAGCGCCTACTTGCCAGCAAGGACAAGGAGGCCGTCACCCAGGAAATCCAAAAGAGCGCCCCGGCTCGTCGCCCCGAGGATATCATCCGCGACCCATATGTACTGGAGTTTTTAGGTTTCTCGGACGATGCTGCGTTTCGCGAGAGCGATCTAGAGCAGGCACTCATCACGCATCTTCAGAAGTTCCTGCTGGAGCTTGGCCGTGGTTTCGCTTTCGAGGCGCGCCAAAAGCGCATCACCTTTGATGGGCGCCATTTCTATATTGACCTTGTGTTTTACAACTATCTAATGCGCTGCTTCGTGCTCATCGACCTTAAGACCGATGACCTTACGCATCAGGACCTGGGCCAGATGCAAATGTATGTGAACTACTACACGCGTGAGCTCATGAACGAAGGCGACAATCCGCCTATAGGCATCGTGCTCTGCGCGGACAAAAGCGACTCGATTGTCGAGTACACGCTGCCCGAAGACAACGACCAAGTGTTTGCCGCCAAATACCTGCCGTACCTTCCAAGCAAGGAAGAGCTGGCGCGCGAGCTGAGTGCCGAGTATCGCGCCATCAACGAAGCGACTAATGGCGAAGCGCAAGTGTAGTAGCACGTTACGACCGATACCCCCGACGGCGTTCCACTTCCCCTGGCATAAGAGGAGCATTCCATGACAGACAGACCGAAAACAACGCTACGCGACTGCATTTACGGACTCGCCGTCGGCGACGCACTGGGCGTTCCCTACGAGTTCAGGCCTCGTGGCACGTTCGAATGCACCGACATGATCGGCTACGGCACACATGGGCAGCCCGCCGGCACCTGGAGCGACGACACATCTATGACGCTTGCTACCTGCGACTCGATTAGGGAGCTCGGGCATATCGACGCCTCAGACATGCGCGACAAGTTCGTAGGTTGGATTGCCCGTGGCGAGCATACGATCGACGGCGTTTTCGATTACGGCGGCACGACCGCCCGCGCCTTGCATGCCGGCAAAGGAGGCTCCGGCGAACGCGACAACGGTAACGGTTCGCTCATGCGCATCGCGCCCCTGGCGTTTGTCAACGCGACTGACGACGAGATCTGCGAGGTCTCCGCGATAACGCACGCCCACAGAACGTCGACCGATGCATGCGTCATATTTGTCGAGCTGATGAGAGACGTGCTGAACGGCGCACTCCCCTCGTGGGCACTGCGGCTGAAAGGCGTGCCTGAGCAGGAAATCAGGTCAGGTGGCTTCGTGCGCGACACGCTTAAGGCAGCCGCCTGGTGCTTTGTCAACACCAATAGTTACGAAGATTGCGTGCTTGCCGCCGTCAACCTAGGCGACGACACCGACACCACCGCAGCCGTCGCCGGCGCCCTCGCCGGCACGGCATACGGCATGGACGCCATCCCACGGGGATGGATCGACACCCTGCGCGGTAAAGAGCTGATAGAGCAGTGTCTGTTTTAGGACACGCCTTCAACGAAGACAGTGTCAGTCAACGCAAATGATTAAGGGACCGCATAAATGATGATTACTGAATGCGCCGTCATGGGTCCGTTCGTCACAGAGCAAAGTACCGTGGGGCCGAACACCGTGTTGGTATTCGAATCCCCGCTGCCGCAGAAAAGGGCCGGTTGCAGCCGGCCCTTTAGACATTAGCACCTGCGTTGCCCGCGCTTCCAAAGTTGACCGACTGAGGAGCGGGTTCCGCGGCACACCTTGATTTTACCCGATGGGGCGGCTCTTTTGCAGCCGTCCCACCGTTTATTTAGATCTACTACGACGGACAGCTCGCACTACTGCGCACTGTCCCGTACCGCCCCCCCCTACTTCCCAAATAGCGCGCCGAACAGGCCCTTGCGCTTGGGCTTTTCCTCTCGGTAGGAACCCTCGGCCGCCGCTGCCACCTGGCGCGGTTGCTCACCGCCTCCTCGGCGCACGATCTGGTATAGGAACGGCGATTTAACGTATTTGACCTCGATGGGCGTGGCGTGCACGGTGCTTTCGCTCGACAGCATCACGTTGGGATTGAGCGGTGCCACCACATGCGTCTCGCGTTTGTCGCTAAACACCACCGCGGCCGCACGACCAGTCTGGCCGTTTACGGCAATGCGCACCTGCTCGCCATCGCGGCTGTCCGTCGCCGGGCGATCGACAAAGTAGACCGGCACCATCACCAGGCCGTCCTTATGCTTGCGGGCCTTGCGCGCCCAGGCGCGGATGCTCTTTTTATTGAGCCCCAGCACCGCCTCGGCATCGTTGCCCGCAACGTCGAGCGCCAGCTTATCAATAACCACCTGGTCCTTGGTGGACGCGTCGACGGAAACGACGCGGAAGTCACCTTCCTGCATGGCCGGGTCAAACGGCCCCACCTTGCCAAAGTCCCACGGCTCCAAAATGCCCATAAGGCGAACATCCAGGTAGTTTGCCCGCGGATATGCCCAGTCGAGCACCTCGTAGTACACCAGGGTCTCCTTGCTCAGCCCCTTGCCCGGGAAGGACGCCATCATGCGCAGGTCCGCCAACGCCATGGGGAAATAGAAGAGCATCATGTCGTTTTGGATCGCGTCCTCTACATCGTGCCCGGCAAAGGCATCGGGATACTGGCACACCAGCTGCAGCGCGTTGGCACGCGCCTGCTGCGGCGATATCTCACAGGGGACGCCCTGTTCAGGAACATATTCGGCACCCACGCCCATGGTCAGGCGCTTGCTAAAGGTACCGGGCTTGAGCAGGTCGGCAACGCCGATCTTATTGCCGCAGGACGGGCACTCAAACACGCGTTGGGTCGACTCGCCCTCAAAGGACGCACCGCAGAAGGGACAGGGAATGCTCACATGCGTCGCCTCTTGGAACTCCTGCGCCGTTCCTCGATCTTCCCACAGCAGATGCTCCAAAACCGACTGATTGCGCCAGTGCGAATTGAAGAAATACCAGTCCGGGTCCTCTGGGCGCTCGAGCTGCGAGACGTGCGTGAGCTTGAGCAGCCCGTCAACCACCGTCAGCGGCGTATGACGGATACCTAGGGCGCTCTTGGGCTCCCCGGCGTCCGCTTGCCACGGAATAACCGTTTCGCAATAGGCACACTCAAAGCTGCGCTTTGCCTGATGCGAATACATGGGACCGCCGCAGTTTTGGCATTTAATGGCAAACATCTCGTCCATGGAAACGTCCTCCTTTGCACAGGGCTGTCGACATTAAGTATGTCGAGCAAATCGACGCGTGCCCATACCCATGTGGCCCAAAATGGAGCACTCGGTCGGACGGGAAGGCGCAGTGAACTCGAAGGCGCGCGGGCAGTCGCCCCCCCCCTCCGCCTTGCGCCCGTTAGCGCCGGCAGACCATTGCTGCATTTTCTGAGCATCGGTACACGTTGCGTCTGCGCGAGCTACACTATCCCCTTAAACATGATTGTGAGGACGATCGTTATGCTATTTGTAAATCGGCTGGTACATACGCTTGTTCCCGGCAGCGAAAGCGAGCCGGTCGATACCTCCTACCGCACCAACGCGGGTTTTGCCGCAAGCCTCATCTGCATCGGCCTCAACATCACCCTGTGCCTAGCCAAGGGCATAGCTGGTCTGCTCGCGGGCTCCGTCTCGCTTATCGCCGATGCCTTCAACAACCTCTCCGATGCCTCGAGCAACATCGTGAGCCTGCTCGGATTCCGCCTTGCCAGCCGCCCGGCCGACGAGGGGCACCCCTATGGCCACGGCCGCTACGAGTACCTGGCGGGGCTGTTTGTCGCCGTTCTCGTTTGCGCCGTCGGCATCAACCTGATCCTGGAGTCGGTCACCAAGATCATCAAGCCCTCCCCCACCGCGTATTCGGCGCTCTCCATGGCAGCCCTTGTCCTGTCCATGCTCGTCAAGTTTTGGATGGCGGCGTTCAACCGCACGCTGGGCAACCGCATCGATTCCGAGACGCTTATCGCCACGGCGCAGGATTCCAAAAACGACGTCATTACCTCGGCCTCGGTCCTGGCCGCAGCGCTTATTTCGCAGACGACCGGCTTTGACCTCGATGGCTGGGCGGGCCTGGGCGTGGGCATCTTCATCTGCATCAGCGGCATGGGCCTGGTGCGCGACGCCATCAGCCCGCTGTTGGGGCAAGCGCCCGACCCCAAGCTCGTCCAGGCAATCCGCGACAAGATCATGTCGTACCCCCAGGTCCTGGGCACGCACGACCTGATGGTGCACGACTACGGCCCCGGTCGGCAATTTGCCAGTGCGCACGTGGAAATGCCCGGCGAGGGCGATGCGTTTGAGCACCATGAGATTCTGGACACCATCGAGCACGATATCAAACGGCAGATGGGCATCGGTATCACGCTGCACTGCGACCCCATCGCCACCACCGGCGACGACCTGCGTGGCTGGGTCAAGCGCGGCATAGCGCAAATCGACCCCACGCTCTCCATCCATGACCTGCACGAGCACGACGGGTTCGTTTCGTTTGACCTGGTGCGTCCCGACGGCTTTGACATATCCGACGAGGAGCTGCTGGAGCTCGTCACGCGCATCGTGCACGAGCGCCGGCCCGATGTCTCGTGCGTCGTCACATTTGACTCGGGCTTCAGCTCGCCCGAGCGTCCAGCCGAGCAGCTGTAATCGACAACAAAACGGGACGCAGGACCGCCGACCAACGCGCCTACGCGCCCGGTCACGCGGTCCTGCGTCCCGTTTTTGTTTGAACTGCTAAGGCTCTAGCCGCTCGACCGCTAGTTCCCCTGCGCGCCCGAAATGCCGTTTTGCAGGGCATCCCAGGCGTTCGTTGCCATATCGCCCAGGTTCTGTGCGGTATCGCCGAGGTTCTGAGCCGTGTCACCCAGCTCTTGGGCCTTATCTCCCAGTTCCTGCGCCTTGTTGCTCAGGTCTTCCAGCGTGTTGGAGCTCGAGCTGTCCGTGGTGCCCTGGTCGCCGGACGCGTTGCCCGACGAGCTGTCCTTGCGCGTGAGCTGAATCTCGAGGTTACCGTTGTCGTTATAGTAGGCAGACGTCACGACCCAGTTGGCGTCGACAACAGGCGTCGAGCCGTCGTCGGTCAGAATCACGGCATTCGAAAGATCGGCCCCGCGCGACTTGAGGAGCTTTTTGGCGTTGGACCAGTACTGACCCGGGATATCGCTCAGGTCGACGGTGCCGGACTGGGTAGTCTCGGTCTGCTCGGCCGTGGTATCAGTCGTGGCGCCCCGCTTGTTGAGCATGCCCGACACAATGGCAAACACAACCGACAAGGCAAAGAAGATCGCCAGCACGATGAGGATCTTCTTGATCACGCTCGACGAACGCGAAGGCTTCTTCTCCTCGTCCTCGCTATACTGGGGGATGGACTTGGGATACTCACGATACGGCTCGCGCGCGTATCGGTCGCGCGACTCGTAGCGCGGCTGTGCCGTGCGCGGCATATATGTCGTCTGCTGAGGTTGCGGAATGGGATTTTGCAGCAGGTCATCATAAGGGTCTGCCGCCGCGTTGCCGTAGGGGCTCTGCGACGAGGCGCCATACGGGTCCTGCGCTGCGTTTCCGTAATTCACAACGCGCGTGGGATCGGCCGACGCCTGCGTCGTATCGGGGGCAGCGTAGCCGGGATTCGGCACGACGCGGGTCTCATCGGCGCCATTGCCCGTCCGCGGGGAGCCGTAGCCACCCATTACGGTCGTCTTATCCTGGTCCATGCAACGATTCCTTTCCGTCGCCCGTAAGCATCAAGTTATCCATGCATTCTACCCGCGCAAAAGCCTATGATGGGCAAAGGTCGTCGGTATCTACAAGACATGCGCGGCCGACGGTCACAAGCGAATCGAGGATATGCCATGGCAAAAAGCAAGCTCATCAAGGACACAACGCGCGCCGAGCGCGAGGAGATCATTAAGCTGGCACTCGCTGGCTGCGTCAACGGCAGCTGCGACAACTGCGGAAGCTGCAGCTTGGGAGCCGGCGATCCATATGGCACCTACCAGCCCTACATTGACGGCGAGATGGAAATCGCCGATATCAACATGATGGTCGCCGAGCGCAACGCCAAACTCTTCGGCCTCCAGCGCGGCTAATGATCCCTTGGGGACGGAGGAAAAAGTCCCCGGCGACACTGTGTTTTGCGTCACCGGGGAACTTTGTAATTCGCTTCTTGCGGCTTTACTCTACTCGTTGGGTACGTACGTGGCCCGGGCTCGCTCGGGCGTTACATCCTGACCGCAGGAATAGCTCGAATCGAAGGCATGCGCAACCAAGTCGTGGGTATCCCATGCCATGCAGTCAAACTCGCCAGTATCGAGGACGATGATATAGCCCTTGCCGTCGTAGTAGAAATGATCCTCGGTGTAGTTATCGTCATCGTCGATGTTGTCTTCGGACACGGAGTCTATATCCGGCTTTGCCGTCTTGATTGCCTGCTTGGCCTCGCTCTTGAGGGTGTCAAACGAAAGCCCGTGCTGCGCAAGCGAGTCCTCGAACGAAACCTGCTCACCTGTCTTGAGGTTGTAGAACGCCGACCTCGTCTTCTGCACCGATCGATACGGAGGCTGATAACTGCTGGTGAACGTACGCACACAGGCGATATCACCGTCGATCGAGACGATCTCGGCGGTATACATCATGGTCACGCGGCTGTCCTCGTCATCCATCGAGGCCTGCTTGCTCGCTTCAAGCGTATCCGCGACCAGCTGAACCATATCCTTGTTAAACTTGGCAACGCCCACGCCCTGGCCCTTCACCTGAGGATAGGTCCACGTAGCCGAAATCTGGCACGTATCATCGGGGGACGGATCCAGCGGGCCTTCGCCAACCGCAGCCGTAAAGTCGACATCCTGCGTGGCAGAAACGGCTTCGTAGCTCACCTGCGCACTGTCATCGTCCTTCGACTTCAACTGCTCCAGCGTCGTGGCGACCGTTGCGATGGTGCTGGCTACGCTCTCTTCGGTGCTGGTAAGCACGGCGCTCAGCTCGGACACTTCATTGGTGCCGGCAATCTTCGAATCGCTTATCGGTGCCGGACCGGCAACGGCGCCAAACGCCTTACCATCGTAGGCATCGAATTCGCACTCATAGCCATCACGAGATTCGTCCATCCCGACTGGAACCTCTTTGACGTTGATCTTCTCCCCGTCATGCAAATATCGCCTGAACCCATAGGTGCCATCGTAATCGTATACACGGAGCGAAACGCCAACGCACATAACGTCAACCCAGATATCGGGCTCATATACTTTCTCGATTTTGCCGTCGCGGTATGCCCAAACTTCGGCTTTAGCGGCGGTGGCGCCATTAGCGTTGAAGAGCGGCTCATCAGAATACTCAATCAGGAGTTCGTCCTGACCATCCCCGTCAAAATCGATGAGTTTAGCAAAAGCAACGCCCTGGGCTCCATACGTCGAAGAATCATCAATCGCGACAGCCTCGCCCTCGCCGTACTTCTTTTGGTACTCGAGAATCTTATCGGTGAACAGCTCGTCTGCCGTCTTGACCGCTGCCTTGGCAGAGGCTTTGGCCTCCTTCTTGGACTGCGTGAGCTCAACGCTCTTAGGGGCGTCCGAACCTTCCTTGGTATAGTCGACCTTCATGGTGGTCGTGCTCTTCTTTTTGCCCTTGCCCGAGGTGATGGTCATCTGGTACTTCTGGTCGGGCAGCTCGCCAAAGTCCTCCATAGCAAAGCCGTCCTCGCCATCGACCTTAATGGTGTAGCTCTTGCCCTTGCCGGACACCGGCGCCAGCTCAACGGTATAGCTCTTAAGCTTTTTGCCCTTGCTGTTCTTGGGCAGCACTTTAGTCTCGCACGCGCAGACAACGTAGCCCTTGCCGCCCGAAGTCACCTCGGACGACGTGCCAATACGCGGTACGATCACGATAGCGGCGACAATGGCGACAACGGCAACACCGCCGATAACGGCAGCGACGATACGGCCCCTGTGCTTGGGCTTCTTGGACTGCGGCGTCGGAACAAACGGCTGAGCAGCCTCGGCAGGCTCGGTCATAGGCTCCTCATAACGAGGCTGCGCCGCCATATGAACCGGGGCACCCTGAGGAGTTTGCTGTCCCACAGGAGCGGACGCCGGCGCGTCCCCCACTGGAAACGCCACGGGCTCCGCTTGATCCTCAACGCCGCCCACGCGAGCGCCGCAGCTTGTGCAAAACGTGGAGCCATCGGGTATCTGAGCTCCGCACTTGGTGCAATACATCGCATCTCCCGTCTCTCGCCGCAGCCGCAATGCGCCCGCGCAGTTCTTCCAACTACACCGTACGGGAGAAATCGTGATTCTTGTTGCGCAACATTGCCGCCACAAAAAATGATCCCTTGGGGACGGAGGAAAAAGCCCCGCCGAGCCATGGGGCGCGGCGGGGCGGGCAAGCGGCTATGAGCAGCGGACTTAGAACAGGCCGGTGATGTTGCCGTCGTTGTCGACGTCGATGTTCTCGGCCGCAGGAACCTTGGGCAGGCCAGGCATGGTCAGAACGCTGCCGGTCAGTGCGACCACAAAATGGGCACCGGCGGAAACCTTGAGCTCGCGCACGGTGATGCGGAAGCCCTCGGGAGCGCCCAGCGCCTTGGCGTTGTCGCTAAAGCTGTACTGCGTCTTGGCCACGCACACCGGCAGGTTGCCAAAGCCGTTCTCACGCAGCTCGGCGAGCTGGCGCTTGGCAGCCGGCGTAAAGTCGACACCGTCGGCGCGGTAGATCTTGGTGGCAACGGCCTCGAGGGCGTCGGCCACATCGGCACCGTCCTCGTAGGCAAACTTGAGCTCGCTCGGCTGCTCGATCAGGCGCATGACCTCATCGGCCAGGTCGAGCGCGCCCTCGCCGCCCTTAGCCCAAACCTCGGACAGCTTAACGTTGACACCGAGCTTCTGGCACTCGGACTCGATGAGCTCGAGCTCGGCCTCAGTGTCCGTCGGGAAGCGGTTGATGGCGACCACGCAGGGCAGACCGTAAACATTCTGAATGTTGTCGACGTGGCGCAGCAGGTTGGGCATGCCAGCCTTGAGGGCCTCGAGGTTCTCCTCGTTGAGGTCGGCCTTGGCGACACCGCCGTTGTACTTAAGCGCGCGGGCAGTGGCGACAATCACGACAGCGCTGGGGCGAACGCCCGTCATGCGGCACTTGATGTCGAGGAATTTCTCGGCACCCAGGTCGGCACCAAAGCCGGCCTCGGTAATGGCGACATCGCCAAAACGCATGGCCATACGCGTGGCCATGATGGAGTTACAGCCGTGGGCAATATTGGCGAAGGGACCGCCGTGGACAAACGCAGGCGTGCCCTCGAGTGTCTGAACCAGGTTGGGTTTGAGCGCGTCCTTGAGCAGGGCCGCCATGGCACCCTGAGCCTTAAGGTCACGGGCGCGGACGGGCTCGCCGGCATAGCTGTAGCCGACAACAATCTCGCCCAGGCGCTCCTTGAGGTCATTGATGCTCGTGGACAGGCACAGGATTGCCATGACCTCGGAGGCAACAGTGATGTCGAAGCCGTCCTCGCGCGGCACTCCCTGGGCCTTGCCGCCAATGCCGTCGATGACATGACGCAGCTGACGGTCGTTCATGTCGACAACGCGCTTCCAGGTGATGCGCTTAACGTCGATGCCGAGCTGGTTGCCCTGCTGAATATGGTTGTCGAGCATGGCTGCCAGCAGGTTGTTAGCGGCACCGATGGCATGGAAGTCACCGGTAAAGTGCAGGTTGATATCCTCCATGGGGATAACCTGGGCCCAACCGCCACCGGCGGCACCGCCCTTCACGCCAAACACGGGGCCGAGCGAAGGCTCGCGCAGGGCCACGGCGCTCTTGACGCCGCGACGGCGCAGACCGTCGGCCAGGCCGATGGTCGTGGTGGTCTTGCCCTCGCCTGCGGGCGTGGGATTGATAGCGGTCACGAGGACAAGCTTGGCCTGGTGATCAGTTGGCTCGTTGAGCAGGGAATAGTCGACCTTTGCCTTGTCGAAGCCGTACGGAATCAGATGCTTAACGTCGACGCCGGCGTTCTTGGCCACCTCGGTAATAGGCAGCGGCGTAACAGAACGTGCGATTTCGATGTCAGTAGGCATGGGCGGTCCTTTCGTTACCGGATGAGAAAAAGACCAATCCAGCATAGCACGCGCGCGCAATAGTAAAACGCCCGTAACCGACGAACGGCGATATGTTTACCCGATGCCCAGCGATAGCCTACAGATGCGCTAAAACAAGCCCATTCCTACAGGGTCGGTTCAATACCCAAATGCTCGAATGTGCGCAGGGTTGCCTGGCGACCCTGCGGTGTACGAATCATCAAGCCACACTGCAGCAGATAGGGCTCATAGACATCCTCGAGCGTACCCGGGTCCTCGCCCACCGCGCTGGCAAGCGTCGTCAGACCCACGGCGCGGCCGGAGAACGTCTTGGCAAGTGTCTCCAAGATGCGAATGTCCATCCAGTCCAGGCCGAGCTCGTCGATCTCGAAGAACTCAAGCGCCTGACGGCAAATATCAAGCTCAATTGGACCGTTGCCGCGCACCTGCGCATAGTCACGCACGCGTTTGAGCAGACGGTTGGCGAGGCGCGGCGTACCGCGCGAACGCGAGCCGATCTCGAGCGCGCTGGGATGGTCGATCGTCACGCCCAGAATGGTCGCCGAGCGCGTCACAATCTGGGCGAGTTCCTCGACGGTGTAGTAATCCAAGCGATACGAGATGCCAAAGCGATCGCGCAGCGGGCCCGTGAGCATGCCCGAACGGGTCGTGGCCGCCACCAGCGTAAACTTGGGGATATCCAGGCGAATCGAACGTGCCGCCGGGCCCTTGCCGATCACGATATCGAGGGCAAAGTCCTCCATGGCGGGATACAGGACTTCTTCGACCGAACGGTTCAGACGGTGAATCTCGTCGATAAACAGCACGTCGCCCGGCTGCAGGTTAGTCAGGATGGCCGCCAGGTCACCGGTGCGCGCGATGGCCGGACCGCTCGTCGTCTTGATCTGAGCGCCCAGCTCGTTGGCGATAACCGTAGCCAGCGTGGTCTTGCCCAGACCCGGAGGGCCCGAGAAGATCACGTGGTCGAGCGTTTCGCCGCGGCTCTGCGCCGCCTCGATGAGCACGCGCAGGCTCTGTTTGATGTGTTCCTGGCCGCAGTAGTCATCCAGGCGTTGGGGACGCAGGGTACGGTCGACATCAAGGTCCTCGAGCGTCAGCTCCGAACCCACCATACGCTCGCCATGCGCCATGGATGCCGCCGGCGAGTTGCCGGGCGTCGCCCACAGGTCCTGAGAGTCATCGGCTTCCCACATCACGCATCCATTCCGAGTCGCTTAAGCGCCGCGCCGAGCAGATCCTCGACACGCATATTCTGCCCATCATACCCGCTCAGGGCAACATCGGTCTCCTGCGGGCTAAAGCCCATGGAAAGGAGTGCCGCGCGGGCATCGTCGATGGCCGAGGGAGCGGCAGTGGGAACGGGCATCGCAACCTGTCCGGGAATCACGTCGACCGGCACAAAGCCCTTGTCCTTGGCAAAGGTGCTCTTGAGTTCCAAGATGAGGCGCTGCGCTGTCTTTTTGCCCACACCGGGCACCTTGGCCATGCCCTTGTCATCCTCGGCCATTACCAGGGAATACAGCTGCCCCACGGTATAGGTGGAGAGCACGGCGAGCGCCAGGCGTGGGCCGACGCCCGAGACGGACACGAGCCGATCGAACATCGTGCGCTCGTCCTTGGAGGCAAAACCAAAGAGCGTCATGGCGTCCTCGCGCACCTGCATACGGGTATAAAGGCGCACCTCGCCGCCGGGCGCAGGCAGCGTGGCGGCAGTGCTGCCCGAGATGCCGAGCTCAAAGCCCACGCCCGATACATCGACGACGGCCGAGCTCATCGTGGCCTCGACAAGCGTTCCATGGAGCTGGGAGATCATCAGTATCCGGTTCCTCTCTGTTGATAGAACTCGCCACCGGTAAGCGCCCGGGTGCGGCTGAGGTTTACGTGGCAGATGGCGCAGGCCAGGGCATCGGCGGCATGGTCGGGATGCGGGTCGTGATCGAGCTGCGTGAGTGTACGAACCATATACGCGACCTGCCGTTTGTCCGCGGCGCCGGTACCCACCACAGCCTGCTTAATCTGCATAGGCGTGTACTCGCCAATCTCGAGCGCGCATTCCGAAAGCGCCACGAGTGCAGCACCGCGGGCATGCGCTGTAGGGATGGCCGAGCGAACGTTGGCGCCAAAGTAAATGCTCTCGATAGCAGCGGTAACGGGTTGATAACGCTCCACGACACCCTTGAGGTCGCGGGCAATATGCGACAGGCGCACCGCGAGCGGACTGCCCGCGCTGGTCTCGATACAACCGTAGGCACGGCAGCGAACCTCTCCGCGCCGTTCCTCGATAATTCCCCAACCCGTATGGGCCAAACCGGGGTCGATACCCAAAATGACCAAGCCAACCTCCCCTCGCCACAAGCACGGCGCAAGGCAAGGCCCCACGCATCATTCACGAACGTCTGTTCTAGAATAACACAATGCTAGCCCTATAAGTCAGCCGAGATTGAATTGTAGGTTGAGCATACGCAAGCGAGCGCCCGCCAGAGCGAGCAAGGTTGAACCATAGGTTGAGCATAAGTCAGCGAGCGAGTCCCTGCCGTGGCAAGGTGCCGCGAAAGAGGAGCGCCGCGTACTTCTGTACGCAAGCGACAGTTTGAGCGGCAGATTGCCCGGCAGGGGCTCGCGCAGCGTCGGCTCGTTACGCGGTTTGGTAAAACCGCGTAACCTTTTTAGTTTTGGCTAAAGAACGGGAACTGCCTCGGATCCACCGGCGGTTGCGGCATCGGCGTGCCCTGGGGCCCACCCTGCGGGCCACCCTGGCCGCCCATCATCTTATCGATGGCGTCCTGGACCTCGCCCTCAAACTTCTTCATGCCCTCGTGCAGGCGGCGCTGGCCGTCCTCGGAGCGCAGCTCCTCCATCTGCTCGGGCGAAATACCCAACAGGTCACCCAGTATGCCCATCATCTCGCCACGCATGCGCTCGCTTGTATCCTCGTCGGCAAAGCGGTTCACCTCGGCGCGCGCCAGCGCATCGACCGTCATGCGTTCCTTGCCGCTCAGCCCCAGGTCGGACCATGCGAGCATGTACGGCCAGGCGCGCTCGACAAACGAACGGGCCGAGACGATCGGCGCCGTCGGCAGCATGCGGCGGGCGGCCTCGCCCTGACGCACAAGCATCAGCAGCAGCGAGCAAGCCTCGGGCTTGCCGGCGGACATCGGGATGTCGTCGAAAGGTCGGTTGCGGTCCACGTGCGCCTCGAGCGTGCCATCGACCTCGCCCGGCTCGAGTCCACCGAGCAGCTGCGCCGCGCGATCGAGCATGTCGACCGGACCGTCGAGCGTCGAGAGCGCCCGCGCCAGTACGCGCTCCATGCAATCTTCCACCGCGTTGAGCGTCACGAGCTCCTGCGGCACCACAGCAGACGTGCGGTTGCGCACGCGCGCCACAAACTCGAGGGTCGACAGATACACATCGCCAAAGGGCGCGTAATCGCCCTGGTAGCCACCGCAAAGCGCCGGTGCCGCCAGCGCGTACTCAGTTTTGGAAAGCGGGCTCAGAGCCATCGCACCCAGCTCGAGCGCCGTGTCCTCCAACATGAGGCCCAGCGTGCGAGAGCGCAGGCGCTCGGCGTCGCCCGCCGACACATCGCGGTCGAGCACGCGCGCGGCATCCGGCGCATCGCGCTCAACCGTACGAATATGCAGGCGCTCGGCAATGGCGCGAACGGCGGCACAGCGAGCAGCCTCGGTCTCCTCCTGCGCCGGCGTAAAGATGCGGTTGCGTCCCAGCACCAGGCCGACCACATTGCGCGGACCCAGGGCGTCGACGGCAAGCGCCGCCAGCAGGGACGACGGCAAGTCGCCCTCGAGCGCCACCACGGCGCGCGACGTACCGCGGGCGCGGGCGTTATCGCGAACGGCAAGCACCAGCGCCTGCCACAGCCATTCCTCGGAGCGAAACTCGGGCAGCTCGTGGTCTTCCAGGGCATCGAGCATCACACCGCGCTGGATCTCCTGAACCAGTAGGCTCTCCTCAAAACACGGCGCTTGGGCCACCACGCGGCCGCAGTCGTCGAGCACAAACGAGCCGCCGGTATACACCGACTCGTCGTACGCACCGACCGGCGCCATGCAGGCAAACCACACGCTGCGCTTAGATGCGATCTTGCGGTAGGCTCCGCTGCGCACGGCGGCGATCGCGGCGGTCTCGCGGTCGGTCATATCGAATGCGTTGAACTGGAAATAGGCAATGAGGTCGACGCCGGTCGGCAGCATCTCGAGCTCGCGGTCCAAGTCGAAGATCACGGCGATACGCACGCCGTCCACATCGAAGACCGGCGGCGCCCAACGGGCATCGCCGGTCCCACCGCGCTGCAGGGCAATGCTCGAACGGGCCGGCACCACATGGCCGTCCTTGAGCATCATGTAGTCGAGCAGGGGCTGGCCCTCAAACGAAACCGCCGCGGGCACGATGCAGATCATATCGAGTTCTTGGATACGCTCGGCAACACCGGTCAGGCCGGCAAGTATGTCGTGCTCAAAGTCGGCAGCGCCCACCAGGCCGCCGGGCAGGGCTCCCATAAAGAGCGGTGCCGGCACGCACAGCACGCGCGCACCGCGCTCATGGGCCAGGCGCGCCTGGTCCTCGATGCGACCGCAGATACCCTCAATATCACCCAGGCGCATATCGATCTGTGCAAGTGCGAGCTTCATAGCTCAGCCCTTTCCGTCGTAAACCATCGTTGTCGTAGTAAAAGCGCCGGCCGCATGATGCAGTCGGCGCTCGCATGTGCATATGCTAGCTATGATACCCCGAGCGGGGGCGCGCTCCTAGAACGTCGCGGACCACAGCCCGTGCAGGTTGCAATAGGCATAGACGGTACCGGTCTTGGAGCCGCCGGCAAAAAACGTCGCGGGCTTCATGCCGGGCTGGAGGTAATGGACCTCCAGACGGCCCTCGGCCTCAAGGGCAATCCACTCGATGTAGTGCTCGGGCACCATAGGATGCTCGACCGAGCCCACGCGCGCACGGATCACGTGACCGTCGCGCTCGCTCTCGACGACGGGCACGTGCTTCTCGTGCGCCGCGTCCTCGGTGTTCGCGGTCAGCTCCGTGCAGCCGGCAGGGGTTGCAACGTCGTTGCCAAGGGCGGCAATGAGCTTGCCATCGGGGTCCTTAAAGAATTTCGCCATGATGTTCTCCTTTGCTGATGTGCCGATGTTCTTGAGGTTCTTATGCCCAAAGGCAAGCGAACCATCCACGGCATGGCAAATGAACACATAACGAGCGGGGACGATGGGACAGCGCGGGCTATCCGCCCTGGCGGCCTCACCCGAGCGGGTTAGCGCCCGTCGCCGCCGAGCAGCGCCAGAACATCCTCGCGGGTAAACAGCGCCGAGGAGATGCCATCGCCGCCGAGCACGCTGTTGACCAGGTCGCGTTTGGACTCCTGCATCTGCATAATGCGTTCCTCGATCGTGTCCTTGGCGGTGAGCTTGTACACGGTCACGGTATGTTGCTGGCCAATACGGTGCGCGCGGTCGGTCGCCTGGTCCTGCGCGGCAACGTTCCACCACGGGTCATAGTGAATGACCACGTCGGCCGCCGTCAGGTTGAGGCCCACGCCGCCCGCCTTGAGCGAAATCAAAAAGACCGGCACCTCGCCAGCTTGGAACTGCGCAACCATCTTGGCACGGCTCTCCTTGGACGAAGCGCCCGTGAGCTTAAGAAAGCCGATGTCCTCCTTGGCCAGGCGCTTGCCAATGATATCGAGCATGCCCGTGAACTGGCTGAACAGCAGAATGTGGTGCCCGCCGTCGAGCGCACCGTGCACGAGCTCCATACAAGCGTCGAGCTTGGCGCTCCCCGCCTTGTAGTCCTCGTAGTGTAGACGCGGGTCGCAGCAGATCTGGCGCAGCTTGGTGAGCTCGGCGAGCACCTTGAGCTTGTCTTTCTTAAACTCGGATGCTTCGCGGTGCTGCACCTGCTGGGCGATGCGGTCTTGGTTGGCCAGGTAGAGCTTGCGCTGCTCGCCGGTGAGCTGCGCCATGACGGTGTCTTCGATCTTTTCGGGCAGGTCGGCAACCACGTCTTCCTTTACGCGGCGCAGCACAAACGGCGACACGAGCGCCTGCAGGCGAGCGGCACTATCGCCCTCGGCATGCTCTACGGGGCTCTCAAAGCGCTTGGCAAACGACTCGCGCGTGCCAAGCAGGCCCGGCATCAAAAAGTCGAAGATGCTCCAGAGCTCGGACAAGCGGTTTTCGATGGGAGTGCCCGTCAGGGCAAAGCGCACGCCGGCAGGCAGGCGCTTGGCGGCGCGCGCCACCTGCGTGAGCGGGTTTTTAATGTACTGGGCCTCATCGAGCACAACGCGGGCAAAGCCCTGTTCGACGTACTCGTCGATATCGCGGCGCATGAGGTCATACGACGTCACAACCACGTTATGCTCGTCGGCGCCGGCTATCTGCACGCGGCGCTGTGCCTTGGCACCCACGATGGCGCACACATCGAGCGAAGGCGCAAAGCGCTCCAGCTCGGCAGTCCAGTTATACACGAGCGACGCAGGACACACCACAAGCGTGGGCTTGGCGTCCCCCGCTTCCACGCGCGCCAAGATATGCGCGATCATCTGCAGTGTTTTGCCCAGGCCCATATCGTCGGCCAAGATGCCGCCGAGGCCCAGATGCTCGAGCGAGCCGAGCCACTGGTAGCCGTCGACCTGGTAGCCACGTAGCGTGGCCTTGAGAGATGCCGGCACCGTAAAATCCATCTTGCCGAGCGTGTCCAGACGCTCAACGGTGCGACGGAATGCGGCATCGCGATCGGCCTCGAGCGCGGGCGTGCGTGCAAGCATGCTATCGACAAACAGGGTACTCGACGCGGGAAGCGACACGCCGTCGAGCAGATCGACGGCATCGACGCCCAGGTCCTCGGCAAGACCAAACGCGGCGCGGGCACCCTCGTCCAGGCGTACGATGTCGCCCGACGTGAGACGCGCAAACGTCTGGTGGCGCTTGTACGAGTCCAGATAGATGGCAAGATCTGCCGCCGAAAGACCGCTCGCGCCCAGTTCGACATCGAGCAGGTTACTCTTGACGGTCGCGCGCACCGAAAGCTTGGGCGCAGGGCGGACCGAGACCTGGCGCAGGCGGTCACTGAGCATGACCTCGCCCAGCTCGGACAGGGCAGACAGGCCCTCGGTCAGCAAGTGGAACAGGCTCTCGTCGTCGCGCTCCTCAAACGCCAGGCCGCCCTCGTAAAAGTCGAAATACAGGGCCGCCGTATCCATAACGCGAAACTCTGCTATCTCGTCGCGCGGCGGCACGCCCGGGCGCTGTTCTTCGAAGGGGCTGCCCGGAGCGCCCAGGCTAAAGAGATCTGCCGACCAGTCGCCGTAGGAAACCGTAATCTTGCAGGTCACAAGCCCGTCATCGACACCGATTGCCATGGCAAAGCTCGGCTCGGGCGCCACGGTGTCGAGCACGGCGGGAGCGGTGAGGTCAGTGTATTCGCGCAGCACGGGCAGTGCCATGCGGCAGAATTCGCCCACCTGTTCGGCGGCGATATGGACCGGCGTGCGACAAGGCAGCAGACGCGACAGAAACGGTGCGGCATGCTGGGCAAACGCCGCATCGGCGCGGCGCGCGCGGTGCGTGTCGACCAGATAGGCAACGTCGCCCGAGGCAAAGCAGTACATATCGGCGGGCAGACGCAGGTCGTAGCTGCCACCGGCCGCCGGCGCGATCTTGGCGGCAAGGAGCGGCGGTTGTTTTGCCGAGGCCTCGTCCTCCCCCACCGGCGACAACTCAACCGCTACCTCGTAGGAACGATGCGTCGTCGTTCCCCGCGACCAGGCGGGCTCAAAGGAGATGGTCCGGCCACGCAGCAGGTCCAGCATGTATACGATGTCATGCTCGGACAGCGGCAGCTGACGCTCGGCGACAAAGCCGCTGCGTGCAAAATCGTACGACGCCGAACGCGAACTCGTGATGTCGCTCAGATACACAACCGTTGCCACAACAAGGTCGAGCAGGCGCACTGAAACCTCGTCGAAGGCCTCGGGCGCATGGAGGAATGTGAGCTTCTTGCCGTAAGAAAAGGTGCCGCCTCGGACGTAGGCGGCGGCCATGCCGTCGATGTCCTTGACCACGTAGGACACCGAGCCGCAGCGGATGCGAAGCTCGAGCGCCCAGCTAAAGCGGTCGGCAAACAGCGGATTGTAGTACGGCACCAGCGAGGGCTCCAACACCGCCTTGGGGGCATCGGGGTCGACAGTGCCGGCGAGCTTGCGGCGCATGCCCGCCAACTCATCCATGCGCGCGTCCGATAGATCGGAGAGCGCCTTCATGAGGCTCGGACTCGTGGGGACAGGCGCCGGGAAGGGAAAGTTAGGGTTGAACGCCGGTGCGGCGGACGAGGGACGCGCGGCTTGCTTGGGCGCCGCCGTAAACGTGCGGACCGGCGTGCGCAGCCCCTCGACGGGCTCAATGCCGCTGGCATCCAGGTACGCCAGCGTCGTGGCGATGGCGTGCTTGCACATGCCGGGGTAGCGATAGGCAGCGGGGCAATCGCAGTCGTAGTCGATCACCTCGTGCTCGTCCATGTCGAGCGCCACGTGCGTCTTGTACAGGTCGCCGCGCGAGCCGCGCACTGCACCCTCAACCGTCACGTTTTTGGAGAAGCGCGAGCCGCTGTCCTCAATCGACAGCACGGCGCCGTTGAGCATGAGAGAACGCCCCTTCATAAAGGTGCCGCTCAGCGCCGCTTCCTTACGAAGCGCCTGCACAAACGTCCCCTGTGCCATCACTTCCTCCAATCTCACCCGGGGTAGCTAATTTGGGACGGGGCTATTTTAGCTACCCCCATACGTCGGTTGAGATGTATTCCGACCCCGACTCATTCGCCGTCAGCCAAAGGGTAGCTAAAATAGCCCCGTCCCAAATTAGCTACCCCAGCAAAATCATTTTAGATAACCGTCACGCGGCCCTGGTTACCCACGATGGCCTTGGCCTCGGCCAGCAGCGGAATCGAGCGCGCGTTAACCTTGGCAGGCACCTCGGCGCGCAGCACGCGCCCGTCCACCTGCTCGATAAAGATCTCCACACGGTCGCCGCCCGGGTTGGTGGTGAGCACCGTGGCCAGGCGCGCCATATTGCCCTGGCTAAAGCGGCTGTTGGGCACCATGACCTCAAACACCTTGGGCTTGTTGTCCTCCTCGTTGAGCTCCAGCGGCACGATCTCCTGCGCGATGATCTGGTCGCCGCGGTCCGAGCGCTCGAGTTTGCCCTTAATACGAACAAACGCATCGGACAGCTGTGCGCCGGTCTCGGGATCGACCTCGCCGTACAGATACCCCTCGGCCTCCTTGTAGGTCTTGGGGAACACCACGACGGTGGCCTCGCCTTCCATGTCCTCGAGCTGCACGATGCCCATGGGGTCGCCGTTTTTGGTCACGCGCTTGGACACGCTCGAGACCATGCCGGCCCACCACAGCGCCTTACCCTCGGGAATCTCCTGGTTGATGGTGCCGCCCGTAGGATTCTGAACTTCGTAGCCGGTATCGATCTGCGAGAACGAGAAGTCGCGCGCTTTGCTGAGCGCATACTCAAACGGGCGCAGCGGGTGGTCCGAGACATAGATGCCCAGAACCTCCTTCTCCTGGCTCAGCTTGAGGTGGCGGTCCCATTCCTGGCCGTCCGGATCGGGCACGCTGACCTCAAAGCCCGAGCCCTCAACATCACCAAACATGTCGAAGAACGAGGTCTGGCCACTCGCGCGGTCCTTCTGGCGCTTTATCGCGGCGTCGATGATGTTCTCGGGGTTGTTCTTGTCCACAAAGTGCATCATCTGGCGGCGCGGATACCCCGTGGAGTCGAAGGCGCCTGCCTTGATGAGCGATTCGATCACGCGACGGTTGGCCTGGCTCGAGTCCACACGCTCGACAAAGTCGTGCAACGTCTTAAACGGGCCGCCCGCCTCGCGCTCGGCGATAATCGCCTGCGCCACGCCGGTGCCCACGCCGCGGATGCCGGCCAGACCAAAGCGCACGCCCTCCTTGGTAGCCGTGAACTCGGTACCGGACTCGTTGACATCTGGCGAAAGCACGGGGATGCCGTCGTGACGGCATGCCGAGACGTAGTGCACGATCTTGTCGGTCTTGCCCGTATAGGACGTCAGAACGGCCGCCATGTACTCGTGCGGATAGTGCGCCTTGAGCCACGCCGTCTGCATAACCAGGATGGCGTAGCCGGCGGAGTGCGACTTGTTAAAGGCGTAAGACGCGAACTCGAGAACATCGTCCCAAATCTTCTGGGCGACCTCGCGCGTGTAGTTGTTCTTGATAGCGCCGTTCATCCAGTGGTCGTAGGTGGTCTCGTCCGAGCCATCCTCCCAGTGCAGCACCGTCGACGTGAGCAGCTTAATCTTTTTCTTAGCCACGGGCTTACGGATACGCGAGTCCGATTCGCCCTTGGAGAAGCCGCACATCTCGACAGAGATGAGCATAACCTGCTCCTGGTAGACCATGGTGCCGTAGGTTTCGCCCAGGATGTCGTCCAGACGGTCGTCGTAGGAGACGGCCGGCTCCTTGCCGTTCATACGGTTGATGTAGGACGAAACCATGCCGGCGCCCAGCGGGCCCGGGCGGTACAGGGCGATCAATGCTACGACGTGCTTGTACTCGGTGGGCTTCATGTTCTTGATCGTGGCCGTCATGCCGGCGGACTCGACCTGGAAGACGCCGGCGGTGTGACCGGAGCCCATGAGCTTAAAGATCTCGGGGTCGTCAAAGGGAATCTCTTCCTCTTTGATGTCGATGCCGAAGTTCTTCTTGATGTTGGCCTTGGCCTTGGAGATAACCGTCAGCGTGCGCAGGCCCAGGAAGTCCATCTTGAGCAGGCCCATGTCGGCAACGGTATGGCCCTCGTACTGGGTAATCTCGACGCCGCCCTTGGTGTCGAGCTTGGTGGGCACGTGCTCGTTGACGGGGTCGCGGCAGATCAGAACGGCACACGCGTGCACGCCCTCGCCACGAGTGAGGCCCTCAATCGAGAGCGCCGTGTCGATGATGCGGCGGGCGTCGTCGTCCTTTTTATAGGCCTCGGCAAAGTCGGGGTTAAACAGATCCTCTTTGCCGGGTTGCTTGTCGAGCACCTGCTTGAGCTTGACCTTGGGATCGCTCGAGACCATCTTGGACAGGCGCTGGCCCATGTAGACCGGGTAGTCCAAAACGCGCGCGGCATCGTTGATGGCCTGCTTGGCCTTAATGGTCGAGTAGGTGATGACGTGGGTGACCTTCTCGGGGCCGTAGAGCTGGCGAACGTGCTCCACGACCTCGAGGCGCCGCTCATCGTCGAAGTCCATATCGATATCGGGCATCTCGGTACGCTGCGGGGACAGGAACCTCTCGAACATCAGGCCGTTCTCGAGCGGGTCGAACGCGGTGATGTTCATGGCGTAGGCGACGATAGCGCCGGCGGCAGAACCACGGCCGGGGCCGACGCCGATGCCGTTGTCCTTGGCCCATTGCACGTACTCGGCGACGATCAAGAAGTAGGCGGCAAAGCCCTTGTCGCAAATGACCTTGTATTCGTACTCAAAGCGCTCTTTGATGTTGACGCCACCGATCTCGCGTGTGGCCCAGTCGTCACCGTAGTGCTGGCGCAGGCCCTTCTCACACTCGCGGCGGAACTGGCTCTCGTGCGTCTCGCCGGGATCGAGCAGCGGGAAGCGCGGCAGGATGATGGAGTCCCAGTCCAGCTCGACGTAGCACTTGTCGGCAATCTCGAGCGTGTTGTCGCAGGCCTCGGGGCAATACGGGAACATCGCCCGCATCTCCTCCTCGGTCTTCATGTAAAACTCCGAGCCGGTCATGCGCATGCGGTTGGGGTCGTCGACCTTGGCGTTCATGCCGATGCACATGATGACATCCTGCACGGGCGCGTCCTCGCGGCGCAGGTAGTGGAAGTCGTTGGTAGCGATGACTTTGACGCCCACCTGCTTGGCAATATCGATGAGCGTGCGGTCCATCTGCTCGTCGGTCAGGCCATTGTCGGTGGTGATGCCGTGTTCCTGGATCTCGATGTAGAAGTCGCCGGGGTCGAAGGTGTCACGGAAGGTCTCGGCCCACTTGATGGCGCCTTCCATGTCACCGCGGTCGATGTACTTGGGGATGATACCCGCGATACAGGCGCTGGTGCAGATCATGCCCTTGGCGTGGCGGCGCAGGTTGTCGAGCGTCACGCGGGGCTTATAGTAAAAGCCCTGCACGGCGGCCTCGGAGACCGTCTGCATCAGGTTGACGTAGCCCTCCTGGTCCTTGGCCAGAAGGATCATGTGGTAGAGCTCGGGCTTGTGGTCGCGGGCGAGCGTCTCGTCCGGCGTAAAGTAGACCTCGCAGCCAAAGATGGGCTTAATGACCAGGGGCGGCTTGAGCTCGTCGATGTTGCCCTTCTCGTCCCACATGGCCATGTCTTTGACGTACTGGGCATGCTCGCGCGGGTTTTCCTCGGGATCGGGCTCCACCAGCTCGTCGCGGCGGTCCTTTTCCAAGAAGGCCTTGTCGTGGCTCCAGGTTTTGTACTCGGGCGTGTTGTGATTGACGGCGTCGCAGGCCAGCGCCAGATCGGGCACGCCATACATGTAGCCGTGGTCGGTAATGGCCACGGCGGGCATGCCCAGCTCAACAGCGCGGTTGACCATATCCTGGATACGGGTTGCGCCGTCGAGCATGGAGAAAACAGTGTGATTGTGCAGATGGACGAATGCCATGTGATGAGCTCCGATGCGGGTTCGTGTTCTGACTGAACGATTTTACCCCACGGCACGGACAGCACCCGAACCTAGCCAAACCCACACGGCTCCTCTTGCAGTTGCGGTGAAATAGTTCCCGCTTGGGCCATCTGGGCCGCAATACAGGAACTATTCCATCGCACGTTATCTGAGGGCTAGAAATTGTAGGTGACTACTTGAGGTTCGGCGGGTTCGACGAAGATGGTTGGATTCGCCTGCTCCACGCGAACGAACTTGACCGTCACCGTCTCAACGCCTGCCTTGTGCAACGCATCGGCGTAGACGCGCGCCTGCAGGACGTGCTTCTCGAGCAGCTGGTCCGGTGTCTCATCCGGCGTGCCACCCGTCTTGTAATCGATGACCAGGGCGTGCGACGGATCGGCCGGGTCGGTGGCCAGTGCATCGATGGCGCCCTCGGCATAGGCGCCGTAGCGGGCGATGTCCTCGTCCTCGCAGCCCAGCGAAAAGAACGGCACCTCGGCACGGACGCACGGCCACGCGAGCAGCTCGGCACGAACCGACGACTTGAGCCAGCGATTCAGGGCGACATCGAAGCGCTCGCGCTGTTCCGGCGTCAGGCGCCACAGGCGAGCCAGGGCGTCGGCACGCTCAGCGGGCAACGCATCGGCACCCATCTCGATGAGCCACTGGCAGGCGGCGTGGAAGGCCGAGCCCAGCGCCATGGGGTTGCCGGCGGGCTCAACGGCGACCACGTCTGCATCCGTCATCTCGGAACCATCCGACTCCGCATCATCGCCAGCCTCGTCCATAGGCACGCGCGTCTCGGCGGCACGGTCCTCGGCCTCGGCATGCAACGCCGCGGCGATCGACGAATAGCTGTACGAATCACGCGCCGGGAACGGACACGTGCCCATGCGCACGCCCGCCGCCTGGGGATATACGAGCTCAAACGCATCGGGCTCGGGGTCGGCAGGACCGGGAACGGCGGCGCGGGCATCTGCACCGGCACCCTCCGGCTCCGCATCGCCGCGGACAAGCCTACCCTCGGCATCCAGCGAAGCGTTGGCCTCAAACGCCTGCTCGCCAAAGGTAAAGCCCGCGAGCGAAATGAGCTCGTAGTCGCCCGGCTGGGAGTTGTCGAACACCAGGCGGTCGGCATCGAGCTGCGGCATATCCAGAGCGTCGGTCGGCAAAATACGACGCAGCACGTCGTAGGTCAGATCGGTCTCGACGTCGAAGGTCGGCGCCGTCACCTTGCCACGGCTCACGCCGGCATCCATCGCCAAGATCACCAGCTCGCGCGCACGCGTCATGGCAACGTAGAGCAAGCGGGCCCGCTCCTCGAGCGAAAGCCGCAGGTCGTCGTTGCGCAGGCGAGCAAATGCCTCGGCGGGAGAACCCGTCGCACAGACGTCCTCCATGAGCTCCGGCGGCAGCCACAGCGACGTGCCCTTGCCCTTAAACGCATGCTCAAACTGCTTTTTGACGTCGTCGCCCTTCACAAAGGTTCCGTCGGCGAGCTTAACGCCGTCAAAGCGTGCCGGCAGTGCCACGACCTGCGCTCCGCCCTCGACGCGACCCATCTGTGCCGCACCCGAGGACTTACGCACGCTAAAGCACTCGGCGACCGCCACGACCGGATATTCCAGACCCTTGGAGGCGTGAACCGTCATGATGCGCACCGCGCCGTCACCCTCCTCGTTGAGGGCACCCGGGGCTTCCTTGCCCGCCAAGAAGCGGTCGAAGGCCAGCGCGATGGAACGCGGCGAGTTGCCGAACTCGGCCTCCGCCTCGGCCACGGCGTCGAGCGCCTTGAGCACGTTGGCGGCAATGGCCTTGCCCTCGGGGCCGCGCTGCGCCAGGCGCACGAACCAGCCGGAGGCGTTGACCACGTCGCGCGCGATGGCGGCGAACGAATCGCGGCCCACGCGACGAAGCGCATACCGCAGCACCTCGCGGGCGCGCGTCACGAGCGGCAGGTCTTGCAAACCCGGCACGTCGAAATCACTCATGATGCCCACGTCGATATTCCGGCGCGAGGTCTCCCCCGTCTCGCTATCGAGCCTGGTCGCCAGCGCCAGGAACTCCTGGGCGCCGAGCGCAAACATCGGCGAGGCGAGCAGCGGCATAAGGCCCTGCGCCGTATCGGCCGGATTGGCGAGCGCACAAACCAGGGCGCGCACCGTCTGCACCTCGGCGGCCTGGGCAAAGACCGAGCCGCCCGCGATGACGCAGTCGAGCCCCTGGTCGCGGAAGGCTTGGGCGTAGACGTCGGCGTTGGTCATGCGGCCCAGCAGTAGCACCATGCCGCCCTGGGGCTGGCCAGCATCGGCAAGCGCGCGGAAGCGCTCGGCGATCGCACGGGCCTTGGCCTGCGTGCGCTCCTGCATACTGCCGCCGGCAACAAAGAGGGCCTGGCGACGCGAGGCGTCTGCCACCAGCGTGTCCTTGCGGCCGTCGCTCGCCTCAAGATCCAAAAAGCCCTGCATCAGGCCGCCGTCATCGCCATCGAAGACGCGTGCCACGTAACGCAGCACCTCGTCATGGCTGCGGAAGTTGCGCACGAGCTTGACGAGCTCGCCAGCAGGGGCGTCGGCCACGGCGGTCGCCTCGGGCGCGGCAGACGAGCCCACCTTGCGCTCCTGGCGACGGAACACCTCGACCTCGGCGCCGCGGAAGCGATAGATGGACTGTTGCGCATCGCCCACGGTGCACAGCGCGCGCTCCCCCGCACCCGTCAGGTAACGAATCAGATCGACCTGCATCTGATCGGTATCCTGGAACTCGTCGATCATGACCATCTTAAAGCGGCCCTCGTACGCAGCACGGATGGCAGGGTAATCGCGCAGGGCCTCGTAGGCCATACGCAGCAGGTCGTTATTATCGAGGGCGGACTGGGCAGCCTTCAGCGCGCGATACTCGGCCTCGACGGAACGGGCCAGGCCCACCAGCGCATCGAGCGCCGGGCCGCCGCAGGCAAGCACGATATTGACAAACGCATCGGCGGCCTCGGCCTTGAGCAGCTCGACCTGCTCCTTAGGGAATGCTTTGCTCGCGCGCGGCATGGTGCACGACATCATGAGTCGCGCCGCATCGACCATGGTCTTGCCGCTCGCCTCGAACACGTCGATGGCATCGAGCGCCGTCTGCGCCTTCTCGGTCGCGGCCTTGCTTGCGCCCAGCGCCGCGCGATAGGCATCGGCGAGTGCCGAGGTATCGGCCTGGCCGCGGGCCACGTACACGTCGTCCATACCGCCCGGCAACTGGCTCGACAGCTCCAGCAGGTCGCGCACCAGACCCTTGATGGTCGTACCGCCGCCAAAGGAACCGCCCTCGCCCGCCATGGGATACCAGGCGTAGAGGGCCTTGAGCGATGCCGCGAGCTCGGGGGCGGCATCGGGTGCCGTCGCGCGACCCAGCACATGCTCAACAGCCTGGTCCATAAGCTCGTCGGTATCGGTGAGCACCGTGAACTCGGGGTCGATGCCCAGCTCCAGCGCGTTCGCGCGCAGGATACGTGAGCACATGCCGTGAATGGTCGAGATCCACGCGTCGTCGACGGTCAGCGCTTCCTCGTCCATGCCCTCGTCGATGAGCGCGCGGCGCACGCGGTCGCGAATCTCGGCCGCGGCATCCTTGGTAAAGGTGATGGCGAGCACCTGGTCCAGATGCTCGACGAACGGACCGGATTCGGGCGAGAGCGCGTAGACGATGCGGCGCGTGAGGGTAAAGGTCTTGCCCGAACCGGCGCCCGCCGAGACAAACAGCGGACGGTCGAGCGTCTTGACGATCTGCAGCTGTTGCGGCATCAAGGTCGAAAGATCCATGGTCTACACGTCCCTCCTTACAAACGTACCTTCGTGGTTATACGAGCAGCGGGCATGCGCGGCCTGCGTCGACGCCGGGTCGGCAGCAGCGACATTGCCCGCCTCGAGTTCGCGCAAGCGCTCGGCGATGCCGGCCTCCACGCGATCGAGCAGCGCATCGAAGTCCATGTTGCCGCCCTCACCGGGAAAGCCCTTCTTAAGCCCCGGGATGCGGCCGTCGCCACGCTCCTCCTCGAGCAGCTCGGCACTCGCGGCGCCTCGCAGCGCCGGTTTGCCGCCCTTGGTCGAAAAATAGAGCGCCGCGCGGGTATCCAGATCCAGCGCCCGGCGCATGGCCTGCGCATAGATAAGTGTCTGGGTATGTGGCGGCAACCAGCGCGGATCGTCGATGAGCGCCGTGCCCGATTCCTTGTCGCGCACCGTGGGGTCGGCGAGTTTAAACTCCTCAACGCCCGTGCGATGCTTGTAGTCGATCACCACGGCACGATTCTCGGCGTCCACGTCCACGCGGTCGATGCGTCCGCCAAGCGGCCAACCGGCATACTCGACCTTGAGCTCGTTGAAGGCAAACTCCAGGTAGCGCGGGGCAAAGGGGGCAAGTGCCTCGGACTCGTAGGCAAGCACGCCCTCCAGCTGCGGCAGAATCTCGGCCACCTGGCGCTCCTCCACCGCAGAGAGCGGCACCAGCGGGCCCTCCGTGCCTCGCTTGCCGGCGTGCTCGGCCAACGTCTCGTCAAAGACCTCGCGCAGCAGCTCCTGAGCGCGCGGCAGATTCTCGGGCGTCACGCGCTCCATGCCCTCCTGGGGCAGGCGGGCATGCAGACGCTCCAGCACGTCGTGGACAAAGTTGCCCTTCTCCATGTTTCCAAAGCCCGCGTCGATGGACTGGGGCTTCACGCGATACGACACGAACCAGCACAGCGGGCACGTCGAGTACGCCTCAATCTGCGAGGCGGACGTCAGGCGCGGCACGAGCGGCGCGTTCTCGCCCTCGCCATCGCGGCGGCGCAGGACCAGGTACGGCACAGCCGCCTCGCTCAAATGCTGAGGAGCCTCGCACGCAACACGCTTGCACTCGATGCCCTCGCCGGCCGCTGGATCAAAATCGGCGACGATACCGCCCTCGCCCACGCACGCAACCTTGGCGGCGCCAGCGGCCTCGGCGTGCGCTCGCAGCTCGGTCCAAACGGCTGCCGGGTAGCACTCGCGCGCCTGGCGATCGTGCGTCACGCGGGCGAGCACAACGGGGCCGTGCGCCGCCTGCATCGCGCGGCCAAAGCGTACGCGCAGCAGGGCCGCGGGCTCAAGCGTCGCACCGCTGCGATCTAACTCTGCCGTCAGCGTAGCCAGCGGTCCCTCTTCGTGCGAAAGCGGATAACTGTCCAGGTCGACGTCGGCAAACAGCACAGCATCGTAGCTGTCGGGGCGCAGGGCTGCCGCATCGGCAAGCGACGCAAAGCGCACCTGGGCGCGCGGCGCGCGGTCGACCTCGTAGGTCTCGTAATCGTATGCGGTGCTGCGCGTGTCCACCTTGGTACGAACGCCGTCAAGAACCGGCACGGTCGCGGCCTGCGACACGTCGAGCGCGCGGGCGTCGTTCATAAGGATGTCGATGGCATGTCGCAGCAGGGTGGTCTCCGCCTGGCGACGAGCCTGACCGTCAAGGCCTCCAAGGGCGCGATCGGGCAACGCCTCGGCGACGGCGAGCATGGCCTTGAGCGCCGTCACGGGTTTGTCGCGCCACAGCGCTTGGAACACGTCCGAGACCACGCACGGCACGTTCTTAAACCAGTTCTCATCACTGGCAGCTTTGCGCGTACCCCTCACCTGGCCCTGTACGCTCTGCAGCAGGCTCTTGACGGCCGTGGTGGTCTTGCCACGCGACAGACGCATGTTCTTGTCAAAGGTGCGCGCGCTGGCAGCATCGGCACCCGAAAGCGGACTGTAAATCCAGTCGGTAAGCTCCGGCGCGGGCCACCACTCGGTCTTGGAGGCGGTGCCCTCGTCGGCGGCCTTCATGCGCTCGATCAGGTTGGCGAGCGCCGTAAACTGCCCGCCCGCGATGGACTGGGAAAACGCCGTGAACTCGGTTGTCTCGGCCGCAATATGACGTGCCGCCAAACGGGCAGCGAGTTCACCGAACAGCTGAGGAGCCCGGGCAGACACCACGAGCACGCGCACGGGGTCCGCGGACGCCGTGACACCGCCGTCGACCGCGGCGTCCTCACACGTTTTTACCAGCCCATCGATTGCATCCACATAGGCGTGGGCGCGGGCGTGAGGGCCGGCAACCTCTACAAAAGTAGGCTGAGCGGCGGACTTGGAGGCAGTCTGGAGCGCAGCGGCACCCTCCCCCAGCGGCGCAGCCTCAAACAGCACACCGCGGGCATCAAAAGCGGCAGCAAGTTCCTCGCGCATTGCCGCCTGCTCGCAGGCAAGCAGCACAACGACCTCTCCCCCATTGTTAGCCACGGCCGACAGCAGCTCGAGCAGGCCGTGCGTAAACGATGTGACGCCGCGCACACATACCGCGCGGGCGCACGCCGGAAGGTTGTCGGCCAGCACCTCGGCCATAAGGTCAGCCGCCTCGCAGGGCTCGACCATGTCTCGACGGTCAAGGCCGCTCGCATAGGCACTCAACAGCTCGAACACGCGAGCCTCGGCGTCGCTTTTGGGATCGGGCTGGCAAACGTCGCCGCAGCGGCGCTCGGCACCCGTTCCCGCTGCGCCCGGCAGCACATCGCGGGCCATGCGCGCGAGCATGCGCACCGTGCCCTGACTGCGCGAAAGCGGCTGCAGGTCGGCATCGTCGCGATGGACGATCATGTCCGAGAACAGCATCTGGCGTTGCATGTTGTCGACGAAGCTGCGGCCATCGCCCATAAGCTCCCACAGCGAACGAAGCCACGACGCGGGGGTTTTGTAGTCAACGCCCAGCGAGGCGCCAGCAACCGCAGCATCGTGACGGCACAGGTCGAGCTCGGCAAACGAGGGCGCCAGCAAAACGGCGCGCCCGTGGCGGGCAACCAGGTCGGCGAGCAACGCCGCCTCGGCATCGCTCAAGTCCGTACCGGTATTGGTGGTATAGATTCGAACAGGCATGGTCCTCCACTCAAACCGTTCGCAATAATCAATGCATCCATCCTACCCGCCCACGCGGACAGATTTGCCCCACGCCAACAGATTTGATCCCTTGGGGACGGAGGAAAACGGATCACAGAGGGGGTTAGTCTAACCCGGTGATCCGTTTTCCTCCGTCCCCAAGGGATCAAAAAACCGCCCCCGAAGGGACGGTTCTGCGCAATTCGTTTTTGCCGCCGGCCTACTCGCCGTCCTCCAGTTTGATGAGGATCTTGCGATAGCCACCGTACTCGCCATTAAGCGCCTTGGATACACGGCTCACCGTGGTGGACGATGCGCCGGTGCGGGCCTGAACCTCAACATAGGGCTCGCCCTCATCCAGATAGCGCGCGACCTGCAGGCGCTGAGAAAGATCGCAAATCTCGCGCGGCGTGCAGATATCGGTTAAAAACGCCTGGATATCGTTCTCGTCATCCAAAAGACTAAATGCGTGGACCAGCTGCTTGACATCAGGCTTGTCAAACATGTTCTCGATATTCATCGATCACCGCCAAACCCGCCATAAGGCATCGAAGTTGATACTGACATCGGGCATCGTTCGCCCGTAATATGCAATAAAACTATGCATGGGCTATTTGCCCGTAGCAGTGTAGCACACCACCAAACTAAAGTGACAAGACTCTCTGTCAGCGGCACGTTTTTCAGGACGAACGCCGTTTAGAAACCGAATGCGCACGTAAGCTCCACGAATATTTGAGACAATGGGCGCCCAAACACCGCGGCGCGCCCGCGCAACCATCCAAGTCGCCGCCGCAAGCCGCTTCACGCGACGCCAGCATCCCCGGCGCAAGAAAGGATTCACGCCATGCGCTTTATGCTTAACTGGCTCTTCACCTCGATCGCCATCGCGATCGCCACGTTCCTCGTCCCCGGTATCCAACCCTTCGGCTTTGCCGAGGCCTGGGTCTGCTTTGCCTTTGTGGGACTGTTCCTCAACATCGTCGATTCGTTCGTCAAACCGTTCCTCACGGTCATCTCGCTGCCGCTCACGATCATTACGCTCGGCATTTTCCAGCTCGTGCTCAACAGCTTTATGCTGGAGCTTGCCAGCTACCTGTCAGTCAACCTGTTGGGCGTCGGCATCTCCATCGCCGGCTTTGGCTCGGCCTTTATGGGCAGCATCCTAGTGTCCATCATGCGCAGCATCCTCGATAGTCTTGCCGAGGACTAAAACGGCCATTCCAACCGTGTCCGTCTCAACAGCCCAAAACGAAGGCCGCCCATCGCAAAAATGGGCGGCCTTCTTATTTGCCAAGTCTCAGAGGGCAAGAAAATCTACCATTTCCACCCCGTCCCCAAATGGCAGGTGGGCTAGATGACGTAGTCGTAGCCTTCGCTGGGGGCGACGAGCTGGTCGAGCGTCACGCCGTCAAGGTAGTCGTTGATGAGCTTGTCCAGGTTCTTCCACACGTCGAGCGTGGGGCACTCATCAGATCGCGAGCAACCCTTGCAGTCGCCATCCAGGCAGGCGACCGGCGCCAGGCTGCCCTCGGTCAGGCGCAGGATCTCGCCCACCGTGTACTGCTCGGGCGGGCGCGTGAGCACATAGCCGCCGCCCTTGCCACGCATGCCCGAAAGCATGTTGGCGCGCACGAGCGTAGCCAAGATGTTCTCGAGATATTTCTCGGAAATCCCCTGTCGCGCCGCGATCTCTTTGAGCGGGATGCGGCCGGCCGCCTGGTGCTCGGCCAGATCGACCATAACGCGCAGGGCGTACCTGCCCTTAGTAGAAACCAACATATATAGTGCTGCCTTTCGGTCTTTTAGTCCGTTGAAATTCTAGCCGAAAAAATGGGTTTGAAAATACCCGTTCCGGTCAAGATGGTTAATCGACTCGTAATAATCTTCTATTTCCTATTGCATTACTAGGCTTTAGTGTCTACTATGCTTGCCAACAGCTAAACGAACAACCTATAAGGTTTATGGGTTTAGCTGCTAGACACACCGTGAAACCACACGGCAACCAGCAACTTGAACACTTTGGAGGTTCACCATGAGCAAGGTTTACACGTCCATCGATCAGCTTATCGGCCACACCCCGCTTCTGGAGCTCACCCACTTTGAGGCCGACGAGGACCTCAAGGCTCGTGTGCTCGTCAAACTGGAATACTTCAACCCCGCTGGGTCCGTTAAAGACCGCGTCGCCAAGAACATGATTGACGAGGCCGAGAAGGCAGGCAAGCTCGTGCGCGGCGGCGACTATACCATCATCGAGCCCACGAGCGGCAACACCGGCGTCGGCATCGCCTCGGTGGCGGCCGCCCGCGGCTACAAGGTGATCATCACCATGCCCGAAACCATGTCCGTCGAGCGCCGCAAGCTTATGCAGGCATATGGCGCACAGCTCGTACTCACCGACGGTTCCAAGGGCATGAAGGGCGCTATCGCCAAGGCCGAGGAGCTGCAGAAGGAGACTCCCAACAGCATCATCGCCGGCCAGTTTGTGAACCCCGCCAACCCCGCCATTCACAAGGCCACGACCGGCCCCGAGATCTGGGACGACACCGACGGCAAGGTCGACATCTTCGTCGCCGGCGTGGGCACCGGTGGTACCGTGACCGGCGTGGGCGAGTTCCTCAAGGAGCAGAACCCCGAGATTAAGGTCGTCGCCGTCGAGCCCGCCACCTCCCCGGTGCTCTCCAAGGGCCAGGCCGGCCCGCACAAGATCCAGGGCATCGGCGCCGGCTTTGTGCCCGACGTCCTCGACACCCGGGTCTACGACGAGATTATCCCCGTCGAGAACGACGACGCCTTTGCGACCGGCCGCGCCGTGGGCCACAAGGAGGGCGTGCTCGTGGGCATTTCGTCCGGCGCCGCCGTATGGGCCGCGCTGCAGCTGGCCAAGCGTCCCGAGAACGAGGGCAAGACCATCGTGGCCCTGCTTGCCGACACCGGCGAGCGCTACCTGTCCACGGCACTGTTCCAGGACTAAGGGCCCGTCACTTGTCGATAGGCCCAAGGCACGCCGGTCTCCTCTCTCTTCTGGCCGCCTGAGCTCATCCCAACCGGGTGTCCCACGAGACGTCCGAACTTGCTACAATGTCTGCGGCGCGGAACCAGCCTCCCGCGCCGCTTTTCTTTTTTGGCCACATGCCACCAAGGAGAACCTCCCCATGCACAATAAGCGCGTGTTCGTCGCCATGAGCGGCGGTGTCGATTCCAGCGTGACCGCGTACCTGCTCAAAAGCCAGGGCTACGAATGCGTCGGTGCCACCATGCGCCTCACCTGCCCCACACCCGACCCCGCCACGAGCATGAGCAAAGTCGACCGCGACATCGCCGATGCAAAGGCCGTCGCCGAGCGTCTGGGGATACCCCACCATGTGCTCGACCTGCAGCAGACCTTCGACCACAGCGTTATCGAGCGTTTTGTGAACGCCTACCAGGAGGGGCTGACGCCCAACCCGTGCATTATCTGCAACCGCCACATTAAGTTTGGCGCGCTGCTCGATGCGGCGCTGGACATGGGCTGCGACTACATCGCAACGGGACATTACGCCAAAACAAGCCAGGCGGCAGACGGCACCTGGCAGTTACATCGCGGCGAGGACCCCAAAAAGGACCAGAGTTACTTTTTGTATTCGCTTACGCAGGAGCGCCTGGCGCACACGATCTTTCCGCTGGCAGGCCTAGACAAAGAGCGCGACGTGCGCCGCATAGCCGCCGAGCAGGGCTTTACCAACGCCAAGAAGGCCGAAAGCGAGGACATCTGCTTTATTCCAGACGGTGACTACGCGGGCTATATCGAGCGCCGCTGCGGACATGCCGCCGAGCCGGGCGATATTGTATGGCGCGACGGCAGCGTGGTCGGACGTCACAACGGCGCCTTGCGTTATACCATCGGCCAGCGCAAGGGCCTGGGCGTCGCGATGGCGCATCCCGTGTATGTGACGGGCGTCGACGCCGCCAACAACACCGTGCATCTGGGCGAAGCCGAGGACCTGACCGCCGCTGCCCTCACGGCCGATGAGTGGATCTGGAGCGCGCCGGACGCACGCATGGAGGCGGAGCTCGACGCCGGCGGCATTCGCGTAGGTGCCAAGTACCGCTACCGTCAGAAAGACCAGGCAGCGACCCTTACGCGTAACGAAGACGGGCAAATGCTGCTAACTTTTGACGAGCCGCAACGAGCCATCGCCCCCGGCCAAGCCGTTGTAGTCTACCGCGGCGACATCGTCCTGGGCGGCGGCACCGTGACCGGCGCACTTAAGTAGCCGCGGGTTTATCGCCGCACGTGTCGAAGTACCTCAACAGCGGCACTAACCTCGATTATGCGACGCTCGAGGCCGCGGCGAATGGCCTCGAGTCGACCCTCCGCCGTCGCCCATTCGCTCTGCGAAAGAATCTCGATTGCCTCATCAACAAATCCGTTGAGCCGCGATGAATCGAACCAATCGAGTGAGTCCGCAAGCGCCAGCTGGACGGAAGGGTCGGGCCCAAACGGCTTAGCGGAAAACCCAAACTCCCCAGCTGCGAGCACGGCAGTTGGCACGTTGTACCACAGGCAGTTGCCGCTATCGAACAGCGGAGCAGGCCTTATCTCCAGGGTATCGACATTGCGGATGATGCCGAAGTTTCGCCAATGGCGGTCGCTGTTGGCCAAAAGGGCATCGCAGACAATCATCTGCGACATAGACCTTCTCACAGCGGCCTCATCGACACCATGCTTGCCGAGGTAGCGGCAGTACCGGTCGTACGTCGAGCTTCCTCGCTGGCCGCCAAGGGCGTTCTTAACGTAAACAGCCGGAACATATTCCTCGCGGCCGTCTAGAAAGTCGTCGCACAGACACACAGGGCCATCGAACATCCGCTCAACCGTATAAGAAACAAACTCGCCCTCCGACAGCAAGCGACGATGCAGAGCCGTTGCAACCGCCTCGTTAAAGGGACGCTGATCGTCCATCCCGCACCCTTTAGCCAAAACGCGAATGCCGTTTCGGATCATCCACGATTTAGGGAGCTCGCCCTCGGACGTGTTATCCGGATTTTTAAGACCGATGCCTTCCAGCCAACCCGAACGCTCTTCGGGCGCCGATCGCTCAAAATCATTCTCGAAGTAATTGAGGTTTCGCCATTCGAGCCCGTCGCATTCTGCCGGTCGCAGCCAATAACAATCCGAAAGTGATAGGCCCAGGCACCGAACCGGAACCTCGATGCCACTGGCAATTCCCAGTTCACGATAGCGCGAGACGAGTCCGGGACGGACGTCAGGCACCGACCGATGGCCCCACCACACGTTGAGCTCCCGTTTATTCACCGTTGGAGAAGAGCTCGAGCACGTGCCAAACGGCATTCGTTGCGCATCGAGGACCTCGGCGATTTCGAAGGGAAACTCGCGCGTCGGATTAAATGAGACATGCGCGACCTCATGGTCGGCCGACATCAGCGTAAACTTGCGCCCCACATCGGCCGCAGGACGGCGTCCACGTTTGCGGACCTTTTGATAAGCAACCGCAGAATCATACTCAACCATCTTCCGTCCGCCCACAATATCGCACGCGAGCTTTCCCGATGCGGCAAGTTGAGATATGCGGGCTTTCGTAACGCCCAACAGGTGGGCAGCATCACCCATAGACAAGTACTCAGATGTATCCATACGCCACGTCACCTCGTTAAGTATTCCAAACGTTAAGTTCATTAGTTTTATACAGCATAATACTAAACAGACTGAAGCGAAAAAAGGCCCGAGAAATCGGGCCTTAGCGATTGGTCAGCCGAGTCGCAAGCTGCTCCCCTAGCGCTGCACGTAGGCGCGGACGAGCTCGTAGGTGTTGCGCACGCCGTCTATGTGGCTGCGCTCGTAGTTGTGGCTCGCGTACACGCCGGGGCCGATCAGACCATGGCGAATGTCGTAACCAGCCGAGAGCGTGGCCTCGACGTCGGAGCCGTAGTGCGGGTACACATCGATGGCGTAATCGAGCTCAAGCTCGCGCGCGATATTGGACAGCGTGGTCACCAGATCGTAGTTGTAGGGGCCACCCGAATCCTTGGCGCAAATCGACACCATGCGCTCGGTGCAGCCCAGGTCGTCGCCCACACAGCCCATGTCCACGCTGATCATCTCGCGCGTGTCGGCCGGCACGAAGGCACCGCCGTGGCCGACCTCCTCGTACACCGTAAAGAGCAGCGATACCTTGCGCGAAAGCGTCACCTCGCCAGCGGCGACGGCACGCGCCAAGCCCAGCAGAATCGACGCGGACAGCTTGTCGTCAAGGAAGCGACTCTTGATGTAGCCGCTCTCCGTCACCGTGGTACGCGGGTCCATAGCGATGATGTCGCCGGTCTGAATACCCAGCTCGAGCACATCGTCCTTGCTGTCAACGTTCTCGTCGAGCAGGATTTCCATGTTCTTCTCGATGGTCTTGACCGGCTCATCGGCCACATGCGCCGAAGGCTCGGTGTTAAGAACCACGCCCGTGTAGACATTGCCATCGCGTGTGTAAACGGTGCAGTTCTCACCATCGGCCGTAGACCACTGGTGCCCACCGAGCGTCGTGGGACGCAGGCGGCCATTGTCCTTGATGGAGCGCACCATGGCGCCCAGGGTATCAACATGGCTCGCCAACACAAGCGGCTCGCCCTCGCCGCCAAGCTCAACCAGCACGTTGCCCTTATTGGAACGCTCGGGGCCAAAGCCCATATCGCGCAACGTTTCCATTAGATAATCAGTCGCCGCACGGGTAAACCCCGTAGGCGAAGCAATCGAGGTAAGCGCCTTCAACTGGTCAGTAATATAGGAGAGCGTAGAATCCATCTTGGACACCAAAATCACCCTTTCATATCGAATTGAGCCCACAGCAACAATACCACCGCGAACCATCTTTTTACCTAGCGAGATGACCCATCGAGGTCCCTAGAACTGCGCCCGCCACGATAACGAGCCGGCGGGCCCCTGCCCGTTAGCCCCAGAATCTTTCCGCAGGACAGAAGGAGGCCCCGCCGCACGTAGTGCGCAGCGGGGCCTCCGACATGTCCGAGGACGATTCTAGGGCTAACGGGCAGGGGCCCGCCGAACCAAGTTAGGCAGCCGGGCAGATCTTCTTGAAGAGCTCGATGACGTCGTCGAGCGTCGCCTCGCGCGGGTTGCCCGGGAAGCAGGCGTCGGCCATGGCGTCCTTGGCCAGGACCTCGATCTCGTCAGCCTTCATGGCCTCGCAGACGTGCGGGATGTTCACGTCGGCAGAGAGCTGCTTGACGGCGGCGATGGCGGCATCGGCGGCCTCGTCGGTGCTCATACCCGTGGTGTCAACGCCCATGGCGACGGCAACCTTGGCCAGGCGCTCGGCGCAAACCGGCTTGTTGAACTCCATGGCGATCGGCAGCAGCATGGCGCAAGCGACGCCGTGCGGAGTGTCGTAGTGAGCGGACAGGGTGTGAGCCATGGCGTGATCGATGCCCAGGCCAACATTGGAGAAGCCCATGCCGGCGACATACTGACCAAGAGCCATGCCCTCACGGCCGGAGCCGGGCTGACCGGACTTGGCCTCGGCAACGGAATCGCGCAGGTTCTCGCTGATCAGCTTGATAGCCTCAAAGTGGAACATGTCGGAAAGCTCCCAGGCGCCCTTGGTGGTGTAGCCCTCGATGGCGTGGGTCAGAGCGTCCATACCGGTGGAAGCGGTCAGGCCGGCGGGCATGGAAGCCATCATGTCGGGGTCGACGACGGCGACCTCGGGGGCGTCGTTGGTGTCGACGCACACGAACTTGCGGACCTTCTCGGGGTCGGTGATGACGTAATTGATGGTCACCTCGGCAGCGGTACCGGCGGTCGTCGGCACGGCGATGGTGAACACGGCGTGGTTCTTGGTGGGAGCAACGCCCTCGAGGCTGCGGACATCGGCGAACTCGGGGTTGTTGATGATGATGCCGATGGCCTTGGCGGTGTCCATGGAGGAGCCGCCACCGATGGTCACGATAGCGTCAGCCTCGGCGGCCTTGAAGGCCTCGACGCCGTCCTTGACGTTCTGGATCGTGGGGTTGGGCTTGATCTCGGAGTAGAGGCTCCAAGCGATGCCGGCGGCGTCGAGCTCGTCGGTCACCTTAGCGGTAACGCCAAACTTGACCAGATCGGGGTCGGAGCAGACGAAGATCTTCTTGTAGCCGCGACGCTGGAGCTCGCCGGGGATCTCCTTGATGGCGCCGGAACCATGATAAGAGATGGTATTGAGAACGAAACGATTAGCCATTGATAGCCTCCAATCGTGTGCGGGGCACCCATTACGCCCCACGCTACGAGTCCCATCCTAACGCTTTTGAAACAAAAAACACGTGAGAACGTCAAAATTGTTAAAGCGTTTCAACAGATGATGAAAAAGATTGCGGCAAAGGGACAGCCCCTTTGCCGCATTCGGTTACTTTCGGCAGCCCTCTTTCCAAGCCTCGGCCGCAACCTTCCAGCGTAAGCGCAAGTCGCGCTCACGGTCGATGAACATGATGGCAAACGCGACAAACAGCAGCAAGCTCGCCACGACGATGGCGTGCAGGCCCATGCGCTCAATACACCAGTTGCCCAACACGGCGCCAAACACAAAGGTGAAGATCACGCCAAAGTACAGCAGGCCGTTTTCCAAAAAGCCGCGCCTGTGGGTGATGATGTAATCGTCCACGTTTTGCAGAGCGTTGCGCAAGTTGCCGATGCACATGGTCGTAGCGATGCCGTGACCGTGGATCTTGCGGAAGCTCTCGACCTGCATGCCGCAGGCAAACGAGGTGAGGCAGTTGGCGAGCAGGTTGAAATTGCCGCCCGGGATAAAGCTCACGCCCAGCAAGATGACGGCTTCAAAGAACACCGTCACCTGACGCCAGTGGATCACGCTGCCAAACCGCTCGTGTACCAGATCGGCAAGCATAATACCCACGGCAAACGACACCACAGGGAAGAAGTAGCGCCCCGCAAGTGCCCAATTGCCCTCCGAGATGCTCACGCCCACGAGCAGGATGTTGCCTGTCTGCGCGTTGGCGAAAACATGGTCGCGCCCAATGTACGAATACACGTCCATAAAGCCACCGGCGAGCGCCAAGATGATGCCCAGCTCAATAGACTCCGATATCTGTTTGGCACGCTGCATCGTCGTGCATCCTCCTTGTTGACGACTCTCTCGTGCGTTGGCGGAAACATAGCCGCCGTTCATACTGTAACCCATTGACAACATGGCGTGCGCGCGAGACGGCTTCCCCAACGCGCAGATACACAGTCTGGAAACAAACGGCGGATACAGCACCCGCATCGACGCGCCGATCCGCCAGCCCATGTACTCCACCAGTCTTTTTAGCCCCGTCCCAAAAAGACTGGTTACAATTACGTGCAGCATACAAACACCGGGAGGGATCGTGGCAAAAAAGCCTCAGCACGCTCAGAACAACCAGCGCAGTCAGCAGGGCAAACAGGGCCAGCAGCAAAAGCGCGGCGGTAAGGCCCAGGGCGGCCACGCCACTCATACCCCGGCAGAGCCCGCCCGTCCCTGGCGCCCGGGCCGCGACAAGTTCCTCCCCGTCAGCCGCGCCGATATGGACGCGCGCGGCTGGGACCAGTGCGACTTCGTCTACATCTGCGGCGACGCCTACGTGGACCACCCCAGCTTTGGCATGGCCATCGTCAGCCGCGTACTCGACGCGCACGGCTACAAGGTGGGCATCATCTGCCAGCCCGACTGGACCGACCCCGCCAGCATCACGGTGCTCGGCGAGCCGCGCCTGGGCTTTTTGGTCAGCGCCGGCAACATGGACTCCATGGTCAACCACTATTCGGTGACCAAGCACCGCCGCCACACCGACGCCTATACCCCCGGTGGCGAGGAGGGGCGCCGTCCCAACCGTGCCGTCACGGTCTACGGCAACCTCATCCGCCAGACGTTCAAGGACGCCCCCATCATTATCGGTGGCATCGAGGCGAGCCTGCGTCGCCTGGCCCACTACGACTACTGGCAGGACAAACTCAAGCGCTCGGTGCTGCTCGACTCGGGCGCCGACATCCTCATCTACGGCATGGGCGAGCACGCAATCGTCGAGATCGCCGATGCGCTCGACGCGGGACTGTCCGTCGATCAGATTACCTATATCAACGGCACCGTCTACCGCACCAGCTCGCTCGACGAGGTCTACGACTACGACCTGCTGCCCAGCTGGGACGACCTTGCCGCCGACAAGCTCAACTACGCGCGCAGTTTTAACGTGCAGCAGCAGAATATGGACCCCATCACCGGGCATCGCCTGGTAGAGCCCTACCCCAACAGCGTCTATGTGGTGCAGAACCCGCCGTCGGCGACGCTCACCACCGACGAGATGGACGAGGTGGCCGAACTCCCCTACGCACGCGATTGGCACCCCGATTACGATGCAGCGGGCGGCGTGCCGGCCTTTGCCGAGATCAAGTTTTCCATTAGCTCCAACCGCGGGTGCTTTGGTGAGTGCTCGTTTTGCGCGCTCACCTTCCACCAGGGTCGCGTGCTGCAGATGCGCAGCCACGACTCGATCATGCGCGAGGCCGAGCTGCTCACGCGCGATCCCGAGTTTAAGGGCTACATCAACGACGTGGGCGGACCGACGGCCAACTTTAGCCGCCCGGCCTGCGACAAGCAGCTCAAGCACGGCGTGTGCAAGAACAAGCGCTGCCTGTGGCCGAGCGTGTGCAAGAACATGGTGGTCGACGAGAGCGGCTACACGCAGTTGCTGCGCGACCTGCGCCAGCTGCCGGGCGTCAAGAAGGTCTTTGTCCGCAGCGGCATCCGTTTTGACTACACCATGGCCGATGCCTCGGACGAGTTTTTACGCGAGCTGCTGGAACACCATGTCTCCGGTCAGCTGCGCGTGGCGCCCGAGCACGTGAGCGATGCGGTGCTCTCCGTAATGGGCAAACCGAGCCGTGCCGTCTACGACGCGTTCTGCCGCAAATTTGAGCGCTTGAACCGCGAATACGGACTTAAACAGTACGTAGTGCCGTATCTGATCTCGAGCCATCCCGGCTCGACGATGAAGGAAGCGGTGGACCTTGCCGAGGCCGTGCGCGACATGGGCTACATGCCCGAGCAGGTGCAGGACTTCTACCCCACCCCGTCCACCATGTCGACGTGCATGTACTACACCGGCGTGGATCCGCGCACCATGGAGCCGATCTATGTGGCGCGCGACCCGCACGAGAAGGCCATGCAGCGCGCGCTGATTCAGTATCGCAAACCCGAGAACTACAAGCTCGTGCGCGAGGCGCTGGAGAAGGCCGGACGCCGCGATCTGATCGGCTACACCAAGCATTGCCTGATTCGTCCCGTGCCGCCGCGCCCGGGCGAGACGTCTGCCGGCGGCGGGCATGGCACCGGCAAGAAGGGCGGCAAACCGCATGGCGGCGCCGGCAAGGGACCCAAAGGCAGCAAGGGGCACGGCGGCATGTCGCGCGCACAGAACACTGCCGGTCGCAATCGCGCGGCCCAGGGACGGCAGGGCGCCAACGGAGGCGGGCGTCGCAACTAGGGCAGCGGTGCGCTCGCTGCGTCCATCCCACACGCGTGACGCAGCGAGCGCATTGCCTCAACGAGGATGACGCCGGCGATAGCGACCGTAATTGCCACGTCGAACGGCGTGTTCACAAACCAGAGCAACGTCATGAGATACGACCCGGCATTAAAGGCAAAGTGCAGCAGGATCGTGTAGCGGAGCTTTCCGGTCGTCACGAGCACCCAACCAAAGATGAGGCCGGCGGCGCCGGCGTAGCAACCCTGCACCCAGTTCATGTGCATAAAACCGAAGATTGCCGCCTGCAGCACAATCGCCGCGGCGATACCCCACGTGCTTGGGGCCGCCCAGGGCACCATGGCGCCGTCCTGCGCCCGCGCGCGACGCCGGCGCTTCCAGAGCGGACGGCACTGCGGGTTAAATGCTCGGAGCGAAAACTCAAAAATGATACCGCGCACCAGCAGCTCCTCGCAAAACGGAGCGCCGAGCACCGTGGTCAGGACGGCCAGATAGCTCGTGTCACCCATGCCCGTCTCCTCGACAAGCTCGCTGTAATCGGCCGCCGCCTCGGGCAACAGCGACAGCACAGCGTCGGTCACGTAGCCAACGACCACCTGCAGGGCCAGGCCGATCACGATAACGCAGGCGATGCGCCTCCGTGCCTTGCCTGCTCCCCCGCCAAGCGGGCGCTCGCCCTGCCAGCGCGCCATAAACGAGCGCGGCCACAGATAACGCCACCACAGCAGCGCCATCAAAAACGACGCCATCTGCGCGGCAGCCTGAAGCAATTGAATATCGAGGCCATCAATCGAAAAGCCCATGAACACCGACGCGACACCCAAAGCGGAAAACAAAACCACGCTCAAGGCAATATCTGCCGCGACAACGCCTAAACAAGCAAGTGTCCACACCAACGCGTTGAGCATGCCAGCCTCCTCAAGAACCGTTCCCTAGTTCTACCACAAACTGGCAAAACGCTGATCCCTTGGGGGCGGAGGAAAACGGATCATTTTGTTGTCGAGCTAGAACTTGTGATGGCTTCTAAAGCGCAATGACATCCGAGATATCGAGCACCTGAGCATCGGTGACGTCATGCGTGGCAAGCAAGAGCATGCGGCCGTCGAGCAGGTCGAGCACAGCCTCGGCCGTCGCATCGCGCGCGGAAGCGTCCAGGCCGGTAAAGGGCTCATCAAGAATGACGGCGCAGCCGCCACACAGCAGGGCGCGGGCGATCTCGACACGACGGCGCTGCCCGCCCGAAAGCTCGGCCACGCGAACATGCACGTCAATTCCCGGCACCAACCGGCGCAGCAAGGCCGTAGCGCTCGAAGCATCCACGCGCGCATCGGCACACACCAGCACGTTATCCAAAGCCGAGGCGCCCTCTACCAGGCGCGCATCCTGAAACACCATCGAGCACGGCGCGCACTCCCCCGCCGCCAGGGCGAGCAGCGTCGACTTGCCCGCGCCCGAAGCGCCCATCACACAGATACGCCCACCCGCGGGCACGTTGAGCACCAGACCATCCAGCGCCGGTGCCCAGGGCGCGCGATCGCCCACGGCAAGCGCAAGCTCCGCTGCAGCGCCATCGCTCGCAGCCCCCGCACGCCCGCGAGCGCCGCGCCCATGCGCCCGCACGGCCACACGCCATGCCACGGAACCCGAAACCCGCAGCAGCCACACCAGCACGCGCTCACACGCCCACGAGACGGCAACGACCAGCACGGTCCACGCCAGCAGATCAGCCGTCTCGATCAAAAGCTTCGCCTGATAGATGCGTTCGCCCACGGTGCCCGTCGCCATGCCGATGAGTTCCGCCGCCACGCCGGCCTTCCAGCTCATGCCGATCACGGCACGCGCACACGAAAGCACAAACGGCAGGACCTCGCGCCAGGTATGGGCGCAAAACAGACGCCAACCCCGCACGCCATGCAGACGAAACATCTGCTCCAGCGGCTGATCAACCTGCGTCAAACCCTCGGCCAGCGAAAAATACACGCCCGGCAGCGCCATCAAAAAGACCGCGGCGATGCTCACGCGCGCCGACCCCAGCCAAATGAGCAGCAGGACCACCACGCAGGCAACCGGCGTCGCCTTTACAAATGAAAGCGCCGGCGCCACCAAGCGCGCAAACGCCCGCGAGCGCGACGAAATTCCGGCCAGCAAACCACCGCACACCGCAGCAAGCGCCAAACCGCCTAGAATCCGCGCACCCGAGCCCGCCAGAATCGCCCACGTGCCGGCATCGCACAGCAGCCGCAGCAACGCCACCACAACAGCGCTCGGTCCCGGCAAAATCAACGGCTGCGCCACGAGACCCGCCACCAGCACCCACACGGCAAGCCAAAAGGCGGCGACGGCACCACCTGCCACCACCGCCTTCATACGCTCTGTCATTTGTCGAGCAAACACACGCACGGGCTACTCCATGTAGTAGAAATCATCAGCCGGGAGCTTGCCGCCCACGGCGCTCGCATCCGCATCGGCCAGCACCTGCAGGTACCCACCGAGCGCCGCCTTCATATCTTTCCCCGTCTGGCATACAAGCATGCACCCGGGAATCGCCTTTTCGGCAATCGCGGCGTTATCGACGACACCCGCATCGACCACGGCCTGCGCCCAGTCCGCCGGCGCCGCATTGACGGCCTTCACGCTCGCCTCATGGCAGCGCAAGAATTCCGCCACGGCATCGGGATGCTCCTCGGCAAAGGCGCGGCGCACCACGGTCACGCCCGTCAGCAGGCGCGAACCCGTGTCGCCCGCCAGCTCATCCCACACATCGGTCAGACTTACCGGAGCCGACAGCTTGCCTTCGCTCTTGGCGATGGCAGCGGTCTTGAACGGCTCGGGCAGCACGCCCACGGCAGACGGATCGGCAAGCAGCGCCGACAGCACCTCGGTGGGCTCGCTCTTAAACTCAAGCGCCACCTGGCCGGTCAGGCCCGCGCGGTCCAGCAGGTAGTTCATGACGTACTCCGGCGTGGTGCCCTTGCCCGTCATATAGACGGTATGGCCCGCCAGATCGCCAAACGAGGCCACACTTGCGTCGCCCGTCACAACGTTCAGCACACCCAGCGTGTTGATGTCGATGACCTGCACCGCGCCCTCGGTCTTGTTGTAGAGTACGCTCGCCACGTTGGCGGGCACTAGGGCGATATCGACATCGCCCTGAATGACCTTGGGCACAATCTCGTCGGCGGCGGTGTTGATCGCAAAGTCGAACTCGTTGTCCGTGGCACCGTCGGCCGCCCGGTCCATAAACTGCACCAGACCGATTGACGTCGGACCCTTGAGCGAGGCGACGTGCACCTCAACCGGCTCGGCAGCGGCACCGGCGCCGTCCGTGGCAGCCGAGCCCGCAGCAGACCCAGCCCCGGCAGCCCCGCCGCCACAGCCAGCCAGCGCAAGCGACAGCGCGCCCGCGGCGAGCGCCGAGGCAAACCCCCGGCGCGACATCTCAAAATCAAACGCGCGCATCGCTAGCACGTCCCCTCGTTGGGCATCGACCAGGCGTGATGGTCGGTATGCAGCAGCTCCTCGGCCAGCGGCGAGAGCGGCGCGCCCAAAAACTCGCTGTAGCACGCCTGGACATCGGGATTCTCGTGCGAGAAGCGAATGTCCGCGGCGGCATCCAGGCCCCACAGCACCTGGCCGCGCTCGGCCGCCAGCTCGCAGCCGTCGTGGATGGGCTGACCGCCGCCACCGACGCAGCCGCCCGGGCATGCCATAACCTCAACGAAGTCATAGCTCACACGGCCGTCGCGAATCGCGTCGAGCAGGCGGGCGGCGTTGCCCAGCCCGTGCGCCACGGCGACGCGCACCTTGGTGCCATCGATATCGGCGACGGCTTCCTTCCAGCCATCCAGGCCACGCACGTCGGTAAAGAAATCCGCATCGGGGTTCTTGCCCGTCACCAGGTAATAGGCCGAGCGCACAGCAGCCTCCATCACGCCGCCCGTGGCGCCAAAGATCACACCCGCGCCCGTGCCAAAGCCCAGCGGCGTGTCGAGCGGCTCCTCGACCAGCGTGTCAACGCCCACGTGGCTCGCACGGATCATGCGCACCATCTCGCGCACCGTCAGCGCAACGTCCACATCGGGCGTGCCGTCCTCGCCCACCATGCTCGGCAGCGCGCACTCAGCCTTCTTGGCCGTACACGGCATAACGGACACCACGAACAGGCGCTCGGGCTCCACGCCCAGCACCTTGGCGTAGTAGGTCTTGGCAATAGCGCCGAACATCTGCTGTGGCGACTTGGACGTGGACAGGCTGTCGACAAACTCCGGATAGCGCGCCTTCACAAAGCGCACCCAACCCGGGCAGCAGCTCGTAAACATGGGCCAGCTGCGGCTGTCGCCCTCGCCCTTGGCGGCCTTACCCAGGCGCTCGAGCAGCTCGGAGCCTTCCTCCATAATGGTAAGGTCGGCCGAGAAATCGGTGTCGAACACGTACTCAAAGCCAACGCGGCGCAGTGCGCAGGCCAAGCGCTCGACGGTAGCCTCCTCGCGCGGAATGCCGAGCTCCTCGCCCCAGGCGCTGCGCACGGCAGGCGCGATCTGCACCAGCACGATCTTGTCGGGATTAGCGAGCGCGTCAAACACGGTCTCGGTATCGTCGCGCTCGCGCAGGGCGCCCGTCGGGCAATGCGTGATGCACTGGCCGCACGCGACGCAATCGGTCTTGCCGATCGGCACGCGCCCGCGGGTACCCACAGCGGTATGCGTGGCGCGGTTGGTCAGGTCCCAAATCCCTAGGCCCTGCACGCTCTCGCACACCTTGATGCAGCGCATGCATTTAATGCACTTGTCGTTTTCGCGGATGATGGGAAAATCGAAATCCCAGCCCTCGCCCGCCAAATGCCTTTGATACGGCAGATAGAAAATGCCCAGGTCGTTGGCGATGGTCTGTAGGTTGCAGTTGCCGCTGCGCACGCAGCTCGTGCACTGCGAATCGTGCTGGGACAGCAGCAGCTGCACGTTGGTGCGGCGGGCCTCGCGGGCCTTGGGGCTGTTGGTGTGCACCACCATGCCGTCGAGCACGTAGTTGTTGCAGGCGGCAACCAGCTGGTCGCAGCCCTCGACCTCGACCACGCACACGCGGCAGCCGCCGATCTCGTTTAGATCGCGCAGGTAGCACAGGGTGGGAATCTGAATGCCGGCGGACTTGGCCGCATCCAGGATCGTGGTGTGCTCGGGCACCACGACTTCACAGTTATCGATAATGAGCCTGACCATGTTGTGCGCTCCGTTTTCGGTGTTGTCGCTGACGGTGGTTTTGTTGGGCTCTACCATTCCAGGTTCCTCCCTCCGCGGAACGCGCCAAAGCCAAAGTGGTCGCAGCGCAGGCAGCGACTCGCCTCTTGGCGTGCCTCCTCCTCGGTAAGGCCCTGTTCGACCAGATTCCAATCGTGAATGCGCTCGCCGGCCTCGCGCTCGCCCAGCTCGCAGCGGCCGCACTCATGCTTGCCCTTAAACTGAACGGTCGGCAGCTCCACATCGAGTTTAATCTTGTGGTCGAAGCCCAGGTAGCGGTCGATATTTGCCGAAGCAACGCGGCCGGCGTTGATGGCACGGATGACGGTGGCGGGGCCGGTCTGGCAGTCGCCGCCGCTAAAGAGGCCATCGAAGTCGGGCACGGCGCCGTCCGAATCGGTGACGACGCGACCCCACTTGCAGGCGATGCCCACGTCCTCAAACGGCTTGGAGTCGATGTCCTGACCAATGGCCACGAACACGCGCTCGCAGGGAATGACCTGCTCGGGCGTGGCGGCGGCACGCGGGGCCGGGCGCCCGCGGCGGGGCTCGCCGATAATCTGCGGCTGCACGCGCAGGCCGCTCACGCGACCGTCCTCGCCCGTATCGATGGCGAGCGGGGCTGTGAGCTCCAGCACCTCGCAGCCCTCGGCCTGAGCACCGGCAATCTCGGCGTCCTGGGCCGTCATATCGCAGATGCGGCGGCGGTAGACGATGCTCACCTTTTCGGCACCGCAGCGCACGGCAGAGCGCGCCACGTCCATGGCCACGTTGCCGCCGCCGATGACGCACACGCGCTGGCCGCTCAGGTCGGGCAGTTCGTCGTCACCGATGGCGCGCAGCATCTTGACGGCCGACTCCACGCCGGGAGCCTCTTCGCCCGGAAGGCCAAGCTTCTTATCGCTGTGGGCACCGATGGCCAGGTAGACGGCATCGAACTCATCGCGCAGACGGGCGAGCTCCTCGCCGTTCACGGAGTGGTCGAGCTCCACGTCGATACCGGCGCTCAAGATCCAGTCAATCTCGGCCTGCAGGCGCTCGCGCGGCAGACGATAGCTGGGGATGCCGTAGCGCAGCATGCCGCCCAGGTGGTGGCGCTGTTCAAAGATGCTCACCTTGTGGCCCATCACGGCCAGGTAGTAGGCGCAGGAAAGACCGGCCGGGCCGCCGCCGATCACGGCGACGCGCTTACCGGTGTTGTCCACTACATGCGGCTTGTGGTCGTTGAGGTCACTGTGCTCAACGGCAAAACGCTTAAGGGCGAGGATGTTCATGGGATCGTCGACCATGCCGCGACGGCAGTGCATCTCGCAGGGATGCTCGCACACCAGGCCGCAAACGAGCGGCAGCGGATTGTTCTTGCGGATGACCTTGACGGCATCGGCATAGCGGCCGGCCTCGACAAGCGAAATGTACCCGGGAATGTCGACGTGCGCCGGGCAGCCCGAGACGCACGGAACGCGGGCCTCGCGGTCAAAGCCACAGGAGTGCTCGCGAATGTGGTGCTCAAAATCGTCGTGGAAGCCACGAATGGCCGTGAGTGCCATGGCGCCAGCTTCGTAGCCGATGGCGCAGTCGCTCGAAAGGTAGATGGTGCGGGCCGTGCGCTCAATCAGGTTGAGCGTGGACTCGTCGGCGCGGCCTTCGAGCACATCGGCGAGCAGGTCGCTCAGTGCGCTCAGGCCCACGCGGCAGGGCGTGCACTTACCGCAGCTCTGGGTGGAGCACAGGTTGACGAGCGCCGCCGTAAACTCAACGGGGCACGGGGCGAGCGAACTCACCGCCAGACGGCGTCCGAGCGCATCGTGCAGGTCGTCCATGACGGCCTGAGCGTGGCTGCGTTCCATTACGTGCAGTCGAGCCATAAGATCCCCTCTCACATGGCAGCCCGGAGGCGAGGCCGGGCGAAGTTGCTACACGCACAACACTGACCTAAAAAGTTGTTAGGTCTCCACGCAGTTCGGCAGGCGGTATGAAATGTCACCATCAGCGGTGAAAATGAACATTACCGCAGATAAATGCCATATTTGATAAAACGCGTTACCAAATGACAATGCCCCGCCCACGCAATCACGTGGACGGGGCATTGCTCCAGGTATGCGGCCAGCGACCCTGCTGCTTTTACTTAAGCTCGGGCCAGTAACCCTTGTTGGCCTCGATCATGTCGTCGAGAACCTCCTTGGCGACCTTCATCGACGGCACGGTCTTGTTCAGCGTAAAGGCCTTGAGCGCCTTCTCGTAAGAACCCTCGATCGTAGCCTCGACCACGAGCTTCTCGGAGTTCAGCTGCTGCATCATGAGGCCCTGCTGGAACAGAGGAATGTTGTCGCGGCTGATGACCTCGGGGCCGTTCTTGCCAATGTAGGCAGGCAGCTCGACCATGGCGTCATAGGGCATGTTGGGGATAGCGCCCTTGTTCTCGCAAATGACCAGGAAACGCTGCTTGGTGTCGTTCTTCAGAGCGATGGCCAGGTCGGCAATCCAGTCGCCGTGGCTGCCCGCATAGAACGTGCTCTCGTCGATCTCGCCCGTCTTCTCGTAGTGGTCGATGCCGTCGAAGAGGTTCTTCTCGCGCGTCTCCTCAACCTCGTTAGCACGGGTGCGCTCGGGGTTGGAATGCTCGACGAACTCCTTCTGCTGCAGGTAGTAGTTCAGATACGTGTTGGGCAGGTACTCCGGGAAGCACTCCATGATCTCGTACTCGCCCTTCCAGACGTAGTACCAGCTGCCCTTGGTGTGGCGGTTCTGCTCGGGGTGCTCGTCGGTGGTCTCCTCGGGCTTCTTTGCCATGAGCGAGCCCATGCCCTTGAGGTAGGAGTCGGGCAGCAGGATCTGGTGCTCCTTGATGTACTCGCGCAGCTGCGGGAGCACTTCCTCGCCCTTGTGACGGATCGAGGTGAACCAACCAAAGTGGTTGAGGCCAAAGTAATCGTACTCGACATCCTTCTTGTCGATATCGAGCGCGGCGCAAACCACGTCGATGATCGCGATCGGCATGTCGCAGATGTTGATGATGCGAGCGTTGGGACGCAGCACACGGCAGCCCTCGGAGACGATGGCGGCAGGGTTGGAGTAGTTGAGAATCCAGTAGTCCTTCTTGGCGTACTTCTCAACGTCATCGATCAGCTCGACCATGGGGAAGATGGTGCGCATGCCGTAGGCAAGGCCGCCGCAACCGCAAGTCTCCTGACCCACGCAGCCGTGACGCAGCGGAATCTTCTCGTCCTGCTCGCGCATGGCGTAGCCGCCCACGCGCATCTGGGCAAACACGAAGCTCGCGTCGGTAAAAGCCGTCTTTTTGTCGGTGGTCACCGTGAGCTTGATGTCCAGGCCGAGGTCCTCGTGCAAAATCCAGTCCACGAGCACGCCGATCTTGCGCTGGCGCTCCTCGTTGATGTCGTACAGACGAATCTCGTCAACGTCGAGCTCGTCCTTGCGCAGGGCGATGGACTTGACGATGCCGGGGGTAAAGGTGGATCCGCCACCACACAGAGTAATGATCATTGTTTACTGCTCCTTCTCAATTGCGTTTTCGACCTTGTCGCGCATCTCGGCGACCTTCATGCCAAAGATGATTTGGATATTATTGCCGTTGCGGTTGATGCCGCTGTTGGGCACGTGGTTGATGAGGTCCTCATTGATGAGGTCCGGGTTCTTAACGTTCACGCGGAGACGCGTAAAGCAGTTCTCGAGCTCCTCGATGTTGTCCTTGCCACCAAGGCCTGCGACCAGGTCGGCAATGCCCGCATCGACGCCCTCTGCGGGAGCTGCGGCAACAGCGCCCTGCTTCACCGCGACAGACGCGGCGGCCTCGCCCTCGGCAACGGACTCGGCGAGCTCGGACTCCTCCTCGCGACCAGGCGTGTGGAGGTTGAGCTTCTTAATAAGGAAGGTGAAGAGGAAGAAGTACAGAGCGGCGTTGACGACTCCAAGCACCAGCATAACCGGCCAGTTGGTCTTATCGACACCCAGGACCAGGTTGGAAACCACGATATTGATGATGCCGCCTGCAGTCGAAGCGGGCACGGAGAGGACCTTGAGCAGAACCAGGAAGATGCCGGAAAGAACCGAGTGAACGACAAAGAGCACGGGAGCGGCAAAGACAAAGAGGAAGTCCATGGGCTCGGTCACGCAGGAGAGCACGGCGGTGATGATCAGCGGGATGATAACGGCCTTGGTCTTATCCTTGTTCCCCTTGTAAGCGGTGAAGATAAAGGCGAGACCGATGCCGATGTAGGGCCACAGGTTGTTGAAGGTGTAGCTGTTGAAGTAGGTGCTATCGGAGAAGGGCTGGCCCGTCATTGCCATCTCGGCAACACGGATGGGATAGGCGCCGGCGATAACCTGATCACCCAGCGTCAGGGTGCCACCCACATCGGAGAACTGGAACGGGGTGTAGATGAGGTGGTGCAGACCGGTGGGAACGAGCAGCTTGTTGAGCATGCCGTAGATAAACAGACCGATGTTGCCCGACTCCTTAATGATGCCGGCAACGGAGGAGATGGCGCCCTGAACCGGAGGCCAAACGATGCAGAAGCCAGCGCCCATGATCCAGGAAATGATGATCATGATCAGGAACGGGAAGCGAACGCCCGAGAACATCGAAAGGGCAATGGGGAACTGCTTGTTCGAGTACTTGTTGAACACGGCACCGGTGATGCAACCAAGAATGATGCCGCCAAACACGCCGGTATCGAGCACCTGGATGCCCATAACGGTGCTCTGGCCGGTTCCGGTAAGACCGAGCATGCCGTTCGCTTCGGCAAGAGAGCCGGTGGCGTTGAGCACGATGTTGTTAGCCTGCAGGAACAGGAAGAACGACATCAGGGCGATTAGCGAAGCATGGCCCTTGTTCTTCTTTGCCATGGCACCGGCGATGCCCACGCAGAACAGAATCGAGAGGTTGTTGATGATAAACATCAGCGACTGATAGACAACGGCGCCCACGAGCTGGAACGGACCGAAGCCCAGCACAGGGACCATGGCGCAGATGGTCTTGTTGGTCAGAATGATGCCCACGATGAGCAGGATGCCGGCAACCGAGAGATACATCATCGGCTGGACGATTGACTTCGCGAACACCTCCAATGGCGCTTTGAAATTGAACTTCTTTTTTGCGGTCATAGCGGTACTCCCCTTCCTTTTCCGCAAATTAAGACAGATGTGCCCTGGACAAGACCGTGAGCCTTGCCTTATATCAATCGATGTGTGGGCACGTTATGCCTAGAGACCAGGTTCTCCAAGCAGGTTAACAATGTGATACGCGAGATAACTCTTCTCGGCATTAGTAACGACAACGTTATAGGTAGACGACAAGTGGGCGGCTATGGCGTCCGCGCACGAGAATGCGCACGGATACGCCGTTTCATCGATTCGGAACAGCGCGTCGCCGTTGATTTGCCCTGCCGCAGGATCGAGCGCTCGCTGCGCGAAAAACTGCAGGTGACGAACAAAACGTTCGTAAGGCAGCGAGGTGTCATCGAGGGTCGTAGAATAGCGCTCAGAAACAATCGCAAGCACGTCGCGAACAAGCTGGACCGAGATGATGAGGCGGTCGGAGCGTTGCGGCATGGTGGCGTTGACGATATGCAGTGTAATGAAGCCCTGCTCTTCCTCGCTCATCTGGATGCCCAAATAGTCCTTGATAATCTGAAGGGCACGGCCCGCAAGCGCGTACTCCTTGCGATAGAACTGCTGGATCTCGAGCAGCAGCGGGTTCTCGCAGGGAACGCCTTTGCGCTCGCGATCGAGGGCGAGGCTGATATGGTCTGCGAGAGCGATGAGGATCTTATCGTTGATGTCGACATCGAGCTCTCGACGAAGCATCTGAACAATGTCCTCGGAAATCACGAGGTTGACGGTGGGGATGGACTCCAAAAGATGTGCCAAGCGGTCAATCGTACGCGAATCCTGAGAAGTTCCCTCCTGCAACGCGTAGGTCTTTTCGACCGATGCCTCATTGATGGCATCGCCGGCATGACGGCCAAAGCAGAGACCTCGACCGATGACGATGAGCTCGGAGCCATCGTCCGAAGTGACCATTGCGACGTTGTTGTTAAAAACTCGCTTGATAACCACGGTACCCACCACAAGAATTTACTCGGAAAGCCAGATGACAGGCTCTTTAACAGCAACAGGGCCGGAAGCATGCTCACGAAGAGTCGAGTTCTCCGAACGCTCGCACACGATAACGAAGACCGTGGGATCGAAGCCGGCGGCGCGGACCGCGTCGAAATCGACCTCGACGAGGGGCCGACCCGCGTCGACATGGTCACCCTGGGCAACAAGCGCATGGAAGCCCTTACCCTCAAGCTTAACAGTGTCGATTCCGATGTGCAGCATCACCTGAGCAGAGCTGTCGTCGGACATGATGCCCAACGCGTGCTCAGTCGGAAACAGCGCCGCGACGGTGCCGGAAACAGGAGCGCACACCGTTCCCTCTTGGGGAACCACGGCAACGCCATCGCCCACGGCACGGCTGCTAAAAGCGGGGTCATTGGTTTTTTCTAGATGAACAAGCTCGCCGGAAACGGGAGCGAGGATTTCGAACTCGGAAGCCGCAGTCGTCTGCTTATCCGAGCCACCCATTAGGCGAGAAAAGAAACCCATGGTGACATGTCCCTTCATAAATATAACCCAACCAAAATCAATCGAATGCGCCCATTGAGACGCGCGCGATCAAAGACTTTGGTTAGGCCCACGTCCGAGGGGACTCGGCAACCTTCCGCATTTCTTTTACGGGGGTTATTGTAGACAAGCCCAAAGCCGGAACAATCATTATGACCGGCGAACGGTATTTTTTCTCCGATAAACGGTATTTAGGCAGCACTTGGGGACACTCCTTGCTCTGACCCCTTTGCACCAAAAAGGGCCCCGAGCGTAGTTGCTCGGGGCCCTTGGCTCACTTCGCTCTAGCGGGCGACACGTATGTTACTTGCGCTTGCCGCCGCCGTCACCGGGGCGACGGGAGCTGCCACCGCGCTTGCCGCCACGGCCGTTACCGTAGCTGCCACGGTTATCGCGACCGCCGGCACGACCGCCGCGGGAGCCGGCCTGGTTGCCGCCACGCCCGCCGCGATAGCCGCCACGGCGCTCCTCGCGGGTGTCGTCGTAGTTACGCCAGTCATCGCGACGATCGCGGCTGGCACGCGGGTCGCGACGATCGCGCGACTCATTCGAACGACCGGCGCCACTGCGGCCACCGTTGCCGCGGGCGCCTTCACGACGCTCAGTGCCGCGGCCGCCCTCGCGGCCTCCGCGCGAACCGCGGCCCTCGCCCTCGCGCTCAACACGACGACGGCCGCCGCGGTCCTCGTCCTCGCGGCGACGGCGATGCGCCTCACCCTGGAACTGCTTGGCACGGCGCTCGGCACGGTTGCCGCGCGGGGCCTGCTCAACGGCACCAGCACCGCCGCGCTCCTCGGCAGCCACCTCGCGGGCCACGCTCTCCACAGCCTCGTCCACGCGAGCCTGAACGCCCTCGCGCACGCGGGTCTTACCGCCGCGCTTGGGACGGCTCGGACGCTCGCCGTCGCCGCGGCGCTCGTCGCGACCGCGGTTGGAACGACCAGCTACGTCGCCGTAATCGTCGCCGTTGCGCTTGCCGTCGCGACGTGCCTGCTCAAGCTTCTTCTTGCTCTTGGACTTGCCGCACTTGGTCTTCTTCTTCACCTTGAAGGCCGCAGGGTCGCGCTCAGGGTCAACCGCGGGCGGGTTGGGACCCACATGCAGGTCGCCGGCCTCGTAGATGTCGGCCGTCTTGTCCATGAGCTTCTCGATCTCGTAGAACTCATCGACATCCTGCTCGGTCACAAACGTGATGGCCCAGCCCAGCTCGCCGGCACGTCCCGTACGGCCAATACGGTGGATGTAGTCGGTCGGCTCGGCCGGCACGTCAAAGTTCACGACGTAGCGCACGTCGCTGATGTCGATGCCGCGGGCGAGCACGTCGGTCGCCACCAGTACGTCGACGGTGCCGTCGCGGAAGGCCGAAAGCGCGCGCTCGCGCTGCGCCTGGCTGCGGTTGCCATGAATCGCGGCGGCCTTGATGCCCTTACGCTCCAAGCGACGGCAGCAGCTGTCAGCGCGGTGCTTGGTGCGCATAAAGACGATGGTGCGCTCCGGACCCTCCTTCTTGAGGAACTCGGGCAGCAGGTTGTTCTTGGCCTCAATGGACACCGGGAATACAAACTGGTCGACGGTGTCGGCGGTCGACGTGGCGGGCGCGATCTCCACGCGTGCCGGGTCGCTCACCAGGTCGGTGATCTCGCCCACGGCCTCCTCGTCGAGCGTGGCCGAGAACAGCAGCGTCTGACGCTCGGCCGGCGTCTCGCGCACAATGCGACGGACGGCGGGCAAAAAGCCCATATCGAGCATGCGGTCGGCCTCGTCCAGCACCAGCACCTTGACCTCGTTCAGGTGGCAGGCGCCCTGCTCGATCAAGTCGACCAGACGGCCCGGCGTGGCGACCAGGATGTCACAGCCATACTTGAGCGCCGCGGTCTGCGGCTTGTAGCTCACGCCGCCCACGACGGTCACGGCAACATGGCCGGTGACGTCGGCAATCTTGCTCGCGACCTCGTCGATCTGCTGGGCAAGCTCGCGCGTGGGGGTGATGACGAGCATCACGGGGCCGCGGCCGTTGCCCTCGGGCTTCTTGGCGCCGCGACGGCGGTTGCGGCCGCCGCGCTCGCGCACGGGCTTGGGCGGAGCGATGTGCTCCAGGTTGTTCATGGTCGGCAGCAAGAAGGCGGCCGTCTTGCCGGTGCCGGTCTGAGCGGCGGCAAGCAGGTCGCGGCCCTCGAGCACCACGGGGATCGAGCCGGCCTGCACGGGCGTGGGCGCCGTGTAGCCCAGGTTCTCGATAGCACGAAGCATCTCGTCCGAAAGACCCAGCTCGTCAAAGGCGGGCAGGCTCTCGGTAGCGGACTCGACGGCCTCGGCGGCGCTGGCCTCGTCGGCCGCATCGAAGGCAGCCTGGGTCATGGCCTCGCGGGTCTCGTCCAGAATCTCGGCGTCGGTGACGTCAGATACAGAATTACGCATATGTTGTTGTTCCTTATCTGCACGCGTTATGGGCACGGCATGCGGCCGCGCGGGGCGTGCTTGGTAGTGCGCTAATACATACAAAAACAGGTGCGCACAGAGAGGACGTTGCTCAGCACGCTGGCGATCGCTTTGGCAGCCCTATCACGCGCCGTCCAGACGCAGCGGCCCTAAGCGATGGAGCAGATTCGCCGCCGGTTAGTATACCCGTACTCCGTATGCCCCCACGTAAACCACAGATGACGGGGTCTGGGATCGCACAGAGACTCCCACGCCGAGCAACATCTCAATCTGTAACAGTTATAGGTCATTTTCCTGCTAGATGTTACAGATTGAGATGTCTGACAGGGACTGCCAACGATTGAGCGGCCACCCTCATCTGCAATGGAATCTCATACATTTTTCTCCTCACTGGACACCCCCAGGGGGTATGGGTGTATAGTATCAGCAGGTTAACAATTCCAACACCGAACTACAGAAAGGAGAAGCCATGGCTCAAGATAAGTTTGACGTGGGCGGCATGACGTGCGCCGCCTGCCAGGCGCATGTGGACCGTGCCGTCAGCAAGCTCGACGGCGTCCAAAGCGTCGCCGTCAACCTGCTCGCCGGCTCCATGCTGGTGGACTATGACCCCGCGCAGGTCAGCCCCGATGACATCTGCACCGCCGTCGATCGCGCGGGTTATTCGGCCTCGCCCGTCAGCACGGGCACCGATGCCGCCGGCTCAAGTGGCAGCGCGCAAGCCAGGTCCGGCGCCGCCCATATGGAGTCGCCGACCAAAAAGCTGGAGGCCACTGCCTCCGCCATGCGCACCCGTCTCATCATCTCAATCATCTTTCTCATTCCGCTGTTCTACATAGGCATGGGACACATGCTCGGCTGGCCGCTGCCCGGCATCTTCACCGACCACATCCACAGCATGACGCTCGCCCTCACCGAGCTTGTCCTGCTCGTCCCCATCGTCTATGTCAACGACGCGTACTTTATCAACGGCTTCAAATCACTCGTGCACGGCGCGCCCACCATGGACGCCCTTATTGCCGTGGGCGCCACCGCGTCGATCGCCTGGTCGCTCTATGCCATGTTTATCATGGCCGACCAGCTGGCCACGGGTCAGGTGCACGAGGCCATGATGACGAGCATGGACAACCTGTACTTCGAGAGCGCCGGCACCATCCTGTCGCTCGTCACCGTGGGCAAATACCTCGAGACGCGCAGCAAGTCCAAAACCGGTGGCGCTATCGAGGCTCTCATCGACCTGGCACCCAAGACCGCGACCGTCGTGACCAACGACGACACCGAGACCACTGTGGACGTCGACAGTATCCTTCCCGGGCAGATGCTGCGCGTGCGCCCCGGCGAGTCTATCCCTGTCGACGGCGTGGTGCTCGAGGGCGCGTCGGCCGTGGACGAGAGCGCGCTCACCGGCGAGTCCATCCCCGTGGAGAAAACCGTCGGCGATACCGTCAACGCCGCCACCGTCAACCGCACTGGCTCGTTTACCTTCCGCGCCACACGCGTGGGCGCCGACACGTCGCTTGCCAAGATCATCCAGCTCGTCGAGGACGCCAATGCCACCAAGGCGCCTATCGCCCGCCTGGCCGATAAGGTCGCCGGTGTGTTTGTGCCCGTGGTGTTTGTAATCTCGGCCGTGACTTTTGTGGCGTGGATGGCGCTCACCGGCAGCATCAACGAGGCGCTCACTTCCGCTGTCGCTGTGCTGGTGATCAGTTGTCCGTGCGCGCTCGGCCTGGCCACACCCGTCGCCATTATGGTGGGCACCGGCAAGGGCGCCGAGATGGGCATCCTGTTCAAAAGTGCCGAGGCGCTGGAAAGCCTACGCAGCGTGGGCACCGTGGTGCTCGATAAGACGGGCACGGTCACCCGCGGCAAGCCCGCCGTGACCGATATCGTGGTAGCCACGCGCGCTGACGACTCGCCCGCCATGAGCGAAAAGGCGCTGCTCAAGCTGGCCGCCGCGCTGGAGCGCTCGAGCGAGCACCCGCTGGCCGAGGCGATTATGGCCGAGTGCGAAGCGCGTAGAATCGTAGCGCGCATGGTCGAGGACTTTGCCGCCGTGCCTGGACGAGGCGTTACAGCGCGCGAGGGACAAAACGTCATCGCTGCCGGCAACGTGCGCCTGATGAACGAGCTGGGCGCGGAGGTGCCCGCCGGTCTTGCCGAGCAATTTACCACCGAGGGCAAAACGCCGCTGTTCTTTGCCAGGAACGGCGAGCTTGTTGGCACCATCGCCGTGGCCGACGAGGTCAAGGAAACGAGTGCCGAGGCAATCGTCGCGCTCCGCAAGCTCGGCGTCGATGTGCGCATGCTCACCGGCGACAACCGCGTGACGGCCGAGGCCATCGCCCGCCGCGTGGGACTCACCAGCGAACAGGTTATCGCCGACGTCCTGCCCGCCGACAAGGAACGCCACGTGCGCAAACTGCAGGATGCAGGCGGCAAGGTCGCCATGGTGGGCGACGGCATCAACGACTCCCCCGCCCTGGCGCGCGCCGACGTTGGTCTTGCCATCGGCACCGGCGCCGACATCGCCAAGGAGGGCGCCGACGTGGTACTCATGCGCAGCGACCTCGTGGACGTCGCCCGTGCCATCGAGCTGTCGCGTGCCACGATTCGCAACATCAAGCAGGACCTGTTCTGGGCGTTGTTCTACAACGGCATCGGCATTCCGCTGGCGGCGGGCGTGTTCTTCCCGCTCACCGGATGGCAGCTCTCACCGATGTTTGGCGCTGCAGCCATGAGCCTGTCGAGCGTGTGCGTCGTAAGCAATGCTCTGCGCCTGCGAACCTTTAATCCGAAAGTGGCAAAATAGGCTCACCATTAAGTCCATTTAGAACGGGTTTTCCAGGTGCCCGAGATTGACCTGAAAGAGGAGCGACGCGTACTTTGGTACGCGAGCGACGGCTTGAAGGTCAAGGTCGGGTGCCTGGGAAAGCCGACACAACAGAGAGGAATATCCATGCATTACACAATTAAGACTTCCGGCCTTATGTGCGGCCACTGCGACGCTACGGTCGAGACGGCACTGCTCAACGTTGCCGGCGTGACCGACGCCGATGCCGATCACGAGACTCAGACCGTACAGGTGGAGTGCGCCGACACCGTGACCGCCGAGCAGCTCGCTGCCGCCGTCGAGGGCGCCGGTGAGAAGTTCCACGCCCTGTCCGTGACCGCCGCATAGCAGCTGTCAGAGGCATTCGACTCCATCGACCAGAAACGAGGACTCGCCATGATGGCAGACCATAAATCGGTGACCCGCATGCTCAAGACGGCGCGCGGTCAGATCGACGGCATCCTGCGGATGGTCGAGGAGGACCGCTACTGCGTCGATATTTCCACGCAGCTCATGGCAACGCAGGCGCTCATTGCGCGCATCAACGCCGATGTGCTCAAGGCTCACATTGAGGGCTGCGTGACTTCGGCAATTGAATCGGGCGACGAAGACCTCAAAGCCGCCAAGCTCGCCGAGATCGAACGCGTCGTCGACAAGCTCTCCAAGTAATTGGGGCATTGGGGACAAACTGCTTTGCGCCATCTTGGTGTTCCGGGGACGGGTACGTCTGCACCACATTGGTGCAGATTAACCTGTCCCCTTTGCTCTAAATCGGGTATAAAGGCGTGCAGCATATCGAATGAAAGGCAGTTCTGCATGAATGACTTTATGAAGGGTCGCAACGGCGCCGATGAGCTCACCATCGTGATGGGCTTTGCCGGAATCGTCATCGCGATGATCGGATCGATGGCCCGTATCCAGTGGCTCAGCTGGATCGCCATCGCCGTAATCGTGCTCGGCGTGCTGCGCGGCCTGTCCAAAAATATCGACGCGCGCCGCAAGGAGAACGAGGCCTTTGTCACGGCGACCGCTAACGTCCCCGGCCTAGGCAAGTTCGTCGCCAGCTTGGGCGGCGGCGCCGCAGCTGCCAACGCCTCGCGCGCGGCCGGCACCAGCAAGGAAGACTTTGAGCGTGCCAAGCGCACGGCCAAGAAGATGTGGAAGGGCCGCAAGACCACGGCGTACCTCAAGTGCCCCAACTGCGGTCAGATGCTGTCCGTCCCCAAGGGTAAGGGCAAGATCCGCGTCACTTGCCCCAAGTGCCACGCCAAGATGGAAACGCGCTCCTAGCCGCTACACCATAGGACAAAATAAAAGCCGAGGCCTCGTGTTGAGACCTCGGCTTTTTTGAACGCGGCATAGGGACCGTCCCTTTGTCACACCTATGCCACGCCGTCGCGAGCCAGCTCCTCGGCCAGCGCCTCGGCCGGCATGGCCATAATCGTGTCGAGCTCGGCGTCCACCTCGGGAATGCGCTTCACCTTGAGCTTGCGCACCAGGTTGCCGCGGCACATCACGTGCATTGGCTCACGCAGAGCACGCAGGTCATCGAGCGGGTTCTCGCGCGTCACCAAAATGTCGGCCGCCTTGCCGCACTCGATCGTACCGGTCTCGTCACCCAGGCCCAGTAGCTCAGCATTGACCTGCGTGGCCGTGTGCAGCGCAAACGCATTGCTCACGCCCACGTACTTGGCAAAATGGGCCACCTCGCGCCACGTGTCGTACTGCGTCACGAACGGACAGCTTGAATCCGTGCCCAGGCCCACCTTAACGCCAGCTTCCAGTGCGGCACGGGCGCTCTCGATGATGCCCGAGCACACGATGTCGCCGTTCTTCTTTTGCGTGTCGGTCGAATGAGTCTTCTCCGGATCGAGCAGTACAAACGGCAGTGCAGGGCTGATCGTGCAGGTCACGCTCGGCGCGCGTCCCTCGAGCTGTGTTCCCGCGGCGCCGCGGTACAGCTCCAGAATCTCGGGCGTCAACGGAGCGCCGTGCTCGATCGTATCGACGCCGGCCCGAAGCGCGGCCTTCACGCCCTCGGTGCTCTCGACATGGGCCATGACCGGCAGCCCCACGTCGTGGGCAGCCTTGCACGCCGCAGCGGCAACCTCGACCGGCATGCGCAGCACGCCCGGCTCGCCCACCTCGGTCGCATCGAACACGCCACCCGTCACGAACAGCTTGATGACGTCGGCACCGCGCGCATACAGGTCGCGCACCTGTTCGGCCGCCTCGGCGGGGGTATTGGCGACCTGCGCGAACAGCCCCGCGCCATGGCCACCCGGCACTGTGACGCCCGTTCCCGGCGCCACCAAGCGAGGGCCTTGGTACTTGCCGGCATCGATAGCATCGCGTACGGCGATATCGGCAAACAGCGGGTCACCCGCGCCGCGCACCGTGGTCACGCCGCTTGCCAACTGCTGCTGGGCACTGCCTTTGAGGATGTGGCGAACGATGGCGCGGCCCACCGGATTATCGAGCTTCTTCATCAGCGCGCCCGCATCGCCCGCCGAAACCGGTTTGCCCGAACCGCACAGATGCACGTGCATATTGATGAGGCCTGGCATGAGATACGCCCCTGCCAGGTCGATGACCTCGGCACCTGTCGGAGCTTGGGCCACGGCACTCGGTCCCATCCAGGTAATGATGCCGCGCTCGACGGCCACGGCCATGTCGGACTGCGGCTCCATATACTCCGAGCCATCCAGGACGGTCGCATTGATAAACAGCGTGGAACGATCGGCAGTCGCCATATCGAGCTCCTCCCTCACGATTAACTTGAACATTTGTCCATTATCGCCCAGCGTGGCAGGGTTGCTACGGACATATCGGTTAACGGAGAAAGGAGGAGATGCGGGGAACGGAATGCGCTGCAGTCCCACCCCAACGACATCCGGGAAATGTCTCGATCTGTAACAGGTAGACCGGGTTTTAGCAGCCAAATGTTACAGATCGAGATCTTTCGGCACCGCGTCCAGCCTTTGTCTCAATCTGTAGCAGTTGGGTCGAATTATGGCCGTTAGATGTTACAGATCGAGATATTCTCCAGCCCCTTCGTC